>NZ_JABMCA010000016.1:0-161085 GCF_014706005.1 Actinomadura sp. RB99 | reverse complement strand
GCCGCGCCGCCGCCCGGGCCCGCGCCGAGCGGGTCGTCGCCGAAGGGGTCTTCGGCGAGCGGGCCGAGCGGGTCGTCGCCGAACCTCGGCGGGCGGGCGAGCGGCTCCGCGGGACGGGCCTCGGCGGGTTCCGGGCGCGGCGCCGCGGCGTGCCGTCCGGCCGGGAGGCGCAGCACGGCGCCGCCGGGCCCGTCGTCGTCGGGGCCGTCCGGACGGCGGCCGACGACGGCACCGACCGGGACGAGGGCGTCCTCGGCGCGGCGGGTGGTGAGCGCGGGCGGCGCCTCCAGCGCCTCGGCGTCGGCGCGGACGACGAGGTCCTCGGGCAGCAGCACGATCGCGGTCATGCCGCCGTACGGGGAGGTCCGCAGGGTGACCTTGACGCCGTGCCGGCGGGCGAGCCGGCCGACGACGAACAGACCGAGCTGCGAGGCGTCGGACAGGTCGAACTCGCCGCCGCTGGCGAGCCGCTCGTTGGCCGCGGCGAGGCTCGGCTCGTCCATGCTGAGCCCGCGGTCCTCGACCTCCAGGGTGAAGCCGTGCGAGACGGCCTGCCCGTGCACCTGCACGGTGGTGTGCGGCGGCGAGAACGCGGTGGCGTTCTCGATCAGCTCGGCGAGCAGGTGGATGACGTCGGCGACGGCGGGCCCGACGATCGCGGCGCGGGTCATCGGCGCGACGTTGACGCGGGTGTAGTCCTCGACCTCGGACGCGGCGGCGCGGGCGACGTCGACGATCGCGACGGGGCTGCGCCAGCCGCGGCCGGGCGCCTGCCCGGACAGGATGATGAGGCCCTCCGCGTGCCGGCGCATGCGGGTGGCGAGGTGGTCGACCCGGAACAGATCCTCCAGGTCGTCGGGGACCTCGATGCGCCGCTCCATCGAGTCGAGCAGCTTGAGCTGGCGGTGCAGCAGCGTCTGGCTGCGGCGGGCGAGGTTGACGAAGACGTCGCTGACGTTGCGGCGCAGCGTCGCCTCCTCCACCGCGCCCTGGATGGCGGTGCGGCGGGCGGCGTTGAACGCCTCGCCGACCTGGTCGATCTCGCGGGTGCCGAACGCCAGCGGCGGCGCCTCGGCGGCCACGTCGACCTCCTCGCCGCGGCGCAGCCGGCGGATCACGCCGGGCAGCCGGACGTCGGCGAGGTCGATGGCCTCGCGGCGCAGCCGGGCCAGCTCGCGGATCACGGACCGCGCCACCCACACCGCGATGACCAGGGACGCGACGACGGCGAGGAGGCCGAGGACGCCGGCCAGCACGACCCGGGTGATGATGCCGTCGGAGATCGGCTTGGCGCGCTGCTCGGCGCCCGCGGCCACCGACAGCTCCAGGCCGCGCAGCCGGGTGAGGTTGGAGTCGGCGGTGGTCTTCCACAGCGTCCCGGAGTCGGTGGACGGCCGGACGAGCGTGCGGGACGCGACGAACCGGTCCTCCAGCGCGCGGAGCCGGGCGTACTCCGGCATGCCGGTGACGCGCTGGTAGTAGGACTGGTCGTCGGCGCGCAGCTCGGACGAGGCGAACCCGTACAGGGCGCGCTGGGTGCCGACGAGCTTGACGAACTGGGCGTGCTCGGCGGGCGTCATCCGCCCGGCGGCGAGCGCGCCGGCGAGGACGGCGTCCTCCTCGGCGAGGGTCTCGCGGGCCCGCGACAGCGACGCCTCGTTGCGGGCGTCCTTGGCGACCTCGGAGTTGTCGAGGGTGGCGAGGGAGCCCTGCAGCGACCCGACGTCCGACAGCAGGGCGGTGTAGTCGGCGAACGCCTTGGCGCGGCCGGTGGCGCCGGCGTCGATGGC
This sequence comes from Actinomadura sp. RB99, assembly GCF_014706005.1. Taxonomy (NCBI): domain Bacteria; kingdom Bacillati; phylum Actinomycetota; class Actinomycetes; order Streptosporangiales; family Thermomonosporaceae; genus Actinomadura; species Actinomadura sp. RB99. Next base: position 159,295 of record NZ_JABMCA010000016.1, on the reverse strand, counting down.
GCGCCGCCCGGTGCCGAGCGCGGCGAGCTCGCCGCCGATCCGGTCGGCGAGCCGGCGGGCCTGCGCGGGCGCGGCGCCGCGGGCGCCGGGGTCCTGGACGAGGCGGCGGAACAGCTCGGCCTGCCGGTCGGTGACGAGCCGCCCCGACTCCATCGCGGCGCGGTCCCCGTCGGTGCGGCTGCCGAGGTACACCATCGACAGCCGGCGCTCGTTCTGCAGGGCGCTGCCGAGCGCGCCGGACGGGTAGCCGAAGTGGTCCTGGACGGTCTCGACGTGCCGGAGGTTGAGGCCCTGGCCGAGCGCGATGCTCGCGGCGAAGGCCCAGAGCACGCCGAGCGAGACGACCGAGACGGTCACCATCAGGACGACCTTGAACCGGATGGACCGGAACCGCGACGCCTTGGGGACCCGACGGTGGCCGGCGGCGGGGTCCGAGGAGCGGCCTCGTTTTGGCACTTCGGTGACGACTTTCGCTCGTGGGGGCAGGTGGGGGCCGACAAGGTCCGGGCGGAACCCACAAGGTTCGAGCGGAACCGGGGAGGTCGCCGCGGAACGGACGGAAGCCTAGGGCGATCCCGCGCCGTGTGTCGACAGTTTCCAGATCATCACATTTTGTGTGCGCACGTGACCAAAAATAGCCCTACGATCTCTCAGCGTGATGGCGAACACCCCGAACCACGCGCACCGGGTGCGGCGCCCGCTCGCGGCGGCCGCGCTCGTGGTGGCCGCCCTGACCGCCGGGTGCGGCGGCGGCTCGACCGGCGCGGCACCGCCGCCGGACATCCCGACGCAGCAGGAGATCGGCGCCTCGGAGGGCCGGCTCGACCTGGTCGTCTGGGCGGGCTACGCCGAGAACGGGTCGAACGACCCGAAGGTCGACTGGGTCACCCCGTTCACCAAGGCGACCGGATGCCGCGTCGAGGCGAAGGTGGCCGACACGTCCGACTCGATGGTCGCGCTGATGCAGACGGGCAAGTACGACGGCGTGTCCGCGTCCGGCGACGCGTCGCTGCGGCTCGTCTACGGCGGGACGGTCGCGCCGGTCAACACGCGGCTGCTCAGCGGGTACGGCGACATCGCCGGGTTCCTGAAGAACCAGCCGTACAACTCGGTGGACGGGCGGATGTACGGCGTCCCGCACGGCTACGGCGCCAACATGCTGATGTACCGGACGGACAAGCTGGCGCAGCGCCCCACGTCCTGGGACGTCGTGTGGAGGAAGGACTCCCCGGCGTCGGGGCACGTCGTCGCCTACGACTCCCCCATCTACATCGCCGACGCCGCGCTGTACCTGAAGGCGCACCGCCCGGACCTGAAGATCAAGAACGTGTACGAGCTGGACGAGAAGCAGTTCGGCGCGGCGATCGACCTGCTGAAGCAGCAGCGGCCGAACGTGAACCAGTACTGGGCGAACTACCTCGACGAGCTCCAGTCGTTCAAGAGCGCCGACAACTACGCGGGCACCGCGTGGCAGGTGACCGCGAACCTGGCGATGGACCAGCGGTCACCGGTCGCGACCACGATCCCGACGGAGGGCGCCACCGGCTGGTCCGACACGTGGATGATCTCGTCGAAGGCGCAGCATCCCGCGTGCATGTACAAGTGGATGAACTGGATCATCAAGCCGAGGGTGCAGGCGCAGGTCGCGCAGTACTTCGGTGAGGCGCCGGCCAACCCGAAGGCGTGCGCGTACACCGCGAAGGGCTTCTGCTCCACGTACCACGTCGGCGATCCCGCCTTCTACAAGCGGCTGGCGTTCTGGCGCACGCCGGTGAAGGACTGCGGGGACGACCGCGGCAACGACTGCGTCGACTACGCGCGCTGGACGCAGGCCTGGACGCAGATCAAGGGCTGACCAAGAAGACCCGGCGCTCGAACGGACCGGTACCGGGGCCGGGACCGCGCCAGGTGTCGCGTCCCACGGAACCCGGCCCGGCATCGGTCGTCAGTCGAGACCTTCGATGATGCGGAAGTCGCGCTCGACGCCGTCGGCGAGTGCGGCCAGCGCCTCCTGGTAGGCCGCACTCGCGCGTGCGGCGACCGCCTGTTCGAAGCTGTCGAACTCGATCAGGATGGTGCGCTCGGCGATTCCGGCGTCGTGCGCGACGACCCGGCCGTCGCGGGCGAGCACCCGCCCGCCCGCGGCCCTGACGGCCGGACCGGCCAGCTTGTTGTAGGCGGCGAGCTTCTCGGGGTCGGCGATGGTGCGGTAGACGCTGACCCAGTAGCCCTTGGCCATGGTGACCTCCTGTGTTCGGACGGCTTCGGTCAACCGGCCGGATCCGCGATCGGATCCGTCTCGGCTGAGCGTCGGCGGGCGAGGACGAGGCTGGTCATCGTCGTGATCGCCATCGCGGCGACGCCTACCAGCGCGGCGGTGGTGTAGGCGCCGTCGTTCGGGAAGACGCGGCCGGTGCCGGTGCCGGCGGCCAGCACCAGACCGCCGATGGCGCTGCCCAAGGAGTACCCGACGCTGCGGACGACGTAGTTGAAGCTCATGGCGCTCGACGTCTCGCTCTTGGGCGTGACGGCCAGGATGACGCCGGGCATGGCGGCCGAGAAGCTGCCGACGCCGAACCCCAGCACGCCCATGGCCACGAGCAGTTCGGCCAGATTGGACCGGGCCGCCGCGAACAGGACGAACCCGCCGCCGACGATGGCGGCGCTGCCGGCCAGGAGCAGGGGGCCGTCGATCCGTTCGCGGACCCGGGGCGTGAGCTTGCCGGCGACGAACCCCAGCACGGAGAAGGGGATGAGGACCAGCCCCGCTACGAAGGTGCTCAGCCCGAACCCGTAGCCGGCGCCGTGCGGCGTCTGGGCGTAGCGGGTGATGAGCGTGAGCAGCAGGTACATGCCGCTCCCGCCGACGAACATGGCGATGTTCGCCCCGGCGACCGCCGGGTGCCGCACCGCCCGGACGTCGACCAGAGGCGTCGTGCTGCGCAGCTCGGAGGCGGTCCAGACGCACAGCAGGAGCACGGCGGCGACGGCGAGGGTCACCGCCACGGCGAGGTGCCGGCTCCACAGGCTGCTCTCGCCGGCGAGGAACAGGACGAGGAGCAGTCCACCCGCCAGGACGAGCGCACCGGCCACGTTCACGTGAGCGGAGCGGCCTTCGGGAGCCGCGGGCACGGAGCGCCAAGCGGTCAGGAACGCGACGGCGGTGACGAGCAGGCCGAGGCCGTAGGCGGCCCGCAGTCCGCCGAACTCGGCGAGCAGCGCGGCCAGCGGGTAGCCGACGCCGGCCCCGATGATGGAGACCACCGAGATCAGGGCGATCGTGGCCGCGCCGCGCCGCTCGGGGAGATGGTCGCGGGCCACGCCCATCATCAGCGCCGTGAGGCCGAGTCCGGTGCCTTGGGCCGCTCTGCCGGCGAGCAGGCAGGCGAACGGCAGCGGCAGCACGGTGAGCGCGCTGCCGACGACGACGATCGCCAGCGTGGCGAGGATCGTGGCCCGCCGGTGCGGACCGGCGCCGAGCCGGCCGAGGACGGGCGTGGCGACGGCGCCGCTGAGCAGGGCGATGGTCAGCGTCCACTGCGCGCTGTCGAGGGAGACGTGGAACGTGGTCGCCACGCTGGTGATGAGCGGCGTCCCGAGGCTGCCGACCGCCGCCACGACCAGGGCGATGAACATCAGGGCGGGGACCAGCAGGCGTGCCTCGGAACGCGCCGGGGCTGTGCTCATGGGCCGGTCGTGACCCGGGGCCGCGGTCACCGGTCCGACTCCTCTCGGGCGTGGCTTTCGAGCTCTGCCAGATGCAGCAGCGCCGGGAGGGCCGCTGCCAGGGCCTCGACCTCGTCACCGGTGAGTCCGTCGATCAGCCGCGCGTACGCGTCGACGCCCGCCTGGCGCCGTGTCCGGACGTACGACGCGCCGGCCTCGGTCAGGCGCACCAGCGTCACCCGCCTGTCGGACGGATCGCCCGTCCGCTCGACCAGCCCGGACTTCTCCATCACCCGGACCACGACGGTCATCGCGGGCTGGGTGACGCCCTCGGCCGCCGCCAGATCGGTGATCCGTCGCGGGCCGGTCTTGTCCAGGGTGGCCAGGGTGGCGGCGGACGTCAGGCTCATGTCGCGGGGAAGGCGTCTCACGGCCCTGGTGGCCAGATCGTAGAGGGCCGACCCGATGGCATCGGAAGCGTCGTGCGCGGCGCCTTGGCGACTCATGGGTGAAGCATAGCAGCTTTATATAGAGCCTTTATGCATATCTCGATCGGGATCCGGCGACACTCGACCGCGTCACCTCGAACGGGACGCGACACCGGGACCGGTGTCGCGGCCATGGCCGGGTAATGAGACACTTACATCGGTTTGTCGCACGACGTCTGGTGAGGTGGGAATGTCCGCGACCGTCCAGCCCCCCGAGAGCGTGACCTGGCGGGTCCACATCGACCGGTCCATGTGGGTCGGCGGGGTGCGCAGCCTCATGCTGCAGGCCCTGCACCCGATGGCCATGTGGGGCGTCTGGCAGAACTCCAACTTCCAGGAGGACCCCTTCGGCCGGCTCCAGCGCACGGCCGACTTCGTCGGCGTCGCCACGTTCGGCACCCGCGAGGAGATCGACGCGCTGGCCCGGAAGGTCCGCGACATCCACCGCAGCCTGCGGATCCTCAACCACGACACCGGGAAGAAGGAGCGCCTCGACCAGCCCGAGCTGCTGCTCTGGGTGCACTGCGCCGAGGTCTACTCCTACCTCCAGGTCGCCCGCCGCGCCGGTCTCCTGCTCACCGACGCCATGGCCGACCGGTACCTGCACGAGCAGCGCAGCACCGCCGCCTACGTCGGGCTGCACGCCGAGGACGTCCCGGGCAGCGTCGCGGAGATGGAGCAGTACCTCGCGAGCATGCGCCCGCACCTGCGCGTCACCGAGGAGGCGGCGGCCACCGTCAGGTTCCTGATGTGGCCCACGATGCCGGAGAACCTGAAGTTCCTCGCCCCTGGAAAGCCGGGCTACTTCCCCTTCGGCGCGCTCTGCTACTACTCGCTGCCCGACTGGGCCCGCAAGATGTACGGGGCGCTTCCCGAGGTCCCGCAGCCCGCCGTCACCGCCGCGCTCCGCTCGTTCCGCCTCGCGATGAACTCGGTGCCGGAGAAGCTGCACGACTACGCGTTCGCCAAGCCCACCCGCGAGATGCTCGAACGCGCCCGGCAGAACCTCGCCGCCGAGGGCTACGACGTCAGCCGCGGACTCTACGGCCTCCGCGACCCGCGCCGCTGGAAGTCCCGGAAGGCCCTGACCGCCGCCTGATCAGGCGTCTTCGCCGAGGGCCGCCCACGGCTCCTTGCGAGGGGCGGCCTCGCGGCCTTCGGGGCAGTGGCGGGCGAAGTCGCACCACGAGCACAGCCGGCCGGGACGCGGCGGGAACTGCTCGTCGAACGGTGCGTGGTCGACCGGCGGCGCGTCGCGGCCCGGTCCGGTGTCGCGGCTCTGCGCGCCGACGCGGGTCCGGGCGTTCTCGCCGCGACGCGGGGCGGGGACGCGCGCCCGGTACGCGTCGTCGGCGGCGGACGCCTCCGCCGCGATCTGCTCGGCCCGCCTGATGTGCCGCTGCAGCGACTCGTCGGTGTGCTCCCAGACCGCGACCTCGCCGGACGGCAGGTGGTGCAGCTCGACGCGGTGGCACGGGCGGCGCAGCACGCGGGACGCGGCGACCGCGTAGATCGCCAGCGCGAGCGAGCCGCGCGCGTCGTCGGCGGTCTGCACGTGCCGGCCCGTCTTGTAGTCGACGACGACGAGCTCCGAGCCGCGGGCGTCGAGCCGGTCGATGCGGCCGGACACGGCGATGCGGTCGGTGCGGGCCGCGACGGTGCGCTCGACGCCGACCGGCTCGTCCGCCGGGTCGAGGCCCGCCGCGTACCGCTCGGTCATCTCGCGGGCGCGCTCGCGCCACCGCGCGGACTGCGCCTCGTCCCGGAACCCGTCGGTCAGCCAGCCGCGCGCCAGCAGGGTGCCGGCGGCCTCCGGGGTCCGCTCGGCGGGCGGCAGCCGCCACCAGCCGGCGAGCGCGTTGTGCACGGCCGCGCCGACGCTGTTGTGCGCCCACGGCGGGCCCTTCGGCGGCATCGGACGGTCCAGGTAGGTCATCCGGTACCGGCGGGGGCAGTCCAGCCAGGTGTTCAGCCGGGACGGCGTGCACGCGTACAGCCGCTGGGGCATGCCGTCGAAGCCCAGCTGCTCGGCCCCGGCCACCGGATCAGTCGTCGTCCTGCTCGCGGGCGAGCGAACCCCAGGTCTCCCAGCGGGCGTCCTCGTCGCCGACCGTCGTCTCCTCGCCCTGGCCGGGCAGGATCCGCAGGTCCTTCGGCAGCGGGGTGAGCAGCGCGCCGATCGAGTTCAGCTGCTTGCCGAGCTCGTCGTACACGCCGCCGATCGAGCCGGGGCGGCCGCGGTGCAGGGTGTCGCCCGAGAACAGCACGCCGAGCTGCTCGCTGATCACGCTGACGCTGCCGGGCGTGTGGCCGGGGGTGTGCAGCACCTCCAGCTGGGAGTCGGCGATCTCGAAGATGCCGCCATCCTCCAGCCAGATGTCCGGTTCGAGGGAGCGCAGCGCCTTGGCGTCGTCCTCGTCCTTCTCCTCGCGGGCGAGGCGGCCGAAGTAGTCCCGCCACAGCACCCGGTCGCCGCGGTGCAGCGCGATCGGGGCCCAGTTCTCCTCGTCCTCCTCGCCGGCGGCGGCCACCTCCAGCACCACCTCGAGGCGGTGCTCGTTGCCGTCGGTGAGCAGGACGGCCATGACCTCGCGTTCGCCGACCTCCTTGAGGATGGCCTCGGCGTCGAAGGCCGGGTCGATCACGATGACCTCGTCGTCGTCGCCGACGATGTAGGTGTTGTTCTCGACGTCGTACTCGGTGTCGTCGAGGGTGAGCTTCCCCGACGTCGTCACCTGTTCGATGCGCGCGTCCACGCTGGCACCCTACCGTGCTTCCGGGGCGGTTCCGGGCGGCACCGCTCCAGTGCCCGAAGACACCGCGTCAGCGCCCGCGGAGACGGGCGAAGAGACGGGCGCCGAGCCGGTGGACGCGGCGACGAGGGCGGCGTAGGCGTCCGGGGCGGTGGTCTCCGCGCCGAGGCGGTCGCCGGTCAGGGCACCGTGGTCGTCGCTGGAGCCGGTGGCGGCCAGGCCGAGGTCGCGGGCGAGGCCGCGCAGCGCGGCGCGTTCCCCCGCGTCCTGGTCGGGGTGGTCGACCTCGATCCCGGCGAGGCCGGCGGCGGCGAGGCTCGCGATCACCTCGTCGGAGAAGACGTAGCCGCCGCGCCGGGTCCGCGGATGGGCGAGCACGCACACCCCGCCGGCCGCCCCGACGAGCCGGATCGCCCGCGCCGGGTCGAGCGCGTACCGGTCGGCGTGCGCGCGGCCGCCCTCGGCGATCCAGTCGCGGGTGAACGCCTCGTCCGGGGACGCGACGACGCCCGCCTCGACCATGGCGCGCGCGATGTGCGGGCGGCCGACCGCCTCGCCGCGCGCCAGCGCGCGGACCCGCTCCCAGGTCACGTCCGCGCCCAGCTCCCGCAGCCGCTCCACCATCGTCCGCGCCCTGATGACGCGGTCGTCGCGGATCCGGGCCAGCTCGGCGGCGAGGGCGGGCTCGGACGGGTCGAACAGGTACCCGAGCAGGTGCAGGCTGCGCCCGTCGTGCTTGCACGACAGCTCGACGCCGGGGACGAGCGTCAGCCCGTCCGGCAGCGCGGCGGCGGCCTCGTCCCAGCCGGCGACCGTGTCGTGGTCGGTCAGCGCGACGACGTCCACGCCGTTCGCGCGGGCCCGCCGGACGACCTCGGACGGCGGGCGCGTCCCGTCGGAGACGTCGCTGTGGCTGTGCAGGTCGATGCGCATGCGCCCTTTCTAACAGCCGCCGGCCCGGCGGGCGGGCGGCCGTCCGCCTACTCGTCGAGCCGGGGACTGTAGGCGCCGTAGGGAAGGTCCAGGTCCATGCCGGGTTCGCGCAGGTCGAGGAGGTTCTGCCGCTCCAGCATCAGCACGCCGGCCTCGGCGGGCCACAGCACCGCCCACAGCCAGTCGCCCATCGCCTCGCCGACGTAGACGGCCCGGTCGGGCCGGCTGCCGACGACCCACATCGGCACCGAGTGGCCGCAGGTCGCGGCGGGCCCGCTGATGTCGATCTTGGCGTCGGGCGGGCTGCCGTCGAACCCCGGGCCGGGGTCGCCGCCGTCCAGCCCGGCGTAGTGGCCGCCGAGCCCGATGCCGGGCTCCTCGGCGATCAGCACCAGGTCGGCCGGGCCGCTGAGCAGGCCCGGCCCGGACAGCGCGACGGCCGTCGCCCGGGCGCCCGAACGCTCGTCGCCCACCGCGCAGAAGCCGGTGACGAGCCAGGCCGGCGGAAGGGGCCAGGGCGTCCAGACCGGGACCCTGGCGTCCTGGAGCACGGCCGCCAGCCCGTCCGGGCCGGGGCGCTTGGACGGCTGGCGGGGTAGTACGGCGCCGTGCACGCCGCAGCTCCAGTCGCTCGACCAGAGGCCCGGCGCGCTCACCGGGCCCGCGCATCGCGGGCATGTGGGCTCCGACCTCATGACTACCCACCCTGCGCGCCGATTCCCGCCGCCGTCAAGTTCCCCGAGGTAGCGGACCGGGCAAGGCGCGTCAAAATGGTGACATGAGGGTGCGCTGCGTCGGGGGGATCGTAAGGGACGGGAGCGGGCGGCTGTTGCTGGTGAGGCGCGGTCGGCCGCCGGGCGCCGGCCTGTGGTCGGTGCCCGGCGGACGGGTCGAGCCGGGCGAGGACGACGCCGCCGCGCTGGTCCGGGAGCTGAAGGAGGAGACGGGCCTGGACGTGGTGGCGGGCGCGCTCGCCGGGTCGGTGGAGCGTCCCGGCCCCGGAGGCGTCGTCTACGAGATCCACGACTACGAGGCCCGGGCGGTGGGCGGCGTCCTGCGTGCCGGGGACGACGCCGCCGACGCCCGCTGGGTCACCGCGGCGGAGCTGCGGGAGCTGCCGCTGACGGACGGCCTGGTCGAGGCCCTGGAGTCGTGGGGCCTACTGGGGCCGTGAGACGAACGCGGGCTCGGCGTCCTGCGGGACCGCGCCGGGCCCCGGGTCTTCGGCCGGGGCCGCCGTCACGGTCTGGATCCTCTTGCGGCGCGCCAGCCAGACGACGACCGCCGCGTACAGCAGCATCGGCGCTACGTCGGCGGCGACGGCCTGCCACGGCACGGACCCCTGATCGATGTCGAGCTTCCCCACGGCGGCCGGGCCGAGGAACGCCAGCAGGTTGTTGAACACGTGCAGGGCGATGCCGGACTCCAGCCCGCCCGTCCGCGTCGCGAGCCAGGCCGCGACCGCGCCGAACACGAAGATGTCGAGGATGCCCCAGCCGGTGTAGCCGTGCAGGGACGTGAACGCGGCCGACCCGATGACGATCCCGGGCCACGGGGTGCGGAACACGGCGCTGAACGCGCGCCCGACCCGCCCGGTGCGGGTCTCCAGCGTGCAGGCGCCCACGGCCTGCAGCAGCCAGCCGCGGAAGACGACCTCCTCCGCCGACGACTGGAGCGGCACCAGCAGGACGATCACGAGGGCGGCGGGCGCGAACCGGCCCCAGCCGACCCAGTGCTCGCCGCCGGACGAGTCGTCCGGGAGGAACGCGCTCGCGACGATCGACGACGCGTACGACAGCACGCAGAACCCGACGGCGAGGCCGCAGCAGGTGAGCAGCCAGCGCCAGCGCACCCGGCCCGCGACGGACGCGAGGGTGCCGGGCCTGCGCCGCTGCACGAGCCACGCGGCCAGCAGCGCCATCGGCAGGAAGACCGCGATGACGGCCAGGTTGAACGCCAGGTCGGCGGTCGGGTTCCCGAAGATCGTGTCGGCGCCGCTCCCGGTGGCGTCGGGCGCGTCGCCGGTCGCGATGACCCGCACCACGATCCCGATGATCATCATGCCGATCGCCAGCGCCATGCCCGCGACAATGATCGCCGCGCTGCCCACGAGCGGCCGCCACCAGCGGTGCAGCGGCGTCCGCGCCATCCGGTGGAACGGGGTGCCGGGCGGCGGCGCGGCCGTCCACGGCCCCTTCGGGCGCGGCGGCCCGTACCCGGTGAACCCCTGCGCGGCGTAGGGGCCGTAGGGCGCGCCGTACGCCGGTGGGTACGGGCCGGCGCCGTACTGGCCCGGATAGGGCTGGGCCATCGGCTGGGGCTGGGCCGTCGGCTGGGGCTGGGCGCCCTGGTCGGCGGGCCATGTCCAACCGGTCGGCGCGGGCAGCCCATCCGTGGTCGGGCCGGGCGGGCCGGGCGGCACAGGCGGGCCGATCGCGGGCGGCGCGGGCGCGGGGGCCTGCGGCTCCGGCACCCCCTCGGACCCGTCCGACATACCGGGATCGAGCGGGGCCCAGCCGTTCTCGTCCCCTGCCATCGGCACCTGGTCCTCTCCCCGCGACGGTTCTCCCATGTGGGACGAATGGTACGTCCCGTCAGGTCGCCGGGGCGTCGAAGCGCTTGGTCCGGGCCATCCCGGCGGCGCGCCCCTTCGCCGCGACGACGAGCGCCATCTTCCGGGACGCCTCGTCGATCATCTCGTCCCCGAGCGTGGCGGCGCCGCGCCCCTCCACGGTGACGTAGTGCTCGTAGGCGTCCAGGATCAGCTCGGCGTGGTCGTAGTCCTCCTGCGACGGGGAGAACACCGCATTCCCCGCGTCGATCTGCGCCGGGTGCAGCACCCACTTGCCGTCGAACCCGAGCGCGGCCGAGCGCTTCGCGACCCGGGTGAACGCGTCGACGTCCCGGACGTTGAAGTACGGCCCGTCGATGGCCTGCAGGTCGTTGGCGCGCGCGGCCATGAGGATCCGCATCAGGATGTAGTGGTAGGCGTCGCCCTCGGTGTACCCGGGCGGCTGCTCCCCCACCACCAGCGTCCTCATGTTGATCGAGGCCATCAGGTCGCCGGGGCCGAACACCAGCGCCTCCAGCCGCGGCGACGACGCGGCGATCTCGTCGATGTTCACCATGCCCTTGGCGTCCTCGATCTGCGCCTCGATGCCGATGCGGCCCGCCTCGAACCCCATCGCCCGCTCGATCTGGGTGAGGAGCCGGTCGAGCCAGCGCACGTGCGAGGCGTCCGACGCCTTCGGCAGCATGATCGCGTCGAGGTTCGCGCCCGCGCCCTCGACGACCTCGATCACGTCCCGGTACGCCCAGTGGGTCTCCAGGTCGTTGATCCGCACCACGCGGGTCTTGCCCGTCCAGTCGCCGTCGTTGAGCGCGGCGACGACGGTCTTGCGCGCGCCCTCCTTGGCGGACGGCGCGACCGCGTCCTCCAGGTCGAGGAAGATCTCGTCGGCGGGGAGCCCCTGCGCCTTCTCGATGAAGCGGGGATTGCTGCCGGGGACCGCGAGGGTGGTACGTCGAGACCGCATGAGGCGGATGCTATCCAGCGCGTATGAGACGCTTTCGGCGTGGGTGAGCTGAACCGCGCGCTGGTCGAAGAGGCGGCGAAGAGGTCGGGGCTGCTCTGGCTCGACCTGCCCGGCCTGCCGCAGCCGCGCGCCGCGTGGCACGTGTGGCACGACGGGTCGGCGTACGTGCTGACCGGCGGCGAGGGCGAGCAGCCGCTGCCGGGCCTGCCGGACGCCGAGCGGGTCACGGTGATCCTGCGCAGCAAGGACAAGGGCGGCCGGCTGGTCGCGTTCACCGCCGGCTGCGAGCGGGTCGAGCCCGGCGGCGAGCTGTGGGACGAGGTCGTGCCGCTGCTGGTCAAGGAGCGGCTGAACGCCCGGACCCACGAGGGGCAGGCGGAGACCTGGGCGGCCGAGTCGTGGATCATCCGGCTGACCCCGGTGGACGCGGTCGACGACCCGGACCCGGAGGCGTACGCGACGGTGCGTCCGGTGCCGACCCCGGCGACCACCGCGGGCCCGCCGCCGAGGATGTTCGGCGGCAGGCGCCGCAGGGTCGACGAGTAGCCGCCGGCGGGTCCCCGTCACATCGGCAGCGTGCGGCCCTCCGCGATCGCGCGGAGCTTGTCCGGATTCGCCACCAGCTGGATGTCCCGGACGCGCCCGTCGTCGCCGACGGTGGCGCTGATCACGCTGATCGGCCCGTCCGGGCCGTCCACGACCACGGCCGGCCCGCCGTTGATCTCGACCTGCCGCAGCCGCCAGTCCTCGGGGGCGACGCCCTCGTAGGGGCGGGTGGCGATGTTCGCGAAGAACCGGGCGATGAGGTCCGCGCCGTGCACGATCTTCCGCGGCGCCTGGACCTTGCCGCCGCCGTCGGTCCACAGCGTCACGTCCGGGGCGAGGGTCTCCATGAGCCGGTTGATGTCCCCGCCGACGACCGCGTCGAGGAACCGCTCCGTCGCGGCGCGCCGCTCGGCGCCGCCCGCCTCGAACCGGGGGCGGCGCGCCTCGACGTGCTTGCGCGCCCGGGTGCCGAGCTGCCGCACCGACGTCTCCGTGCGGTCCAGCGCCCGCGCGATCTCCGCGTACGGGTAGCCGAACACCTCCTTCAGCACGAACACGGCGCGTTCCAGCGGGCTGAGGGTCTCCAGCACGACCAGCATCGCCATCGACACCGACTCCGACAGCTCGGCGCCCTCCGCCGCGACGTCCGGGGAGGTCAGCATCGGCTCGGGCAGCCACGGGCCGACATAGGTCTCGCGCTGCGCGCGCGCCGACCGCAGCCGGTCCAGCGCCACGTTCGTGGTGATCCGGACGAGGTAGGCCTTGGGGTCCTGGACGTCGGAGCGGTCGGCGGCGGACCAGCGGATCCACGCGTCCTGGACGGCGTCCTCCGCGTCCGCGGCGGTGCCGAGCATCCGGTAGGCCACCGCGAACAGCAGGTTGCGGTGCTCCTCGAAGACATCAGACATGATCGTTCAGCCTTTCACGGCCGGGCACGCGCGCCCGCCCTCACCACCGAGGACGGGACGCCCGCCCGGATCGTGACATCGCCGCGGAACCGACGCCACCGGGCACCGCACACCCGGCCTCCGGGCACCGCACGTCGCGGCGCCCCGGCTAGCGCGATCCGGCGAGGTGGGCGTCGGCGGCGCGCTCGATGGAGTCGCCGATCTCCCGGTCGGCGACGAGGCGGTCCTGCCAGCCGCGCACGTCGGTGTCCTTGCCGGGCTCCAGGTTCTTGTAGATGTCGAAGAAGTGCGCGATCTCGTCCAGGAAGTGGTTCGGCACATCGCTCAGGTCGCGGACCGACTCGTAGCGGACGTCCCGCGCCGGCACCGTGAGGATCTTGGCGTCGGGCAGGCCGCCGTCGTGCATCCAGAACACCCCGACGCTGCGGACCGACACCTGGCAGCCGGGGAACGTGGGCTCCTCCAGCAGGACCATCGCGTCCAGCGGGTCGCCGTCCTCGGCGAGCGTGTCGGGCACGTAGCCGTAGTCCACCGGGTACTGCGTGGAGGTGAACAGCATCCGGTCCAGGCGGATGCGCCCGAGCCGGTGGTCCATCTCGTACTTGTTGCGTGATCCGCGCGGGATCTCGACGATCATCTCGATTTCCATGGTGCCTCCCCAAGCAGGGTCGTACCCGGCATGCCGGGCCGCCCTACTCCCCCGATGCCGGAACGTGCAGCGCGAGCAGCGTCACGTCGTCGGACTGCTCGTACCCGGCGAGCAGCCGGGCGACCAGGTGGTCGACGAGCCGTCCCGGGTCGGCGGCGGCGCCCGGCGGCAGCTCCGCCGCGGCCGCGACCAGGTCGCCGAGCCCGGTGTCGACGCCGCGCCTGCGGTTCTCCACCAGCCCGTCGGAGTACAGCACGACGGTGTCGCCCGGCGCCAGCGAGAAGCTCGCCTGCTGCCGGTGGCTCGGCCAGCCCAGCGGGGTGCCCGCCTCGACGTCGCTGAGGCCCGGCGGCGCGCCGGCGGGCAGCAGCAGCGGCGGCGGGTGCCCGGCGCTGGTGTACAGGCCCTGCCCGGTGGACGGGTCGATCACCAGGTAGGCGACGGTGGTGAACTGCTCGGCGTCCTCGGTGGCGCTGAACAGCCGGTCCAGGCCGGACAGGACGGCGGCGGGCCGCGGGTCGGTGAGCGCGAGCGCGCGCAGCGCGTTGCGCACCCGGCCCATGATCGCGGCGGCCAGCACGCCCTTGCCCATGACGTCGCCGACGACCACGGCGAGCCGGCCGCCGGGCAGCTTGAACACGTCGTACCAGTCGCCGCCGACCTGCACGTGCCGGGTCACCGGGTCGTAGCGCGCGGCCATCCGCAGCTCCGGGGAGCTCGGCAGGTCGCCCGGCAGCAGGCTGCGCTGCAGCTGCTCGGCGGTGCGGTGCTCGCGCTCGAACAGCAGCGCCCGCTCCACCGCGAGCGCGCACTGCCCCGCCAGCGCCTCCAGGAACACCTGCTCGTCCTCGGTGAGGAACCGGGTCCGGGTGAAGGCGAACCGCAGCACCCCGATGGGCGCGCCCGCCGCCAGCAGCGGCAGCGCCACCCACGCCTGCTCGCCGGGGCCGCGCCGCCGCTCCGCCGCCGCGGCGGCCTCGCCCAGCTGCCGGCGCAGCTCCTCGGGGTTCTCGGCGACGAACGGGCGGCCGTCGCGCGCGGCGGCCGACATCACGCCCGGCTCCGCGACGGCGAGGCTGTCCGGCCAGGCGTCCGAGCCGTCCGGCCCGGAGTCCGCGTCCGCGCCGGACGGGTCGTCGGCGGGGGCGACCGGGGTGAGCCGCGTCCGGCCCTCGTCCAGGAGCGCGACCGTGCAGTGGTCGACGCCGACCGCGGACTGGCCGACCTCCACGATGACCCGCACGACCTCGCCGACGGTCAGCGCCTCGGCGAGCATCGAGGTGGCCTGCTGGAGCCGGGCGGTGCGCAGCGCGGCGGCCGAGAGCTGGCCGGTGAGCCTGCCGCGCATCTCCTCGGCGTCGCGGCGGCCGGTGACGTCGGTCCCGGCGCACACCCACTCGATCACCGCGCCGTCCCGGCGGATCGGGACGGCCCGCACCTCGAAGTGCCGGCGCCCGCCGGACGCGGTGAGGACGCGGCAGTCGACCTCCAGCACGCGCCCGTCGCGCATGCAGGCGCGCCACTCGGCGGCGACGCGGTCGTAGTCCTCGGGATGCACGGCGGCGATCCAGCCGCCCCGCGCGTACGCCTCGGGGGTCTGGCCGGTGACGGCGCGCCAGTGCGGCGCGTCCTCGCCGGCGGCGCCGTCCGCCGCGGTCGTCCACACCACCGGGGTCGTCGCCTCGACCAGCGACCGGTACCGCTCGGTGCGGCGGGTGATGGCGTCCTCGACCGCGCGGCGGACCGTCTCGTCCTGGACGATCAGCGCCGCGCCGAGCATCGCGCCGCCGGGGCCGCGCACCGGCAGGCACGCGCAGACCCAGACCCGCTCGCCGTAGGCGTCCGGCGCGGCGGCGTCGGGCACGGCGGCTCCGGGCGTGCCGGGCGCGGGGCCGGCGGGTGCGGGCGCGCGGACCTCCAGGCCGGTGACGGGACGGCCGTCGTCCAGGACGCCCCGCAGCGCCGGTTCGAGGACGGCCGCGAACTCGCCGTCCAGCACCTCGGCGAGCCGCCGCCCGACGGGGTTCACGCCGTTGCGGCCGCCGGCGCCGCCGCCGCGCAGCAGCGCGCGCAGCGCCTCGTTCGCCCGGCGCAGGCGCAGCCGGGCGTCGAGGAACGCGACGCCGAAGGGCACCTCGGTGACCAGTGCGCCGAACAGCGCCGAGTCGGCCAGGGCCGTGCCGGTCCAAGCCGAGCCGGTCCGAGCCGTGTCGCGGGCATCCGGGACCATCGCCTCATCCCCCGGTGTCGATCCGGCCACCAGTCTAGACGCGGCCTCCCCCGGACGGCGGCGGTCGCGCGAGCCGTGTCCGGCCGCGGCGGTGCGGGCCCCGCGGCGCCGCATCATCTGCCGGACATAAGCCGCCGATCGGGAGAAGTCGCACGTCAGCGGGGGTCCGGTTCCGCGGATTCGCCTGCGGGCCGCCGCACGGAAACCGACTATGAGGGCATGACGTTCCCGTTGATGCAGGGGTACGACCACATCAACCTGGTCGCCTCCCTCGATCCCGTCGCGGCCGTGCGGGACCGCGAGATCGGCGACGCGATCCTCGCCTTCCCCAAGCTCCTCCCGGCCGGGTCGCCCGACTTCGGGTACGCGGTGCAGACCGGCGCGGAGTGGCGCATCGGCTGCCTCGGCGCGACCGACCCGTCCGCCGCCCGCTACGGCCTGGCCGCCGACCTGCGGCGGGACGCGGCGGACGGCGGCCACCCGCCCGGCGTCGCGCGGGCGATGCTCGCGGCGGCGGGCCGGCTCGACCCCGAGGAGGGCGACCAGCTCCCGAAGGACGAGTGGGAGATCGGCGACCGGCGCTACCGGATCATCCGGGTGGAGAAGTACACGCTGCTCGGCGACCGGGTGATGGAGCCGCCCCGGCCGACCGACACGCCCGGCACCTGCGGCGACGGGATGCTCCGCGGCCACCTGCTGGAGCCGGCGGCGCCGGCCGGCCAGTGGGAGGCGCAGCTGAGGCTGAACCTGGTCGGCTTCATGCCGGTGCCGGGTTCCGTCCCGGCGACGGTGCTGACCGAGGCGCAGCACGCGGTGCGGACGCATCCGGGCGTGGTGCTGCTGCCGCCCACGTTCATCGCGGTCGAGGTCAAGGAGAACGGGTGGGCGCCGCTGACCGGCGGCGACGACCCGGAGGAGACGCGGCACCGGCTGGCCCGCTACTTCGGCGACCTGCTGCCGCGGCTGCGCGAGTTCCAGGGCGACCCGCCCGAGCCGGCCGAGCTGGCGGAGTGGGACCGGGCCGCCGAGCAGATCGAGGCGGCGACCGGGCACGCGTTCACGGCGGCGGGGCGCGAGTTCCGCACCGTCCGCATCTCGCGGATGCTGCGGCTCGGCCGGGACGGGCCGGAGGCCCCGCGCCCCTCCGACCAGGAGCGCTACGGCCTGTCCGGCGCCGTCCACGACGAGGAGTACGACGAGGAAGAGGAGGAGGAGACCTCATGACGGCCGGGCGGCGGCCGCCCGGCCGGTGATGAGGAACACCACCGCCGCGACGGCGCACAGCGCGCCGGCCGCGCCGAGGCTCGCGACGTCGAAGCCGTGCACCGCCGCGCGCCCCGCCTCGCCCGGATGGGCCCGCAGGTAGTGCGCGGCGGCCGTCCCCGCGACGGTGCTGAGCAGGGCGGTGCCGAGGGACGCGCCGATCTGCTGCGACGTCATGACGGTCGCGCCCGCCACGGCCGTGTCGGGTCCCGCGCCGAGCGTGGCCGTGCTGTTGGCGGTGACGAGCACCCACCCGGTGCCGAGGCCCACCAGCAGGAACACCGGCAGCACGTGCGTCCAGTAGCCGCCGTCGACGCGGACGGTCCCGAGCAGCGCGAGCCCGGCGGCGATCACCAGCAGGCCCGGGGCCAGCAGCGCCCGCACCGGCGCGCGGACGAGCAGGGGGCTCACGCACCGGACGCCGATCATCAGCCCGGCGGTGAGCGGCAGGAACGCGACGCCCGCCCGCACCGGCGGGTACCCGAGGACGTTCTGCAGGTAGAAGGTGAGGAAGAACAGCGCGGCGAACATCCCGACCGACAGGCCGAGGACCGCCAGGTACGAGCCGCCGCGCCGCCGGTCGAGGACGACCCGCGGCGGCAGCAGCGGCCCGGACACCCGGGTCTGCGCCCACGCGAACGCCGCCAGCAGCGCGACGCCGGCGGCCAGCGGCCCGACGGTCGTCGCGGCGCCCCAGCCGTCCGGTTCGGCCCGCGCGAAGCCGAGGACCAGGCTCATCAGTCCCGCGGTGGCGAGCAGCGCCCCGACGGCGTCGACCTTCACGCCCGGCGTGCGCGGCACCGCGCGGACCGCGTAGAGCACCCCGGCCCCGGCGGCGACCGCGATCGGCACGTTCACGAACATGCACCAGCGCCAGTCGAGGTAGTCGGTGAGGACGCCGCCGAGCACGACGCCGAGCCCGGACGAGCTGCCCATCACCGTCCCGTAGATCCCGAACGCCCGGCCGCGCTCGGCCGGGGCCGGGAAGGACGCGGCCAGCGTCGCGAGGACCGACGGGGTGAGCAGGGCACCGAAGGCGCCCTGGGCGGCCCGCGCGGTGAGCAGCAGGGCCGGGCCGGGCGCCGCGCCGCCGAGCGCGGACGCCAGCGCGAACCCGGTCAGCCCGACCAGCAGCGCGCGGCGGCGGCCGATCAGGTCCGACAGCCGGCCGCCGAGGAGCAGCAGGCCGCCGTAGGCGAGCGCGTAGACGGTGATCACCCACTGCCGGTCCGGGTCGGACAGGTGCAGGGAGCGCTGCAGCGACGGCAGCGCGATGTTCATGATCGTCATGTCGATGCCGATCATGAGCTGGGCGGTGGCGACGGCGGCCAGCGCCCACCAGCGCCGCGGGGCGGGCGCGGTCCGCGCCGCGCCCTCCCGCTCTCCGGGAACCGTTTCCGTGGTCACGGCCGCCTCAGAACATGCCGTTGGAGTTGGCGGCGGTGTCCGGGATCGGCTGCATCACGTCCCAGTGCTCGACGATCCGGCCGTTCTCGAACCGGAAGATGTCGACGATCGCGGTGCCCGCCTGGCCGGGCACGCGGATCCCGTGGACGTGCGCGATGACGCGGTCGCCGTCCGCGTACAGGCCCTTGACCTCGGCGCGCAGGTCGGGGAACTCGGCCCGGATGCCCTCGACGAAGCCGCGGAAGCCCTCGATGCCGTCGGCGATGCGCGGGTTGTGCTGGACGTAGCGGTCCCCGATCAGCCGGGCGGCGGCGTCGAAGTCCTTGCGGTTGAGCCCGGCCTCGTAGAAGGCCAGGACGGTCGCCTTGTTCGCTTCCTGCTCGGCGATCGTCGCCTCGTGGTGGGCGGTGGTGGTCACGGCGGAGCCCTTCGTTGACTGAACAGCTGTAGCGCTACGACTGTAGCGCAAGAGCCGTCGCATTAGAATGCCCGCATGGGAACGGCATCGCCCTCCCGCGGGCGGAACCGGCGCGGCCAGGGCGAACGGCTGCGCGAGGAGATCGTGGCGACCGCGCTGCGGCTCCTGGAGGAGCTGGGCGACGACGAGGCGCTCTCGCTGCGCGCGGTGGCCCGCGAGATCGGCATCGCGGCGACGTCGGTCTACCTGCACTTCGCCGACCGGGACGCGCTGGTCCTCGCGGCGATGCGCAGCAGCCACGCCGACCTCGTCCGGGCGAGCGACGAGGCCGAGGCGGCGGCCGGCGACCCGGTGGGCGGGCTGCGCGCGCGCGTGCAGGTCATGGGCAGCTGGTCACACGACCACCCCGGCCTCTACAAGGTGCTGCACGAGAGCGCCGTCAACCAGCGGTGCGACATGTCGTTCAAGATGGAGCTGGGCAAGCGCACCACGGAGGCCGTCCAGCGCTGCATGGACGCGGGCCTCGCCCCCGCCGGCGACGCGGCGTCCGTCTCGCTCGACCTGCGGGCGGCCGTGCACGGCGCGGTGTCGATGCGCGTCAACCAGCCCGACCTGCCGTGGGAGCCGCTGGAGGAGCAGGTCGACCGGCTCCTCACCAAGCTCGTCGGCGTCCGCCTCCCCTAGAGACGGCGCCTTGAGACGGCCGCTGGCGACGGCGCCTGGCGACGGCCTCAGAGATACGCGCGGGCCTGGAGTTCGAACAGCTCGGCGTAGAGCCCGCCTTCGGCGAGGAGCGTGGCGTGGTCGCCGGCCTGGACGACCCGCCCGCCGTCCATGACGACGATGAGGTCGGCCATCCGGACGGTCGAGAACCGGTGCGACACCAGGATCGTGATCGCGCCGGTGCCGGCGGCGGTGCGGCGCGCGGCGTCCAGGTAGCGGCGGAACAGGGCGTCCTCGGTGGGCGCGTCGAGGCTCGCGGTCGGCTCGTCCAGGACCAGCAGCAGCGGGTGGTCGCGCATCATCGCGCGGCCGAGGGCGAGCTTCTGCCACTGGCCGCCGGACAGGTCCGCGCCGCCCTGGAACGACTTCCCGAGCGGGGTGTCGAGGCCGGACGGCAGCTCGTCGATGACGCTCGTCCCGGCGGCCCGATCGAGGGCGGTGCGCAGGGCGTCCTCGTCGTCGAGGCGCGGCAGGTCGCCGATGCCGACGGCCTCGCCCGCGCGCAGGTTCCACTTCACGAAGTCCTGGAAGGCGGCGGACGTGCGAGCGCGCCACGCGGTCCGGTCGACGTCCGCCAGGTCGGCGCCGTCCAGCAGGATCCGCCCGCTCGTCGGCGGGTACAGGCCGGTCAGCAGCTTGACCAGCGTCGTCTTGCCCGCGCCGTTCTCCCCGATCAGCGCGACGGTGCCGCCGGCGGGCAGGACGAGGTCCACCCCGCGCAGGACCGGGACGTCGGTGCCCGGGTAGGCGAACGCGACGTCCTGCAGCGTGATGCCGTGGTCGAGGCGGTCGGGGGCGGGCGCGCCGCCGGAGCGCTGCGCGGCCGCGTGGTCCTCCAGCCACAGCAGGCTCTGCGCGGCGGACGCCGTGGTGACGACCTGCCCGATGGCGTTGGACGCCTGCGACACCGTGAGCTGCGCGCGCCGCAGCAGGCTGACCGCGAGGACGACCTGTCCCGCCGACGCGTCGCCCCGCGCGGCCCGGACGGCGATGAGCGCGATCGCGCCGGAGAACGCGGCGGCGTACAGGAACCAGCCGAGGGCGCTCCACAGCGCGCCGGCGGACGCGGCGCGGACGGTGGCGCGGCGCGCGGCGGCGGTGAGCCGGTCGTGCCGGGCGCGCAGCTCCGCGCCGAGCCCGTACGTCCGCAGCTCCTTGGCGGGCCCGGCGGTGGCGGCCAGCTCGAACAGCTCACCGGCGAGGCGCCGCCGGTCCGCGACGGCGGCGTCGGCGCGCTCGCGCAGCGCGACGGACCGCTTGTCGGCGAGGTACGGGGGCAGCCCGGCGAGGGGCAGCAGCGCGAGCGGCGGGTAGACGGTCGCGAGCAGGACGGCGATCCCGATCGTCCGGACGGCGACGGACGCGAGCGTGAGCGCCTGCCGGGGCCCGGACGCGAGCATCGGGCGGCGCTGTTCGAGCCGTTCCAGCTCGGTGAGGTAGTCGGGGCGCTCGAAGTGCTCCAGGCCGGGGACGGCGTTGACGAGCGCGGCGATCCGGGCCGACAGCCACACCGACACCTCGTCGGTCAGCGCCGTCAGCCGGCCGGCGGACACGATCATCAGCGTCCAGGACAGGGTGAACAGGACGGCGACGGTGACGGTCCCGGCGATCCCCGCGGGGACGTCGTGCCGGGGCAGCGCGTCGACCATCGTGCGGATGCCGAGCGGGTAGGTGATCTGGGTGAGCGCGGTCGCGAGGACGGTGAGCGCGGCGACGGCCATGGGGCGCGGCGCTGCGCGGAACCCGTCGGAGACCAGGACGCGGAACGTGCGGCGGACCCTCGTCATGCTTCTTCCCCCTCGGCGCCCTCGGCGCGGTCGTCACCGTCGTCGCCGTCGTCGCCGTCGTCGCGGAACCGGGCGGCCTGGAGGCGGAACATCTCCGCGTAGATCCCGTCGAGCGCCATCAGCTCGTCGTGCGTGCCCTGCTCGGCGAGGCGGCCGCCGTCCAGCACGCAGATCCGGTCGGCGCGCCGCACGGTCGAGAAGCGGTGCGAGATGACGATGGACGTCAGGCCGCGCGTGAGGTCGAGGAACCGGTCGTAGAAGGCGGCCTCGGCCCGGACGTCCAGCCAGGCCGTGGGCTCGTCGAGGACGAGCACCGTCGCGCCGTGCTCGACGGCGAACAGCGCGCGGGCGAGCGCGACGCGCTGCCACTGGCCGCCGGACAGGTCGGTCCCGCCCTCGTAGCGGCGGGACAGGACGGTGTCCCAGCCGACCTCCGCGGCGAGGTCGAGCGCCCCGGCGCGGGCGGCGGCGCGGTCGCGTCCGGCGGCGTCGTCGAGGTGCTCGACGGCGCCGAGCGCGACGTTCTCGGCGAGGGACAGCGGGTAGCGGTCGAAGTCCTGGTACACGGCGGCGAACCGGCGCTGCCAGCGCGCCGCGTCGAGGTCGCGGAGCGGGACGCCGTCCACGGCGATCGTCCCGCCGGTCGGGTCGTGCATGCGGGCGAGCAGCTTGACCAGCGTGGTCTTGCCGGCGCCGTTCGCGCCGACGATCGCGGTGGAGCGTCCCGCCGGGATCTCCAGGTCGAGTCCGTCGAGCACCGGGTCGCCGCCGGGGTAGGCGAAGCGGACGCCGTCCAGCCGGATCCCGTGCTCGGGGAGCCCGGCCGGGTCCCGGCCGCCGTCGAGCTCCTCGCGGGCGTCGCGCAGGCGCGCCTCCAGCGCGGCCTGGTCGGGCAGCGCCGAGACCATCCACTCGGCGGAGATGTCGCTCGTGGTGACGGTGCCCGCGTACATCGTGGCGGGCAGCAGCGGCAGCATGACCGACAGCTCCCGCAAGCCGATCTGGTGGTGCAGCGCCGCGTACGCGAGCGTGCCGCACGCGACGAGGTAGGCGGCGAGCACGGCGCCGGCGAGCAGGTAGGCGCGGCGAGCGAGGCGGGCGTAGCTCTCCCGGGTCGTCGCCATGCCCGCCGCCCAGTGCTCGCGGTACCGCTCGACCGTCCAGTCGCCGAGCCCGAAGACGCGCAGCTCCTTCGCGGCGGTCGGGCGGATCGCCAGGTAGAGGAAGTACCAGGCGCGCCGCAGCACCTCGGCCTTCGTCCGGAACCCGACGATCTGGGCGAGGATGATCTTCCGCAGCGGGCGCCGGATCAGCAGCCACACCGCGAGCAGCGCGAGCCCGAGCCACCACCGGAACGTGGCGAGGACGGCGCACGCACCGATCCCGGCGAGCCGGGAGCCCGCGGCGGCGGCGAGCGCGACCGGCGCGTCCGCCGGGACGTGGCCGGTCAGCGTGCCGCGGGCCAGTTCCAGCCGGTCCCGGATCTCCGGGTCCTCCAGGTGCGCGACGCCCACCGGGCCGCTGACGGCGGCCATGAGCCGGCTCTGCAGGTCGTCCACGAGGCGCGCCTTCACGCAGGCGCTCAGCCACTCCTGGTACGGGCCGGTGAGGAGGGTCGCCGCGTAGAGCAGGCCGGCGGCGAGCAGCGCGCCGGCGAGGGCGCGCCCGGCGGCGCCGTGCAGGTGCGCGGCGGCGGCCGCCGGGATGCGCCCGGCCGCGTAGCCGAGCGCGACGAGGCTCGCGTTCGGCAGCACCGCGTTCGCCACGACCAGCAGGGCGACGGCGGCCGCCCAGCCCTTGCCCGCGCCCCAGAGCATCCGCAGCGCGCGCACCCGGCCGGACCCGGCGAGCCGTTCCGTGAGCCCTGCCCTGTCCACGTCGACCTCCAAAAGTTGATGCGCATCAACTTTGGCAGAATAGGACCGTCCGGCCCGCCGCACCAGAGGTCCTCTCCATGCCGACCGCCCGCCGTCCCCGCCAGGCCCGCGCCATCGAGACGCGCCGCCGCGTCTACGAGGCGGCGATCGCCGAGTTCGAGCGGTCCGGGGTCGAGGCCGCCCGGATCGAGGACATCGTGGCCGCGGCCGGCGTGAGCTGGGGGACGTTCTTCACCTACTTCCCCAGCAAGGACGACGTGGTGCTGGAGGCCGCGATCGTCACCTGCGCCGCGTTCGCGGACGCCTGCCGCACGGGCCTCGCCGCCGGGTCGGGCACCGGCGCCATCGTCGGCGACGCGTTCACGGCGCTGCGCCGCGCCGCGCCCGCGCCCGGCCCGCTGCGCGACGCGATCATGCGCGGGATCGCCAACCAGCCCGAGCGGCTGTCGGACCACCTCGGCGAGGACGTCCCGAACCCGGTCCTCGCGCTGGCGGAGGTGCTGGAGGCCGGGCAGCGGCGCGGCGACGTCGACGCCGGGGAGCCCCCCGAGTCGCTCGCGGCCGTCCTCGTCCACGCGACCATCGCCGCGGGCCAGCGGGAGGCCGCGATGGAGCGGGCCGCCGGCGCGACGGAGCGGTCCGGCCTGCCGCTCACCGTCCTCACCATCAAGCTGCTGCTGCGCGGGATGCGCCCGGACGCGGCGGCGGAGGCCGGCGACGCCCGGGAACGCGCGCTCGACCGGACGGCGGCGGCGCTCCGCGAAGCGGCCGCCCCCGGTACCGCGCCGCGGACGGACTGACGCCGGGCCGCGTCCCTAGAGGTCGCCGCCCGCCGTGATCAGGGCCCAGAGCCCTCCGGTGCCCGCGTCGACGGCGCGGGCGCCGAGGGCCTCGCCCCATTCGGCCTCGTTGCCGCACTCGTCGCGCCACGCCCACAGCCGGGTGGTGGCGTGCCGGAGGCCGTGCTCGTCGGTGAACCCGATCGCGCCGTGGACCTGGTGGGCGAGGCGGCACACCGTCCCGGCGGCCTCGCTCGCCGCCGCCTTCGCCGCCGCGATCGCGAAGCCGGTGCCCTCGGCGGCCGCGGCCTGCGCCGCGACGGTCGCCATCAGCGTCTCGCCCGCCATCTCGGCGAGATGCTGCTGGACGGCCTGGAACCGCGCCAGCGGACGGCCGAACTGGACGCGCTCGCCCGCGTACCGGACCGCGAGGTCGGTGGCCGTCTCCATCGCCCCGGCCATGAGCGCCGCGCGGCCGAGCGCGCCGCGCTCCCGGAACGCCTGCGCGGTCGCCGCCGAGGCGAGCACCCGGGCGGGAGCGGCGCCGTGCAGGTGGACGGTGTCGCGCGGTTCGCCCGCGAGGTTCGCACCTTCGTCGACCTCGTAGCCGCCGCGCGGGACGAACGCGACATGCTCCGCGACCAGGACCGCGATGCCCTCCGCGTGCCGCGCCCACGGGACGCGCGGCAGCGTGCCGGTCAGCGTCCGCGCGCCGTCGTCCTGCCTGAGCGCGACGTCCGGTCCCGCGACGGCGGCGGTCAGCGGCCCGGACGGGACGTCCGCGCCTGCGGCGGCGAGCAGCCATCCGGCTAGCAGCGCGGTCTCCACCATCGGGACGGCCGCCGCGCGCCGGCCCAGCACCCGCAGCACCTCGGCGGTGGTGGCGAGGTCGGCCCCGGCGCCGCCGCGCTCCTCGGGGACGGGCAGCAGCGTCACGCCGACCCGCTCCAGCTCGTCCCAGAGGCGCGGGTTCCAGCCCTCGCCGGGGTCGGCGTGGCGGGCGCACACCGCGTCCACGGTCTCGGCCAGGTCCCGGACGATGTCGTTCACCGGGTCTCCCCCTTCGGCAGCACCGACTTGGCGACGACGCCGCGCAGGATCTCGTTGGTCCCGCCCCGGAGCGTGAACCCGGGGCTGTGCAGGACGGACCGCGCCAGCAGGTGCGCGAGCGGATCGGACGACGCGAGGTCGGGCTCGGCCCGGGCGAGCAGGCGGACCGTCTCGATCAGCGCGCCCTCGAACCGGGTGCCGAGGTCCTTGACGGCGGCGGCCTCGGTGGCGGGGGCGTCCCCGGCGGCGAGCCGCGCCGCGACCGCGAGGGACATCCGCCGCAGCGCCCACAGCCGCGCGACGACCATCCCGATCCGGGCCCGGTCGCCGGCGTCGGCGCCGCGCTCGGCGAGCCGTCCGGCGACGGCCGCGAGCAGCGGGAACGTGCTGAGGATCCGCTCGGGGCCGCTGCGCTCGAACGCCAGCTCGCCGGTCACCTGCCGCCAGCCGTCGCCGACCGTGCCGAGCACGCGGTCGTCCGGCACGAACACGTCGGTGAGGACGACCTCGTTGAAGTGGTGCTCGCCGGTCAGCAGCCGGATCGGGCGGATCTCCAGGCCGGGCGCGCCGAGGTCGACGATCAGCTGGGTGAGGCCCTCGTGCCGGCTCGGCCCGGGCGGTCCCGTCCGGACCAGCGCGATCATCGCGTGCGCGAG
Organism: Actinomadura sp. RB99; assembly: GCF_014706005.1. Classification (NCBI taxonomy): domain Bacteria; kingdom Bacillati; phylum Actinomycetota; class Actinomycetes; order Streptosporangiales; family Thermomonosporaceae; genus Actinomadura; species Actinomadura sp. RB99. Next base: position 133,626 of record NZ_JABMCA010000016.1, on the reverse strand, counting down.
GTGGGCGCCGCTCGTCCACACCTTGGCGCCGTTGACGGTCCAGCCGCCGTCGGCGCGCTCGGCCCGGGTCCGGACGGACGCGAGGTCGGAGCCGGAGTCGGGTTCGGACATGCCGATCGCGAAGTGGATCTCGCCGCGCGCGATGCCGGGCAGGTAGGCGCGGCGCTGCTCCTCGGTGCCGAACGTGAGCAGCGACGGCCCGGACTGCCGGTCGGCGATCCAGTGCGCGGCGACCGGCGCGCCGGCCGCGAGCAGCTCCTCGGTGACGACGAACCGGGCGAGGGACCCGGCCCCGCTCCCGCCGTACTCGCGGGGGAACGTCATGCCGATCCAGCCGCGCTCGCCGAGCCGCCGGCTGAACGCGGGATCCCAGCCCGCCAGCCAGTTGTCGGCGTGCGGGGCGATCCGCCCGGCGGCGGTCTCCTCGGCGAGGAACGCGCGGACGTCCCGGCGCAGCTCGTCCAGCTCGGGCGGCAGCGCCGCCGCGTCCAGTCTCAGTGCGGGCACGGCCCCTTCTTACCGGATCCCGCCGGAACGGGATTCGGCGGCACCCGACCGCGGGCGGGGCGCGCATCCCGTTGGACGGGAGGCGATGGCGGGGGCGGTGGACGGCGGCGGCTACTCTACCAAACAGTTGTTAGAAAGAAGGGAGGCGACGTGGTCGTCGAGTACGAGCGGCGCGGCGCCGTCGCGGTCGTCACGATGAACCGGCCGGAGTACCGCAACGCGCAGAACTCCGCCATGACGTACGCCCTCGACGAGGCGTTCTACCGCGCCGCCGAGGACGACGGCGTCGCGGTGATCGTGCTGGCCGGGGCGGGGCCGCACTTCTCCGCCGGGCACGACATCGGCACCCCGGGACGGGACGCCGACGCGACGTTCCCGCGCCGCGCGGGGATGTGGTGGGACCACGTCGGCAAGGCGGGCGCGGAGAGCCGGTTCGCCCGCGAGTCGGAGGTGTACCTCGGGATGTGCCGCCGCTGGCGGGAGATCCCGAAGCCGATGATCGCGTCGGTGCAGGGCGCGTGCGTGGCGGGCGGGCTGATGCTGGCCTGGGTGTGCGACCTGATCGTGGCGTCGGACGACGCGTTCTTCGCCGACCCGGTCGTCCGGATGGGCATCCCGGGCGTGGAGTACTTCGCGCACCCGTGGGTGATGCCGCCGCGCGTCGCCAAGGAGTTCCTCTACACCGGCGACCGGATGCCCGCGTCCCGCGCGTACGAGCTGGGCTGGGTCAACCGGGTCGTCGCGCGCGACGCGCTGGAGGAGGAGACCCTCGCGCTCGCGGGGCGGATCGCCGCGATGCCCCGGATGGGCCTCGCGCTCACCAAGAAGGCCGTGAACCAGGCCGAGGACCTCCAGGGCATGCACGCGGGCATGGACGCGGTGTTCGGCCTGCACCATCTCGCCCACGCGCACAACGCGGAGACCGGCGGCGACTCGCTGGGCGGGCAGGACGCCAGGAGCATGAGGGAGGCACCGCATGGATCTTGAATTCGGGGCGGCGGACGAGGCGTTCCGCGCCGAGGTACGCGGCTGGCTGCGCGCGAACGTGCCGGCCGAGCCGCTGCCGTCGCTGGAGACCGAGGAGGGCTTCGCGCTCCACCGGGAGTGGGAGCGGCGGCTGGGCGGGGCGCGGCTCGGCGTCGTGTCGTGGCCGGAGGAGTACGGCGGGCGCGGCGTCTCCGTCCTCCAGTGGCTGATCTTCGAGGAGGAGTACTACGCGGCGAACGCGCCGGGCCGGGTCAGCCAGAACGGCATCAACCTGCTGGCGCCGACGCTGCTCAAGCACGGCACGCCCGAGCAGCTCGCGCGGGTGCTGCCGCCGATGGCCGCGGGCGAGGTGATCTGGGCGCAGGCGTGGTCGGAGCCCGGCGCGGGCAGCGACCTCGCCGCGCTGCGCTCCACCGCGACCCGCACCGACGGCGGGTGGCTGCTGAACGGCCAGAAGACGTGGAGCTCGCGCGCCGCGTTCGCCGACCGGGGCTTCGGCCTGTTCCGCTCCGACCCCGAGTCGTCGCGGCACAAGGGCCTGACGTACCTGATGTTCCCGCTGGACGCCGAGGGCGTGACGGTCCGCCCGATCGGCCGGCTGGACGGCAAGCCGGCCTTCGCCGAGCTGTTCCTGGACGGGGTGTTCGTCCCGGACGAGGACGTCATCGGCGCGCCCGGCGACGGCTGGCGGGTCGCGATGAGCACCGCGGGCAACGAGCGCGGGCTCACGCTGCGCAGCCCCGGCCGGTTCACCGCCGCGACCGAGCGGCTCGTCGAGCTGTGGAAGGAGCGCGCCGACCCGTCCGACACGGCGCTGCGCGACCGGGTCGCGGACGCGTGGATCCGGTCCCGCGCGTACCGGCTGAAGGGCTTCGAGACGATCTCCCGGGACGACGACATCGGCGCGGAGTCCAGCCTCAACAAGATCTTCTGGTCGGAGCTGGACGTGGCGCTGCACGAGACCGCGCTGGACCTGCTCGGCCCGGACGGCGAGCTCGACTCCGACTGGCTGGAGGGCTACGTGTTCTCCCTGGCCGGCCCGATCTACGCGGGCACCAACGAGATCCAGCGCAACGTGATCGCCGAGCGGCTGCTCGGCCTCCCGAGGGGGTCCCGGTGAAGTTCGTCCTCTCCGCCGAGCAGCGGATGTTCGGCGAGACGCTGCGCCGGCTGCTGGCCGGCGCGCAAACCGCGAAGGCCGTCCGCGCATGGGCGGCGGGCGACGCGGCGCCGGGCCGGGCGCTGTGGTCGCAGGCCGCCGAGGCGGGCGTGTTCGCGCTGGCCGTCCCGGAGGAGCACGGCGGCGCCGGGCTGCTCCCCGTCGAGCTGGCCGTCGCGATGGAGGAGCTGGGGCGCGCCGCCGCGCCCGGCCCGTACGTCGAGACGCTCGCCGCGGCCGAGTTCCTGGGCGACGGGGACCTGCTGGCGAGGATCGCCGAGGGCGAGGCGCTGGTGTCGGTCGCCGTCCCGCACGCGCTGGACGCCGACGTCGCGGACCTGGTCGTCGCCGCCGACGGGACCGCCGTGCGGGCCGGCGGGCGCGTCGCGTCCCTCGACCCGGCCCGCCGCCTGTTCCGGGTGGACAGCGCGCCGTCCGGCCGCACCGACCTCGGCGTGCTGCTGTGCGCCGCGCAGCAGGTCGGCCTCGGCCGCGCCCTGCTGGACGTGTCGGTGGAGTACGCGAAGACCCGGCAGCAGTTCGGGCGCCCGATCGGCGAGTACCAGTCCGTCAAGCACCACCTCGCCACCGCGATGGTGGAGCTGGAGTTCGCGCGGCCGCTCGTCTACGGCGCGGCCCTGTCGTACGGGACGGGCGACTTCGCGCGGGACGCGTCGGCCGCGAAGGTCGCCGCGTCCGACGCGTCGTACCTCGCGGCGAAGACGGCGCTGCAGGTGCACGCCGCCATCGGCTACACCGACGAGTACGACCCGTCCCTGTGGATCCGCAAGGCCCGCGCCCTGTACTCGGCCTGGGGCACCCCCTCCGAGCACCGCGCCCGCGTCGTCGCCGCCCTCTGACGTTCGGCCCGCGGCGGGTCGCCTTTCACGGGAGGCACCGTGAACAGCGACCCGCCGCAGGTGAACGGGTCAGGCGCCGGCCTGCTCCTTGAGCTCGACGCGGCGGACCTTGCCGGAGGCGGTCTTGGGGAGGTCGTCCACGAAGACGACCTCCTTGGGGACCTTGAAGTTCGCGAGCCGCTCCCGGCAGTGCGCGATCAGCTCGTCCGCGGTCGCGGTGCGGCCGGGGCGGAGCCGGACGTAGGCGCGGCCGACCTCGCCCATCCGGGCGTCCGGGACGCCGACGACGCCGGACTCGGCGACCGCGGCGTGCCGGGCGAGGACGTCCTCGACCTCCGCCGGGTACACGTTGAACCCGCCGACGACGAACATCTCCTTGGACCGGCCGGTGATGGACAGGTTGCCGCGCTCGTCCAGGCGGCCCCGGTCGCCGGTGTCGAGCCAGCCGTCCCGGATGGTCTCGGCGGTCGCCTCCGGGTCGTCGAGGTAGCCGCTCATCACGTTGTAGCCGCGGACGAGGATCTCCCCGTCGGTACCGGCCGGCACCGGCTCGCCCCGGTCGTCGACGATCTTCACCTCGACGTCGTCGATGGCCCGGCCGCACGTCGTCGCGATCGTCTCGTCATCGTCGTCCAGCGAGCAGGCGGACACCGTGCCGGAGCACTCCGTCAGCCCGTAGGCGGTGATGACCTGCGGGAACAGCTCCTCGCGGATCCGCCGGACGAGCGCGACGGGCACGTCGGCGGCGCCGGTCACCGCGAGCCGCAGCGAGGACAGGTCGCGCTCGGCGCGGCCCGGCGCGTCCAGCAGCGAGGTGTAGATCGTCGGCGGGCCGGGCAGCACCGTGATCCGCTCCGCCTCGATGATCCGCAGCGTCTCCGCCACCTCGAACACCGGCTGGAGCACCATCGTGGCGCCCTTCAGCACGCACGCGATCACGCCGGCCTTGTAGCCGAACGAGTGGAACATCGGGTTCACGATGAGGTAGCGGTCGCCGGCGTGCACGCCGGTCCGCGCGGCCCACGCCTCGAACGTCCGGACGTTCTGCTCGTGCGTGCACATCACGCCCTTGGGCTTGCCGGTCGTCCCGGACGTGAACAGGATGTCGGCGACGTCGCCGGGGCGGACGGCGGCGGCCCGCGCGTCCGCCTCCGCGAGCGGGACGGCCTTGCCGGCGAACCCGGCCCAGGACGTCACGCCCGGCCGCTCCTCGCCGTTGAACGTGACGACGGCCTTCAGGTCGGGCAGGCCGGGGTAGGCGCCGGTCGCGTCGACGCCGAGCATGCCGGGGTAGTCGATGCCGAGGAAGCCGTCGGCGACGAACAGCATCCTCACGCGGGCGCGGGTCAGCGGCCAGCGCGCCTCGTCGCCCTTGTACCGGGTGTTGAGCGGGACGAGCGTCGCGCCCGCGCCCATGGCGCCGAGGACGGTGACGATCCACGGCAGCCCGTTCGGCGCCCAGATCGCGATCCGGTCGCCCGGCTCGATCCCGGCGCCGGCGAACGCGGCCGTCGCCTCCCGCACCCGGTCCCGCAGCTCCGCGAACGTCACGCGGACGTCCCCGTCCACCACGGCCTCGGCGTCCGGAAACGCCTCCGCCGCCCGTGCCAACACCGCCGGAATCGTCAGTTCGCCCATGAGAGCCCATGGTGGCCCCGGTCACCCCGGATCCGCCACACCGTCCCGCTCACCGGTACCCCGCGAGACGCTCGCGCGGCCGGCGGGTAGGACATCAAATAAACATTTTTGTTCGTTTGGGGTTCCCGGCGGGCGCGCGGGTTGTTAGCGTCCCGCCCAAGCACCTCCGACCCCGGGAGTCGCGCCATGCGCCGTCTCGCAGCCGCGTGCTCGCTGATCCTGGTCCTCGCCGCGCTCGCCGTCCCCGCCTCGGCGGCGCCCGCGCCGGCGGCGCCCTACGGCATCGCCGTGCGGCGCAACCTCGCGCTGAAGCTCAAGGACGGGACGCTGCTGCGCGCCGACCTGCACGTGCCCACCGACCGCGCCACCGGGAAACCGGCGCGCGGCCCGTTCCCGGTCATCATCGGGTTCACCCCGTACGGCAAGACGCCGTCGGCGGAGACCGGCTCGCCCGGCACCGGCGGGCTCAACCCGTACCTCATCGAACGCGGCTACCTGGGACTCGTCGTGGACGTCCCCGGGACGGGCGGCTCGCAGGGGAGGTTCGACCTGTTCGAGCCGTCCGAGGCGCAGGCCGGCGCGCAGATCGTGAACTGGGCGGCGCGGCTGCCGAACTCCAGCGGCGAGGTCGGCATGCTCGGCCTGTCGTACCTGGCGATCGACCAGCTGTTCACCGCCGCCGCCGTCGGCCCGCACTCCCCGCTCAAGGCGATCTTCCCGATGGCGGCGTCCGCCGACCCGTACCGCGACCTGTTCGTCAGCGGCGGCGCGCTCAACGTCGAGTCGCCGCTCGGCCTGGTCTTCGGCTACGGGGTCACCCGGGTCACCACGCCGTTCGTGGAGCTGCCCAAGGATCCGGCGGCCGCGCTCGTCCTCGCCTACGAGCACCTCATGCAGGCCGGGCCGTTCGAGCTGACGATCGCGCGCGACATGCTCACCAACGGCCCGCGCAGGTACGACAACGCCTGGTGGAAGGAGCGGGCGCCCGAGAGCGTCCTCCGCAGGATCGTCGCCAACGGCGTCGCGGTCCATCTCGTCGGCGGGCTCTACGACGTCTTCCAGCGCGGCGAACCGCTGCTCTACAGCGGGCTGCAGAACGCGGCGGCGGGCCGTCCGGTGACCGCGCCGATGACGCCCGGCCAGCCCGTCTCCGACAAGTACCAGCTGCTCTACGGCCCGTGGACGCACGGCGACATGGGCAGCGGGCAGGACCTCGACGCGATCCAGCTCGCCTGGTTCGACCACTGGCTGAAGGGACGCGGCACCGTCTCCACCGCCACTCCCCTCCACGTGATCGAGCCCGGCGGACGGCGCTACGACACCGCCGACTACCCCCTCGCGCAGGCGCGCCCGACCCGGATGTACCTGCACTCCCAGGGACGCCTGACCTCCGCGCGGCCGACCGGCGCCGAACCCGCCGACCCCATCGCGTTCACCGGCCTGTCGAACCCGTGCACCCGGTCCACCGACCAGTTCGCCGCCGGGCTGCTGTCGCAGCTCTTCGCCGGTGCGGGCGTCGCCTCGCCCTGCACGGGCTCCCAGCGCGAACCCGTCAGGGGGCCCGGCGAGACCACCTACACGTCACCGGCGCTGGCCGCGCCGCTGAGACTCGCCGGGCCGATCGGCGTGACGCTGCGCGCCGCGTCCACCCGCCCGGAGACGCTGTGGGCGCTCACCCTGGAGGACGTCGCGCCCGACGGGACGTCCACCGACCTCAGCGGCGGCGCGCTCATGGGCTCGATGCGCGCGGTCGACGGGAAGCGCAGCTGGAGGGGCGCGTCCGGCGGCTGGGTGTACCCGTACCACCCGCTCACCCGCGCGGCGCGGCGGCCGGTCGTGCCCGGGGCGGTGACCCGGTACGACATCGAGATCCGGCCGGCGTTCGCCACCGTCCCGGCGGGCCACCGCCTCCGCGTCCGCGTGGCGACCGCCGACTTCCCGCACCTCGTCCCGCTGGCCGACCTGCCGTCGCTGGCCGGCGGGCGGTACACGATCCGCCACGACGCCGCGGCGGTGTCGACGATCGACCTGTCCACCCTCCCCTGACCCGCGCGTCCGGCCGGGGCCGGTCCCACGGGGGACGGCCCCGGCCGCACGTCACAGCGCGCCCAGGTCGACGGCGCCGTACTCGCAGCAGCGGTCTCCGGTCATCCGAAGAACCCGACGACGCCGCGGATGCGGTCGCCGTCGAACTCGACGACGTCGTAGCCGGTCGCGGCCTCGCCCAGCCGCCAGGTGAACAGCGCCCGGTCGTGGTGGACGCCGATCACGTCGCCGAGCGCGAAGCGCAGGTCGCCGAAGTTCGCCTGGGCGCGCCCGATCGCCTCCGACAGTTCCGCGTGCCCGCGCAGGCCCGCGTAGTCGGGGTCGCTGTAGAGCGCGTCGTGGGTGAGGACGGATCCCATGAGCGACTCCCGGGCGGCGGCGTCCCGCTCGTTCCAGATGTCGAGGTAGGCGTTGATCAGGTCGGTCGCGGTCATCGGAGGGCTCCTTCGAGAGAGGTGGACTCCCCGTCCCGGACCTCGGGACGGGCGGGTTCGAGGACGAAGGCGATCAGGCCGCCCGCGACGGTGGCGGCCGCGGCGGCCCAGCCGGCGGCGTGCAGGCCGTGCAGGAGGTCGCCCGGGCCGTTGGCGATCGCGACGAACGCCGCCAGCCCGAGGGCGCCGCCGATCTCCTTGGCACTGCTGGCCAGCCCGGACGCGACGCCCTGCTGCTCCGGCGGGACGCCCGCGCCGGCGGAGGCGAACAGCGTCACGAACGCGACGCCGCCGAACAGGCCCCAGACGACGCTGCCGGGCAGCAGCGTCCAGAAGCCGCCGCCGGCCGTGGTGCCGGCGACCATCGCGGCGATGCCCGCGCCCGTGCCGATCGTCGAGACGGCGAGCGTGGTGCGGATCCCCCAGCGTCCGAGCAGCACCGGGGTGGCCTTGAGCGCGGCGAGCATGCAGACCAGCGTCAGCGGCAGGAACGTCAGCCCCGCCTCCAGCGAGCTGTAGCCGAGGACGGGCTGCAGGTAGGAGGTCAGGATGTAGTAGCCGCCGCCGAGCGTGCCCTGGAAGACGGCGATCACGACCATGGTGGTGGCGAGGCCGCGGCCGCGCGCCAGCCGCAGCGGGATGAGCGGGTCGCGGGTGCGGGCCTCCACCGCGAGCAGCACCGCGAACAGGACGGCGCCGGCGGCCAGCGACCCGGCGCCGCGCGGGGACGCCCATCCGGCGTCCGGGCCGCTCGCCAGCCCGAACACCAGCAGCGCCGATCCCGCGGTGGCGAGCACCGCGCCCGGCACGTCGAACGAGCCGGGCGCGCGGGCCGGGTCGGCGGGCAGCAGCCGCGGCGCCGCGAGGGCGCAGCCGAGCGCCAGCGGCACGTTGACGAAGAACACCCACTCCCAGCCCAGGTAGTGGGTCAGGACGCCGCCCAGCAGGGACCCGGCGGCGAGCCCCGCGCTGCCCGCCATCCCCCAGGCGCCGAGCGCCTTGTTGCGCGCGGGGCCCTCGGCGAATCCGCGGTAGATGAGGGCGAGCGTCGCGGGCGTCAGCAGGGCGCCGCCCGCGCCCTGCACCGCGCGGGCGGCGACGAGCGTCCCCGCACCGGACGCCAGGCCGCCCGCGAGCGAGGCGGCGCCGTACAGCGCGAGGCCGGTCATGAACATCCGGCGGGCGCCGAGCCGGTCCACGGCCCGCCCGCCGAACAGCAGGAGCCCGCCGAGCCCGACCGAGTAGGCGCTGACCACCCACTGGACGGATGACGGGCCGAAGCCGAGCGCGGACCCGATGCCGGGCAGCGCCACGTACACGATGTTGTAGTCGAGAGCCACGATGAGCTGCGTCAATGCCAGCAGCGCGAGCCGTGGCCGGTGCCCTTCCATGCCATCTCCTACATGCCGTTGATTTACTACACGCCGTTCAGTTAGAGCACGCCGTACAGTAGTCCAACGCTGTAGAGTGTCAAGCGTGAACGACCCGACCCCGAGCCGCCGCGCCCGGCTGCGCGCGCAGACCAGCGACGAGATCAAGGCGATCGCGCTCAAGCTGCTGGCGGGGGGCGGCCCGGACGCGATCTCGCTGCGCGCCATCGCCCGCGAGATGGGCATGACGGCCGGCGCGATCTACAGCTACTTCGCCACCCGCGACGACCTGGTCACGACGCTGATCGGCGACGTGTACGGCGCGGCGGTGGACACCGCCGAGGCCGCCCGCGACGCCGTCCCGGAGTCCGACCCGGGCGGCCGGATCCTGGCCTGGGCGCAGGCCATGCGGGAGTGGGCGGTGGCCAACCCGGAGGGCTTCCGGCTGATCTACGGCGACCCGGTGCCCGGGTACCAGGCGCCGGGCGACGGCCCCGGCAAGGCCGCCGAGCTGCGCGCCTGCACCGGCCTCGTCGGCCTCGTCGCCGCCGCTTGGCCGGCCGCCGCCGCGCTCCAGGCGGACGGCCGCCGCTACGCCTGGGACGACTTCGACCCCGGGCTCGTCGGCCACGTGCGGGAGGACTTCCCCGAACTGCCGCCCGAGGCGCTCGCGCTGACCCTGCGGGTGTGGGGGCGGATGCACGGGCTGATGGCGCTGGAGATCTACGGACACCTCCGCCCGCTCGTGCAAGACCCGGCGGCCGTCTACCGGGACGAGATGCGCGACCTGATCGCCTCCCTGGGCCTCGCCGCCTAAACGGGGACATGTATAGTCCCGGTTCATGAGGATGGGCGAGGGCGTCGAGTGGGGACTGCACTGCTGCGTGACGCTCGGCTGGCTGGACGACCGCGCGCCGGTGTCGATCCGGCGGCTGGCCGCCTGGTTCGACCTGCCGCAGGAGTACCTGAAGAAGCGCCTCCAGCCGCTCGCCCGCGCCGGGATCCTGACCTCGGCGCCGGGCGTGCGCGGCGGCTGGTCGCTCGCCCGCCCGCCCGGGAGGATCTCGGTGATGGAGGTCGTCACCGCCCTCGAAGGGCCGCTCGAGGCGTTCCGCTGCACCGAGATCCGGCAGCGCGGGATCGGCGGCCGTGACGCCGGCCGCGAGTTCGACGCCCCCTGCGGCATCTCCGCCCTGATGCGCCGCGCCGAACTGGCGTGGCGCCGCGAACTGGCCGGCACCACCATCGCCGACCTGATGGACCGCGCCCCCGACGGCGGCGCCCGCACCCGGCGCAACTACGGCCGCCTCACCGACTGACCGCCCCGCCGACCGACCGCCCCCGCCGACCGACCACCGCACCGACCGCCGCATGGCCTGGGCTTCTCTGGAGAGGAAACAGGGACATTGAATACCCCGATACATCGACAGAGGGAGGCGCGGTCCGCACCGGCCGCGGACCCCGCCCCGCGCGGGCTCGGATCCACGCTGATCCTCGGGCTCGGCACCTTCGCCGTCGGGACCGACGCCTACGTGGTCGCCGGCTTCCTGCCCGACATGGCGTCCTCGCTGCACGTCTCCGAAGGCACCGCCGGGCAGTCCGCCACCGCCTTCGCGATCACCTACGCCGTGCTGTCCCCCGTGCTCGCGACCGTCCTCGCCCGCGTCCCCCGCCGCGCCCTGCTCGTCGCCGCGCTCGCCGTGCTGGCCGCCGCCAACCTCGGCTCCGCGCTCGCGCCGGACTTCACGGCCCTCATGGTGTCGCGCGTCGTCGCCGCGGCCGGCGCGGCGGCCTTCACCCCCAACGCCGGAGCGGTCGCCGCCTCGCTCGTCGCCCCCGCCCAGCGCGCCCGCGCCCTGGCCGTCGTCATCGGCGGCCTCACCGTCGCCACCGCCCTGGGCGTCCCCCTCGGCAGCCTCGCCGCCCGGACCCTCGACTGGCACGCCGCGCTCGCCCTCGTCGCGGCCCTGTGCGCGGTCGCCGCCGCGGGCGTGCTCCGCGCGATGCCCGCGCTCCCCGGCGGCCCCCGCATCCCGCTCCGCCGGCGGCTCGCCGCGCTGCGCCACCCCGGCGTCGTCGCCGTCCTGCCGCTCACCGTCCTCGGCATGGCCGCCGGTTACGGGCTGTACGCCTACGCCGTCCCCATCATGCGGGCACTCGGCGCCGGCGGGAGCGCGGAGCCCTGGCTGCTGTTCCTCTACGGCGCCGGGGCCGTCGCCGGCAACCTGGTGGCGGGGGCGCGCGTCGACCGCCACGGCCCCCTCCGCGTCCAGGCCGCCGGCTACACCGCCCTCGCCGCGACCCTGGCCCTGCTCACCTGCGCGTCCGCGACGGGCACGTCATGGCTCCCGGTCACCGCGCTCCTGATGATCGCCTGGGGCGCCACCACCTGGTTCCAGACCCCGGCCCAGCAGGTCCGCCTCATCAACGCCGCCCCGCAAGAGACCGCCGTCGTCGTCGGGCTGAACGCCTCCGCCCTTTACGCCGGCATCGGAGCCGGCACCGTCCTCGGCGGCGTCCTCCTCCCCCACGGCGCCACGGCGGCCCTCGCCGCCTGCACCGCCCTAGCCGTCCTCTGCCTCCTCCACCTGTTCCTCACCCGCCGCCACTGACCGCGCCGCTCGCCCCGCTTACGGCCGGCGGAGGGCGGAGCGCCTCTCGTAGCGGCGGCGGGCCTGGCCGTGCGCGGTGCGGAGCAGCTCCCGCATCGCCTCTCCGGTCGCCGGTCCCGGATTCACTACGGCGAGCCAGCCCGCGTCCGCGTAGACGGGGTGCGCCTGCAGGACGTCCGCCGCGCTCGGATCGCCGGGGCCCTGCGCCGTCCACCGCGCGAAGGCGTCTTTACCGGCGGCGATGTTCACCCGGAACGCGCCGGGCCGGTCCAGCCGCGACTCCTCGTCGCCCGGATAGTCCTTCGTCACGACCGTCGCGAACGGCTGCGTCGCCTTCGGGACGGCCCCGTCCGGCGCGTAGTAGAAGAACGCGTCGCCCCACGCGATCTCGGGCGAACCGTCGTCCTGCCCGGGTTGGAGGACCAGCACGCCTCCGAGGCCGCGGACGAACTCGATGATCTCCTCGATGCTCATGCCTTCTAGCGTTACATTCATGTGCTTGTGGAGACTTCGACACGGAAAGCACGAGGCCGCGCCGTGAGAAGTCGCAACTCGCTGCGCACGGTCGACGTCGCCCGCCGCGCGGGGTGCTCCGTCCAGCAGGTGCGCAACCTCGAACGCGACGGCGTGCTCCCGCCCGCGTCGCGCACCGCCTCGGGCTACCGGCGCTACACCGAGGCCCACGTCCGGTCCGCGCTCGCCTACCGGGCCCTCGCCGCCGCCACGGGCCCCGTCGAGGCTAAGACGATCATGCGCGCGGCGCAGGCCCACCTCGGCTCCGGCCTGCTCGCTCTGCTGGACGAGGCGCACGCCCGCCTCGCCGCCGAGCGCCGGGACCTCGCGCTCGCCCGGGACGCCGCCGAGGCGATCACGGCCGAGCCCATCGGTGACGTCCGCCCGTCCGACGCGATGACCGTGTCCGAGCTGGCCGCCGCCCTCGGCGTCCGCACGTCCACGCTGCGCCACTGGGACGCCGAGGGCCTCGTCGTCCCCGCCAGGACCGGTCCGAGCGGCGCGCGCAGGTACTCGCCCGCGGACGTCCGGGACGCACGGATCGTCCACCAGCTCCGCCTGGCCGGCCACCGCATCGCCCCGCTCCGCGCCCTCATGCCGGAGCTGCGCCGCGCCCGGCGATGGGCCGACCTGACCGCCACCTTCGACGCCCGTGACGCGGCCATCGACGCCCGCTCCAGAGCCCTCCTCGAAGCCGCCGCCGCGCTGGCCTCCCTGCTCGCGCCCGAGGACGAGCAGCCGGCGTGACCGGCGCCCGCCTCAGGCCCCGTGACCGGAGGCGATGCCCGGAGCGATGCCGACCCATCGGCGATAGGCGTCCATGTCGACGTTACCGCCGCACACGATGGTGGCCACGCGCCGCCCGGCGAAGCGGTCCCGGTCTTCGAGGACCGCCGCGACGCCGAGCGCGGCCGACGGTTCGACGACCAGGCCCGCGTGGTCGAGGAGCATCCGCATGCCCGCGATGATCGAGTCCTCACGGACCAGGACGGCGTCGTCGGCGACCTGGAGGAGGTCGTCCAGGACGACCGGGATGGGCCGCCGGCCCGCGACGCCGTCGGCGATCGTGTCGGTCGGGCCGGTGGTGACGACGCGTCCCCGGCGCCACGACAGCGTCATCGCCGGCGCGCCCAGCGGCTGCACGCAGATCACCTCGACGCCGGGCGCCAGGGCCTTGAGCACCTGGCCCACGCCGGTGGCCAGCGCCCCGCCGCCGAGCGCGATGAGGACGGCGTCGAACGCCGGCGCGGCGTCCGCCAGCTCCAGGCCGATGGTCGCCGCGCCCTCGCAGGTCTCGATGTCCAGGCTGTCCTCGACGAGCCGGACGCCGTCGTGGCGCGCGACGTCGGCGGCACGCTCGCGGGCCGCCTCGAAGTCGCCGTCCACCAGTTCCAGCCGGGCGCCCAGCGCGCGGATGCGGTCGAGCTTGGCCGCGGGCGCGGAGCGGGACGCGACGACGGTGACGTCGAGCCCCCGGCGGCGGCCCGACCAGGCGAGGGCCTGGCCGAGGTTGCCCGCGCTGGCGCACACCGCGGCCCGCGAACCCGCGCCGGCACCGGGACCGGGACCGGGACCGGGACCGGCGAGCAGGCTCGCGACCACCTCGGTGCCGCGCCCCTTGAAGCTGCGGACCGGGTTCGCGGTCTCCAGCTTGACGCTCACCGCGCACCCGAGCTCCGGCTCCAGCGCCTCGCACCGGTACAGCGGCGTGTCGAGGAAGACCGGATCGATCATCTCGCGAGCCGCCCGGACCCGCCCGACGTCGATCCGCGTCCTCACCACGCCTCGAACCCTAACGCGCCCCGGTGAAGGCCGCCCGGGCGGCGGACAGGACCGTGGTGCCGTCCACGGAGGCTTCGAAGGCCGTCGCGCCGCCGTCCTTCCACGCCTCGACGGCGAGCTCGTCGCCGGGGAACACCGGGGAGGCGAAGCGCGCTTCGAGTTCCTCCAGGTCGGCGGGGTGGGCGCCGACCGCGGCGGCCAGCGGCAGGGTCACGGCGGCCAGGGTGCACAGGCCGTGCATGAAGGGCCGCGGCATGCCCGCGGCCTTGGCCGCCTCCGGGTCGATGTGCATGTGGTGCCGGTCGCCCAGCAGCCGGTAGAGCGCCGCCTGGTCCGGGTCCGTCCGGACGGGCACGGACAGGTCCGGCGCCCCGGACGGCCGGGGCCGCGCCGACGGGCCCCGCTCGCCGCCGAAGCCGCCGGATCCGGGCGCGAACAGCGACCACGTCGCCTCGAAGTACGGACTGGTCACGGTGACGTCGAAGACGGCCGCGCGGCCCTTGTCCCAGACGTCGGAGACGTGCGCGGACATCTCGACGGCGCCCGCGCGCGGGAGGGGCGCGAGGACGCGGAGTCGCTGCGTCCCGTGCACCGCCGTCCGGACGTCGAAGGCGCCCGCGGAGCCGAGCGCGTCGGGCGCCCACTGCGCGAGCGTCAGCGCGAACGTCGGCAGGACCCGCAGCCTCTCCTCGAAGACGAGGTCGAGGTCGGTGGCGTGCGCGCCGACCGCGAGCGCGTAGAGGATGGGGCGCGTCTCGTCGTACTCGACGGTGCGGGCGCCGAGGGCGCGGCCCTTCCAGTCGCCGGCGTTCACTGGTCCGCTCCCAGGATCAGGCCGCTGGTCGGGACGCCGGTTCCGGCGGTGACCAGGACGTTGTGGACGTCGCCCGGCTGGTTCACCGAGGTGCCCCGCACCAGCCGGACGGCCTCGGCGATGCCGTTCATGCCGTGGATGTAGGCCTCGCCGAGCTGGCCGCCGTGGGTGTTGAACGGCAGGCGGCCGGTGAGCGCGAGGTTGCCGTCGGCGATGAAGTCCTTGGCCTCGCCCCTGGCGCAGAAGCCGAGCTCCTCCAGCTGCGGGAGGACGAGCGGCGTGAAGTGGTCGTAGAGGATCGCGGCCTGGATGTCGGCGGGCGTCAGGCTCGACTGGGCGTAGAGCTGGCGTCCGACGAGCCCCATCTCGGGGATGCCGGAGATCTCGGAGCGGTAGTAGCTCGTCATCATGTGCTGGTCGTTGCCCGAGCCCTGCGCGGCGCCCCAGATGAGGGCGGGACGGTGCGGGAGGTCGCGGGCGCGCTGCGCGGACACGATGACGAGGGCCTGGCCGCCGTCGCTCTCCTGGCAGCAGTCCAGCAGGTGGAGGGGTTCGGCGATCCAGCGGGACGCCTGGTGCTCTTCGAGGGTGATGGGCCGCCCGTGGAACCACGCCTTGGGGTTGGTGGCGGCGTGCGCGCGGTCGACGACGGCGACGCGGCCGAAGTCCTCGCTGGTCGCGCCGTACTCGTGCATGTAGCGGGTGGCGAACATGGCGACCCACTGCGCCGGGGTCGACAGCCCGAACGGGGTCATCCACGAGTAGGCGGCGCGGTCGGCGCTGACGTCCATCGGCCGGTTCGCCTGGCCGAGGCCGTAGCGCTCGCCGGACCGCTCGTTGAACGCGCGGTAGCAGACGACGACGTCGGCGACGCCGGTCGCGACGGCCATCGCGGCCTGCTGGACGGTGCCGCAGGCGGCGCCGCCGCCGTACCCGACGCGGGAGAAGAACGTCAGCTCGCCGATGCCGAGGTTGCGCGCGATGTGGATCTCGCTGCTGGTGTCGGCCGTGAAGGTGACCAGGCCGTCGACGTCGGACGGTTCGAGCCCGGCATCGGTGATGGCGGCGAGGACGGCCTCGCAGGCGAGCTGCAACTCGCTGCGCCCGGACTCCTTGGAGAACTCGGTGGCGCCGATGCCGGCGATCGCGGCGGCGCCGGGCAGGACGCTCACGCGGCGCCTCCCTGCTCTCGGCCGGCGGGAAGCTCGACGACGACGGTCCCGGTGACGTGCGGGCCGATCGCGTTGACGCCGCGCACGGCGATCTCGACGCGGTGGCCGTCGTCGTGCTTGGCGGAGACGGTGCCGGTGAGGACCATGGTGTCGCCCGGGTAGTTGGGGGCGCCGAGCCGGATCCTGATCGCCTTCACCCGGGCGGCGGGTCCCGCCCAGGAGGTGACGTACCGGTCGACGAGCCCGTTGGTGGTCAGGATGTTCATGAAGACGTCCTTGGAGCCGCGCTCCTCGGCGAGCGCCGGGTCGTGGTGGACGTCCTGGTAGTCGCGGCTCGCCAGGGCGGTCGCGACGATCATCGTCCGGGTCAGCGGGATCGGCAGCGCGGGCAGCTCCTCCCCGACGGCGACCTCGTCGTAGGCGCGGCTCGCGGTCCGGCTCGCGGTCGCGCTCACAGGGCGGCGCCCAGGGCCTCGAGGTCGGCGGACGCGCCGCCGAGCATCCCGGAGATCTGCTTGCCCCACAGGAAGTGCCGGTGGACGGGGTAGTCGACGTCGACGCCGATGCCGCCGTGCAGGTGCTGGACGCGGTGGACGACGTTGAGCCCGCCCTCGTCCGACCACCACTTGGCGACCAGGACGGCGGTGTCGGCGTCCTCGCCCGCGTCGATCAGCGACACGGCGTGCCACACGGAGACGCGCAGCGCGTCGATCTCGATGTAGCAGTCGGCGAGCTGGTGCTGCGCGGCCTGGAAGGTGCCGAGCGGGCGGCCGAACTGCTCGCGGGTGGAGAGGTAGTCGGCGGCGAGGCGGAGCGCGCCGTCGGCGACGCCGGTCTGGACGGCGGCGAGCGCGACGCGCGACAGCCGCAGCGCGGTGCCGAGGGACCCGGCGGGGAGCTGCTGCGCGGGCGCGCCGTCGAGGGTCAGGGTGGCGGCGCCGTCGTGCGCGGTGGTGTCGACGTGCTCCCAGCTCACCCCGTCGACGCCGGTGCCGAGGAGGAACAGGCCGGGGCCGGCCGGGGTGCGGGCGGCGACGAGCATGAAGTCGGCGCCTTCGGCGTAGGGGACGGCGGCCTTGGTGCCGGTGAGCCGCCATCCGTCGCCGTCGCGGGCGGCCTCGCAGCGCGGGTCCGCCGGGTCGGCGGGCGCGAACTCCTCCAGCGCGAGCGTCAGCCGGGCCGTCCCGTCGACGACGCCGGACACCAGCAGCCCGGAGGTGTTGTGCGCGGCCAGGGTGAGCGCGGCGGCGAGCGACGGCCACAGCGGGACGGGCGCGACGGCGCGGCCCTGCTCCTCCAGCAGGACGCACAGCGCGCCGACGCCGAGGCCGGCGCCGCCCGCGTCCTCGGGCAGCGCGACGCCGAGCAGCCCGGCGGACGCGAGCTCGCCCCAGAGCGCCTGGTCGGTGCCGGTGCCGGAGCGCTCGGCGGCGCGGATCCGCTCCTGCGTGGCGTGGTCGGTGAAGATCTGCCGGGCCAGGTCCCTGACCGCTTCCAGCTCCTCGCCAAGGGTGAAGTCCATCAGCGCTCCTCGTGTGCGGCCGGGCGGAACACCGGCAGCGAAAGGTCAGGGTCGGGGTCGATCCAGTCGAGGACGACGGGCATGCCGACCTCGACGTCCGCGGGCTCGACGCCCGCCATGTTCGCGATCAGGCGGGTGCCCTCGGCGAGCTCGATCACCGCGACCACGAGCGGGTAGTCGAACGCGGGGTGCCGCGGGTGGTGGTTGACCGTGAAGGTGTAGACGTGGCCCCGGCCGGACGACTCGACGGTGTCCCACGCGAACGAGCCGCATTGGGGGCAGCAGGGGCCGGGCGGGTGCCGCAGCGACTTGCAGTCGGCGCACCGCTGGACGACGAGGCGGTGCTCGCGGGCGGCCTCGAACCAGAACGCGTTGTCGGGGTTGATCGCGGGACGCGGCCGCAGCGCCTTCGGCTTCTCCTCCGCCTGCTCGGCGGGCTTCTCGGCGGCCTGCTCGGCGGGCTTCTCGGCGGGGCGGAACCGGAGCGTCCGCCACCGCTGCGTCGCGACGACCTCGCCGGACGCGTCCCGGTACGTCTTCACCGTGCTGACGAACCGCCCGGCCCCGAGACCGGTCCTCTTCTCCGGAGAGATCGACTCGACGTGCTCCTCGACGGACACGTGGTCGCCCGGGACGAGCTCCCGCTCGAACTCCAGCTCGGAGTCCGTCGCGACGACGGAGGTGTAGCCGCCCTCGGCGAGCAGCGCCACCAGCTCGTCGAACCCGCTCGGCTCGGACGGCGGGCGGACGGTCGCCGCGTAGCCCCGCATCGTCCATGCCTGGACCATCGACGCGGGCGCCACGACGCCGTCGCGCCCGGTGGCCTTCGCGGCGTCCTCGTCCAGGTAGATCGGGTTCGCGTCCTCCATCGCCTCGACCCAGTGCCGGATCATCGGCACGTTGACCGGGTCCTGCCCGGGGCGCCGCGCGACCAGCTCGCGCCCGACCCATGCCTGGAGGCGCTCCTCGTAGTCCCCGCTCACGCCGGCGCCGCTCATGCCCGCTTCACCCTCGGCAGCCCGAGCCCCTGGACGGCGACCATGTCGCGCAGCACCTCGTTGACGCCGCCGCCGAAGGTGTTGACGATGCCCTGCCGGGACAGCTGCTCGATCTGCCCGAACAGCACCGCGCCCGGCGACTCGGGACGGATCCGGCCCGCCGCGCCGAGGATCCCGGTCAGCGTCCGCTGCACGAAGATGTGCGTCTCGGTGCCGTAGGACTTCGCCGCGCCGGCCTGCGCGCCGGTCAGCTCCCCGGCCTCGACCGCCATCGTCATCTTCCAGTTCATCAGCCGCATCGCCTCGAGCCGGGCGTAGGTGCGGGCGAGGTCGGCGCGCACCCACGGCAGGTCGATGACGCCGTTCTCGCGGGCCCAGTCCCGGACGTCCTCCCACAGCCGGATCATCCGGCCGCCGAGCGCGGCGAGCCCGATCCGCTCGTGGTTGAGCTGGGTGGTGATGAGCCGCCAGCCGCCGTCGACCTCCCCGACGACCTCGGTCGCCGGGACGCGGATGCCGTTGTAGTAGGTCGCGGTCACGACCATCCCGCCGACCGTCTGGATCGGGCTCCAGGAGAAGCCGTCCGCGCTGGTCGGGACGATGAGGATCGAGATGCCCTTGTGCTTCGGCACGTCCGGGTTCGTCCGCGCGGCGAGCCAGACGTAGTCGGCGGTGTTGGCGCCGCTGGTGAACACCTTGTTCCCGTCGACGACGTAGTGGTCCCCGTCGAGGACGGCCCTGGTGCGCAGCGAGGCCAGGTCGGTGCCGGCGTCGGGCTCGGAGTAGCCGATCGCGAAGACGATGTCGCCCGCGAGGATGCCGGGCAGGAACCTCTTCTTCTGCTCCTCGGTCCCGTACCGCATCAGCGTCGGGCCGACCGTGTTCACGGTGACGAACGGGAACGGCAGGCCCGCGCGCTGCACCTCGTCGAAGAACACGTACTGCTCGGCGATCGACTTGCCCTGCCCGCCGTACTCGGTGGGCCAGCCGTAGCCGAGCCAGCCGTCCTGGCCGAGCATCTTGACGATCTCGCGGAACGTGCCGCCGCCGACGCCCTCCTCGCCGGCCCGGCGGCGGACGTCCGGGGGCAGCAGGGCCGCGAAGTAGGCCCTCAGTTCCGCGCGCAGTTCCTGATGCGCTGCGGACTCACGCAGATCCATGTACGCCTCTCGTGGTCGTCGAGCCGGTTCGGCCGTGTCCGGTGGGGTCGTGTCCGGTGGGGTCGGGGGGTCGGGGCGGGTCAGGGGAGGAAGCGTTCGCGGCCGCTGGCGGCGAACTCCGCGCGGAGCGCCGCCTTGTCCGCCTCGGTCATCGGACGGTAGTCGGGCGCGCCGCGGCCGGCCCACCGGTAGACGGGGTCGGTGGTGCGCCACCCCTCCAGTTGCAGCTGCTTCTTGCTGAGCTTGCCGGAGCCGGTCGTCGGCAGCGCGTGCGAGACGCGGACGAAGCGCGGCGCGCCCTTGGTGCCGAGGTCGTCCTGGGCGGCGAGGAACGCGGCGAAATCCAGGTCGGCGAACTCCACGTCGGCGGGGATCTCGATCGCGGCCATCACCTGGTCGCCGGAGCGCGGGTCCGGGACGCCGAACGCGACCGCGTCCACGATCTTCGGGTGGCGGCGGACGACGGTCTGGGTGAGCAGCGCGGAGATGTTCTCGGAGTCGACCCGGATCCAGTCGCCGGACCGTCCCGCGAAGTACAGGAACCCGGCCTCGTCGATGTAGCCGAGGTCGCCCGTCCAGTACCAGCCGTGCCGGACGCGCTCGGCGTCGGCCTCGGGGTTCTTGTAGTAGCCCTCGAACTTCTCGGCGCCGTCGACGTCGACGATCTCGCCGACCGCCTCCTCGGGGTTGGTGACGCGGCCGTGCCCGTCCAGGACGGCGCGGGCGCACGTCTCGCGGGTCTCGGGGTTCACGATGCGGACGCCGCCGTGCATCGGGACGCCGAACGCGGTCGGCGGGGTGTCCGGCACTCGCTTGATCATCCCGGCGCCCTCGCTGGACCCGTACCCCTCGACGAGCCGCGCGCCGAAGCGGCGCAGGAACGCGGCCTTGTCCTCCGGCGACGCCTCGGTGCCGAACCCGTGCGTGAGGGTGTTGTCGGCGTCGTCCGGCCGCTCCGGCGTCGTGAGGATGTAGCCGATCGCCTTGCCGACGTAGGTGAAGAACGTCGCGCCGTAGAAGCGGACGTCCGGCAGGAACCCGGACGCGGAGAACTTCGGCGTCAGCACGACGCACGCGCCGGCGGCCAGCGACGGCGCCCACAGCGCCATCAGCGCGTTCCCGTGGAACAGCGGCATCGGGCAGTAGCTGATGTCGTCGCGCTTGATGTCGTACTTGGCGCTGTTGGCGCGGCCCAGCTCGGCGAGCCGCCCCTGCGAGCAGCGCGCCGCCTTGGACGCCCCGGTCGTGCCGGAGGTGAACAGCAGCAGCATCTGCGTCTTCGGGGTGATCGCCGGGTCGCGTTCGGGCTCGCAGGCGTGGCTCTCGACGAGCGGCGCGTAGCCGGGGTCGTCGACCAGCAGAAAGCGGTCGCGGGGGACGCCGACGTCCAGGCCGTCCAGCAGCTTCGCGCCGGCCGCGTCGGTGATGATCAGCTGGAGGTCGGTGTGCCGGACCTCCTGCTCCAGGTACGCGCCGGTGCGGGTCGGGTTGATCCCGACGATGGTCGCGCCGCTCAGCGCCGCCGCGCCCAGCCACAGGACGTACTCGGGCACGTTGTCGAGCAGCACGCCGATGTGGAACGGTCCGTCCCGGCGCAGCCCCCGGGCCAGCGCCGCGCGCGCGGCGCTCTCCCTGACGACCCCGTCCCACGTCCACGTCCGCTCGCGGCTGCGCAGGCCGGGCCGCTCGTCGCCCAGCCTCTCCAGGAGCAGGTCCGCGATCGTCTCGTCACGCACTCGCGCTTCCCCAGGCGGGCTCGGTGGACAGGACGCAGTGGGTGCCGCCGTAGATCGCCGTCATGCACTTGTTGCAGTGGATGCACAGCGACCCGGTGGCGGGCTCGTCCTTGATCCGGTTGATCAGGTCGGGCTCGCGCAGCAGCGCGCGGGCCATCGCGACGAACTGGAAGCCCTCCGCCATGGCGGTGTCCATGCCGGCGCGGTCGGTGACGCCGCCGAGCAGGATCATCGGCAGCTTCACCGCCGCGCGGATCTGCAGGGCGTCCTTGAGCAGGTAGAGGTCCCGGTACGGGTAGGACTTCAGGAAGTGCTTGCCGATCAGCTTGATGCCGAGCCTGGTCGGCTGCTTCATGACGGCGGCGAACTCGTGCAGCGGCGCGTCGCCCTTGAACAGGTACATGGGGTTGAGGAGGGAGCTGCCGGCGGTCATCTGGAGGGCGTCGACCGAGCCGTCCGCCTCCAGCCACCGCGCGACCTGGATCGCCTCGTCGATCCAGAAGCCGCCGGGCACGCCGTCGTCCATGTTCAGCTTCGCGGTGACCGCGATGCGGTCGCCGACGGCGTCGCGGACGGCGCGGCCGATCTCGCGGGCCAGCCGGGCGCGGTTCTCCAGCGACCCGCCGTACTCGTCCTTGCGGTGGTTGACCTTGGGGCTGAGGAACGAGCTGGTCAGGTAGTTGTGCCCCATGTGGATCTCGATCGAGTCGAACCCGGCCTCGATCGCCATCCGGCCCGCGCGGGCGTGCGCCTCGACGACCCGCTCGATGTCCGCGTGCGTGGCGGCCTTGGCGACGGTCTGCGTCGTCAGGTGGAAGTGGCGGCTCGGCGCGAGCGAGGGGAGCTTGTTGCTCTTGGGGTTGGCGACGGGGCCGGCGTGCCCGATCTGCGCCTGGACGGCGGCTCCCTCGGCGTGCACGGCGTCGGTCAGCTTCCGCAGGCCGGGCATCGCCTCGTCCCGCCAGTGGATCTGCCGGCTGTCGGTCCGGCCCTCCGGCGCCACCGCGCAGTACGCCACGGTCGTCATCCCGACGCCGCCGCGCGCGTGCCGCACGTGGAAGTCGATCAGCGCGTCGGTGACCTGCCCCTTCCTGGTCAGCCCCTCGTAGGTGGCCGCCTTGATGGTGCGGTTGCGCAGCGTGATCGGCCCCAGCTTCGCCGGGGTGAACACATCGGGGGTTTCCTTGGTCATCGAGTTCCCTGGGTGAGTCTTGCGGGTCGCCGCGGGCCCGGGTGGGTGCCCCTCGACGTTAATCAGCGGGATGCCCGGACGTTCCGGACATCCCGCTGACTGGGAGCGACGGGCCTCAGCGCGATTCGAGCGCCGCGGTGATCTGGTCGGTGTGGGACTGCTGCTCCAGCAGCTGCCGCAGCAGCCACAGCCGCAGGACGCGGGTCACGGCGGACGCCAGGTACAGCGCGGCGCCGAGAACCGTCACCGCCAGGAAGCCGGTGGCGAGCGTCTGCAGCGACCCGACGTCGCGCATGTCGTCCTGCGCGAGCGAGACGTTGTAGGCGACGAACGCGCCGACCACCCCGACGACCATCGCGAGCGCGCCGGCGATCCGGAGCGCCCCGTCGAAGCGCGGGCCGTCGGCCTTCAGCCTCTGCCGGGCCACGTCGTCCTTGAACTTCTCGCGTCGTTCCTCGGTGAGCATCGTCAACCTCCCAGGTAGTCGCCGGCCATCCGGCCCTCGATCTCGGCGGGCGCGCCGGCCGCCACGACCCGCCCGTTCAGCATCAGCGCCGCGGTGTCGGCGATCGGCAGCACGGCGCGCGCGAACTGCTCGGCCACCAGCACCGACAGGCCCTCCTCGACCAGCTCGGCGACCGTCTCGTACATCCGCGTCACGATCATGGGCGCGAGGCCCATGGACAGCTCGTCGAGCAGCAGCACCGCGGGGTCGGTGCCGAGCGCCCGCGACAGCGCGAGCATCTGCTGCTCGCCGCCGGACATCGACCCGGCGAGCTGGTCCCGCCGCTTCCCGAGGATCGGGAAGCGGCCGTACGCCTTCTCCTCCAGGTCGGCGAGCTTCGCGCCGGTTCCGGTCGCGGCCCACAGGTTCTCCCGGACGGTCAGGTTCGGGAACACGCCCCGGCCCTCCGGGATGGAGCAGACGCCCAGCTTCGCGGCGTCCTGCGCGGAGATGCCGTTCACCTTCCGCCCGGCGAACCGCAGTTCCCCGCCCGTCGCCGGGTGCAGGCCCGCGCACACACGCATGGTGGTGGACTTGCCGCCGCCGTTCGGGCCGAGCAGCGCCAGCAGCGAGCCCGGCCTGAGCGCGAGGTCGACGCCGTGCAGCACCTCGATCGCGCCGTACCCGGCGCGGACGCCGGCCAGCTCCAGCAGCGGCTCCGCCCCGGTCTCCGTCCCGGTCATGCGTGTGCCCTGCGGGGGGACGCCCCCCCACGCCCCCCGGTTCGCTTCGCTCATTTGAGAGCCTCCTCGGTGCCGATGTAGGCGGCGACGACCTTCGGCGACTCGCGGACCTCCTGCGGCGTGCCGGACGCGATCAGCTCGCCGTAGTCCAGCACGTGGATGGTCGAGCACAGCCGCATGACCAGCGGCAGGTCGTGCTCGACCAGGCAGATCGCGAGGCCCTCCCCGGCCAGGCCGGTGAGCATCTCCGCGAACGCCTCGGTCTCCCGCTCGGTCTGCCCAGACGCGGGCTCGTCGAGCAGCAGGACGCGCGGCGAGGTCATCAGCGCCCGCGCCACCTCGACGACGCGGGCCCGCCCGATCGGGATGTCCGACACGTCGCGGTCGGCGATGTCGGTCAGCCCCGTCCGTTCGAGGACCCGGTCGGTGGCCTCGTTCAGGTCGAACCGCCCGCGGCGGCCGCGGCTGCGCAGGACGTCCCCCGCGACGCGGACGTTGTCGCGCACCGACAGCGACAGGAACAGCTCCAGCCGCTGGAAGGTGCGCGCCATGCCGCGCCGCGCGCGCTTGGCCGGGGACAGCCCGGTGATGTCGGCGCCGTCCAGCAGCACCTGACCGGACGCGGGCTTCTGGAGCCCGGTGATGGTGTTGAACATCGTGGTCTTGCCGGCGCCGTTCGGGCCGATCAGCCCGGTGATCCGCCCTTCGTCCATGGTGAGCCCGACGCCGTCCACCGCGGTGTTGCCGCCGAACCGCACGGTGATGTCCCGTGTCTCAAGCAGGGGCATTCGCTTCTCCCCTCAGGGCGGGCGCGGGACGGGCCGGCCGGTGCGCGGCCGGCAGCCCGAGCGCCCGGTCGAGCTCGGCCCGCAGCTCGTCGGTGTACGGCTCGTCCACGCCGGCGAGCTCCGGCGGCGTCCGCGCGGCGCGCCCCTCCGCCTGGTACATGTCGCCGACGAGCGGCAGGAACATCGCCGCGCACAGCGCGGCGATCCCGAACGTCCAGGCGCCGATCACGCCGGTGAGGGCCAGGACGTACAGCACCGCGCCCGCCGCGCCGGACGCGTACAGGACGGGCCTGGCGCCGTCGCGCGTCCGCCGGTAGCCGTCGGCGATGTCGTGCACGAACCCGCTCGGGTTGCGTCCGACGCCCATCCCGACGAGCGCGGTCAGGACCAGGACGAGGTGGCCGAGCAGGGTGTAGACGTTCGCCATCCCCTCGTGTCCCAGGGCGAGGTCGTTGAACGTGGCGACCAGCACCGCGGACCCGACCCCGGCCATGAGCCCGCCGACCAGCGCGCCGCTGATGTAGCCGATCCCGGCGACCACGACGAGCATCAGCAGGCCGAGGCTGCCGACGAAGGTGAAGTTCTCCTGCGAGACGGTGCCGGTGGCCGACGCCATCAGCACCCCGCCGAGCCCGGCGATCGCCGCCGAGATCATGAAGACGCTCAGCTTCAGCCGGACGAGGTCCTGGCCGAGCATCGCCGTCGCGGCCGGGCTGTCCTTCATCGCCGCGAGTCGGCGCCCGTACCCGCTGCCCCGCAGCGCGGCGAGCCCGATGCCGATGAGCGCGAACAGCACCGTCGCGGTCAGCAGCGAGGACGTCCCGTTCCGCAGGTCGAGCGGGCCCGCCCGCAGCGGCGGGACGACCAGCGACCCGTCGGGGAACAGGGTGAACCTCACTCCGAGCAGCTTGTGCTCGGTGGTGTCGCGCAGGACCATGTTCGACAGGAACTCCCCGAACGCCAGCGTGGCGAGCGCGAGGTAGAGGCCGCGCAGCCGCAGCGCCGGAAGCGCGACGAGCCCGCCGACCAGCGCCGCCGCGACGACGGCCAGCAGCACGCCCTGCACGTTCAGCCGCGCGTCCAGGCCGGTGCCCCGCACCCCGAAATGGAACGCCACGACCGTCGCGACGGCCCCGAACGCCAGCGGCGCGAGGTTCAGCTCGCCGGCGTAGCCGGTGAGGACGGTCAGCGACAGCGCGATGATCGCGAACGTCATGCCGAGCGCGAGCGTGGTGATGCCCGCGTCCGACAGCAGCAGGCTGTAGAGGTACACGCCGGCGACCAGGACCGCGCCCCACACCGCCGCGGACCGCACGGTCGGCGGCCGGTACCGCTCGCGGGTACGGACGGCGGCGCCGCGCAGCCGGTCCTGCGGCAGCACCACCAGCACCGTGAACAGGATGATCATCGGCAGCGAGACGCGCAGGTTGCCGGTGAAGGTGCCGGCGGACGGCAGGTAGGCCAGCACGTAGTTCGCCGCGAGCCCCAGCACCATCGCGCCCGCGAAGGTGCGGGGGATGCTGCGCAGCCGGCCGAACATCGCCGCGGCGAACGCGTCGATCACCAGCAGGGTGAGGTGGTCGGCGTCCAGCGCGCCGCCGCTGATCGGCACGATCAGGACGCCCGCGGTCACCGCGAGGGTGGAGCCGAGCGCCCACGACAGCATCGCGGCGCGTTCGGGGTCGTGCCCGGTGAGGCGCAGCAGGTCCGGGTCGTCGACCGAACCGCGCATCACCACGCCCGCCCGGCTGCGGGTGAACAGCACCCGCAGCCCGGCGGCGATGGCCACGGCGGCGACCAGGCAGACGATCTCGTGGTACCGGACCTCCACCCCGCCGACGGAGACCTTCGCGCCGGTGCCGAAGAACATGTCCACGGTGCGGGCCTGGTCGGGGTCCCACACCCACTGGGCGAGGTACACCGTGCCGAGCAGCACCGAGACCGTCACGATGATCTTCGTGACGTCCGCGGTGCCGCGCAGGCCCTTCATGATCACCGCGTGCAGGGCCGCGCCCATCACCGGGCCGACCACCCCGATCACCGCGACCAGCGCCAGCCACACCGGCCACCCCCACTGCTGGAACTGCCAGTAGAGGAACGTGCCGAACATGGCCTGCGCGCCGTGCGCGAAGTTGAAGATCCCCGAGGTGTTGTACGTCAGCACCAGCCCGGACGCCGCGATGGAGTACACCGCGCCGAGGACGAGGCCCAGGATGGTGTAGGTCAGGAACGTCGTCATTGGTTCACCGCCATGTGTCGCGCCTCCGGCGGGTCAGGAGGACTGGGGCTTGATGACGTCGCCGGTCAGGAACTTGGTCGACTTGCGGTCGCCGTCGAGCGTGGTGCCCCAGGTCTTCGGGTCGGTCTTGATGACGAAGTCGCCGCCGCACTCGAACTCGCCGACGTTCTTCGGGAAGACCTGCTCGTACTTGTCGCCGTGCAGCCGCACCATCAGCGCGCACGACGCGGGCTTGTTGGCGCCCGGGTCGGTCGGCGCGTGCAGCCCGCCGCCCGTCCACTCGTGGACCTTCGCCAGCTCGTTGACCATGCACTGGCGGGTCAGTTCCGACCCGCACGCCTTGGCCGACTGCGCCCACAGCAGGAACGCAGACGTCGCCTGCATGCCCAGCAGCGCGATCTTGCCCTTGTGGGCGTTGACGATGTCCATGTACTGCTTGACCGCGGGCACCTTGGCGGCGTTCTCGAACGGCTGGAAGATCATGCCGATGTTGATGTCGTCGCCGATGCCGGACTTGTTCCACTGCGAGACGAGCGAGCTGTACCAGGTCGCCTCGAACAGGTACGTCGGCTTGAGGCCGGCCCGGTCGTCCGCCTCCAGCAGGCCGAACGCGGCCGGGGTCGGCGAGCCGGACGTCCATAGGGTCTTCGCGCCGCAGTCCTTGATCTTCAGCGCGAACGGCGTGTAGCTGCTCTCACCGGCGTTGTTGGTCTTGACGCCGCAGTCCAGCGGCTTGACGCCGATCTGCTTCATCGCGGCCTCGACCTTGGCGTTGCCGGTCTCCACCGCGGGGGAGGTCGTGTGCAGCAGGTCCGTCTTGTCCTTGAAGTCCGGGAACTCCTTCTCCGCGATCCGCAGCGCCCCGATGTTGTACAGGTCGACCGGGTACGGGACGGCCTCGTACTTCATCGGGCCCATCGCCGCGTTCGGGCCGACGGTGTAGCCGGCGACCGTCGGCAGCTTGCAGCCGACCCGGTACTGCTCCGCGGCGTCGTCCATCGCGAAGCCCTGCCCGACCAGCATGAAGTCCTGCTTGCAGGCCTGCTGCATCACCTTCACGGACTGGGTGTAGGCGGCATCGTACTGGTCGCCCTTGATCGTGCGGCCGTTGATGCCGCCCTGCTGGTTGCACCAGTCGATCATGGCGCTGACCGCGTCGCCCATCTCCTTGGACAGGCCCGGCGCGGTGGTCGAACCGCGGTCGTCGCCGAACCCGATGCGGATCTCGCCGTCGGTGACGCCCTGGTCGGTGGAGCCCTTCGCGTCGCCCTTGCCGCACGGGGACGGCAGCGTCCCGAACGAGGTGGCGCTCGCGCCGGCGCCGGTGGAACCGCCGTCCCGCGTCCCGCCGCCGCCGGACGTCGCGTCCGAGCCGGAGCGCGAGCTGGCGCAGGACGCCAGCAGCGTCACCGCGAGGGCGCCCGCTGCGAGGCGTCCGATCTTCTCGACCTTCATTAGGCCGTTCTCCTTTCACCGGCCGCGGCGAAGCGGCGGTGGGGTGGGTGAGGTGCGGCGGGGGGCGTTGGTCTCTGCCCTCGGCTCGGGCGTGCCCGGTCGGCCGGTGGGGTCCGGAGCGGTCAGCCGAAGTAGGCCTGGCCGCCGTCCAGCGGGATGGTGGCGCCGGTCAGGTAGCGCATGGCGGGCTGGACGAGGGCGACGACGGCGTTGCCGATGTCGGCCTCGCAGTCGCCGATGTAGCCGAGCGGGATGGTCTTGCGGAACTCCTCCGCGGCCTCCGGGTTCGCCTCCGCCCACTGCTTCAGCCCGGGTGAGAGGGCGTGCGGGGCGATGGAGTTGGCGCGGATCCCGTCCGGGCCCCACTCGGCGGCGGCCGTCCGGGTCAGCGACCGCAGCGCCTGCTTGGCCGCCGCGTACGCGCCGTACGTCGCCGGGTCCCAGCGGACCATCGCGGACGTGACGAGGTTGACGATGCTGCCGCCGCCCCGCGCCTTCATGTGCGGGTGGCACGCCCTCATGAACGCGAACGCCGCGAACGGGCCGGTCATGAAGCCCTTCTGGAACTTGGCGTCGCTCATCGTCAGCAGCGGCCCGTAGGCGCCCGAGTAGGCGTTGTTGACGAGGACGTCGACACCCCCGAACCGGGCGGCGACCGCGTCCACCACGCCCGGGATCGCTTCGGTGTCCGCCACGTCGCAGGCGAACGGCTCGGCCTCCGCGCCCCGCTCCCGGACGAGGCCGCACGTCGTCTCCAGCTTCGCCGGCGTCCGGCCGAGCACGGCGATCGCCGCGCCCTCGGACGCCAGCGCCAGCGCGATCCCCTGGCCGACGCCCTGGCCCGCACCGGTGACGATCGCGACCTTCCCGTCGAGGCTTCCCATGTCATCCCCCCTGCATCCGTCCTGGTGCGGTCATGGTGATGTGACGCGCCCCACGCGTTCGTCGCAGTCCCGCTGACCGGGAACGCTCCAAGTCGGGCGGGTACCCTGCGGCTCGGTCTCGCTCAGCGGAAAGAGCCGCTGGATCCCGCGGCCGAGGTGAGAGCCTTCGGCCACGCGAGGAGGAGGCCACATGCCCACGACGGCGATGGAGATCATGCAGCGGCTGACGGGGCCCGGCGGCGAGTTCGAACTGCGCGAGGAGGACGTCCTCGGCGCCCGCCTCCCGGTGTTCGCCGGGCGGGCCCGGAGCCTGGGCGAGGTGCTCGCCCGCTCCGCCGGGTACGGCGACCGCGACTACATCGTCACCGCGACCCGCCGGCTGAGCTTCGCCGCGCACGCCGCGCAGGCCGCGTCGCTGGCGAAGGCGCTGCGCGAGGAGCACGGCGTGCGGCCCGGCGACCGCGTCGCCATCGACGCCGCCAACACCCCCGAATGGATCGTCGCGTTCTGGGGGGCGATCGCGGCGGGCGCCATTCCCGTCGGGTACAACGCCTGGTGGGCGCCCCGCGAGGTCGAGTACGCCCTCGGCCACACCGAGCCGGTGCTCGTCGTCGCGGACGCCAAGCGCGCCGCCCAGATGCCCGCGGGCACCCGCGTCCTCACGATCGAGGAGGACGTCCCGGCGCTCGCGACCCGGTACCCGTCCGCCGCCCTGGACGTCCCGGACGCCGCCGAGGACGACCCGGCGGTCATCCTCTACACCAGCGGCACGTCAGGCCGCCCGAAGGGGGCGGTGCACTCGCACCGCAACCTGACCTCGGTGATCGAGTACCACCGGCTGAACGACGCGCTGCTGCGGGCCTTCGGCGACCCCTCCGACCCCGCGTCGCGCCGCTACCTGCTCGCGCTGCCGCTGTTCCATATCGCCAGCCTGCACAACCTCGCCGTCCCCCGCCTCGCCACCGGCACCGCCGTGGTCATGCACGAGGGCGCGTTCGACGTCGACAAGGTCCTGCGGCTGATCGAGAAGGAGCGCGTCACGAACTGGGGCGCCGTGCCCACGATGGCGAACCGGATGATCGAGCACGGCGACCTGTCCCGCTACGACACGTCCTCGCTCACCGGGTTCGCGCTGGCGTCCGCGCCGTCCTCCCCGGCGTTCAAGGAGAAGCTGCGCGCCGCGTTCCCGCCGGCCGCGAACGCCCTCGTCGACAGCTACGGGCTCACCGAGACGTGCACCGGCGTCGCCGTCGCGTCCCCCATGGACCTGGCCGAGGCGCCGGGCACGCTCGGCCGCCCCGTCGCGGGCGTCGCGCTGGAGATCCGCGACCCCGACGGCAAGCCGCTGCCGGAGGGAGAGGAGGGCGAGGTCTGCGTCCGCAGCGCCTACAACATGCTCGGCTACTGGCGCGACGAGGAGGCCACCGCCCGCGCCATCGGCCCTGACCGCTGGCTGCGCACCGGCGACATCGGCACGGTCGAGCAGGGCCGCCTCCGCCTCACCGCCCGCCGCTCCGACCTGATCATCCGCGGCGGCGAGAACGTCTACCCGGCCGAGATCGAGAACGCCCTCGCCGAGTACCCGGGCGTCCGCGAGTGCATCGTCCTCGGCGTCCCGCACCCCGACCTCGGCCAGGAGGTCCTCGCCGTGGTCGTCTTCGGCGCCGATCCCGCCTCCGAGGCGGACCTGACCGCGTTCGCCCGCGAGCGCCTCGCCTACTTCAAGGTCCCGTCCCGCTGGAAGATCACCACCTCGCCCCTGCCCCGCAACGCCACCGGCAAGGTCATCCGCCGCCAGGTCGAGGACTCGCTCGGCTGAGGCCGGGTCACGAACGCCAGGCGGCCACCACGTCCTCCGGCGTCCAGACGAGGTCGACGCCGCCGCGCGCCTGGACGCCGGACAGTGGCCCGGCCGCGGCCGGGTCGAGCCCCGGGACCCGGCCGGCCGCACGGCGCAGCCCGGCCAGGGCAGGTCCGCGCGCTCCAGGGCCTGCCTCACCAGCGGCTCGACGGCACGCCCGCGCCACGAGGTCCAGCGCCGCCGGACGATCCGGAAGCCCGCCTCGGGGCGGGCCCCGCCGCGCCTGCTCATGCGCCGCCCACACCGCCGCCAGATACAGGCGAAGGTTGCTGTCGGCGATGCGGTAGAGGGCGGGTTCGCCCAGCGAGAGCGTCCCCGAGGGGAGGCCGGCGCGGCTGCCCGCGGACGCGGCGATATTGGCGTGCGTGCGGTCACCGGACCCGACCGTCTCGATGACGCCGGGAGACGTCGGGTTTGGGGAACTCGGCGAGCGGCGACGCCTCCGGGACGCCGAACAGCGCCGCGGCGGGGTCGGCGCACTCCTCCTCCAGGAACTCCAGCGCGGGCGTCCCGTGCGGCCAGGTGCGGACGATCCCGGGCAGGCCGCCCGTCACCAGGTGCGCGTCGATGGCGTCCGCCGCCCCCAGCCCGTCTGCGGGCGCCGTCGAACAGCGCGTCCTGCTCGGCCAGCCAGGGCAGCTCGTCCAGGACGAGGACGGACGGCGCGTCCGGCAGCACCGAGGCCAACACCCAGAAGGCATCCGGCCAGCTGCCGTTCTGCAGCGCAGGCACGACTTCGGGGTCGGCCGGAAGCGCCGGCTCCCGGACGTCCCGCAGGAAAGCGTCCACCGCCTCGATCGGCGAGGCGCCCTTGGTGGCCGTGGA
The DNA here is from genome assembly GCF_014706005.1 of Actinomadura sp. RB99. NCBI lineage: Bacteria > Bacillati > Actinomycetota > Actinomycetes > Streptosporangiales > Thermomonosporaceae > Actinomadura > Actinomadura sp. RB99. The sequence continues at coordinate 101,884 of NZ_JABMCA010000016.1, read as the reverse complement.
GAACACGTACGGCACGCCGGCGCGGCCGCAGAACTCCTGGACGAGGCGCGACTTGCCCACCTGCCGCCGTCCGCGCAGCGCGGGCGCCGTTCCCGTCCTGGTCCTGGCAACGCGGTCCAGCCGCTTGCGCAGAACTGCGAGCTCCGCCTCCCGCCCACTGAATCCCACCAAGGTAGCTCCGATCTACGTAGATCGGAGCTACGTGGATTAGCACAACGACTGCAGGCGAAGCGGAGGCGCCCTTTGATTCCGCTTGCAGCTTTTGTTGATCACGGTCAAGATAGTCCGGACTACGCACGAATGGCCGACCTCCCCGCACCGCAGGAGCGAAGGGCGACGACCAGGACATGGGCGCACGGGAGAATCCCCTCAGGCAGTTGCTCAACACCAGCGTGGAGCAGGCGCCGACGACGTCAGAAGAGATCAGGCAGAGACTGGACTCGTCAACGGCACGGCAGTGCGGCATCACACCTCCCGGGCAGGCCCCGTCGCCGAGCGTCACCGAGGCCGTCCGCCGACAGCCGCCGCCCACCGAGACACCACTCCTGGAAGACGACGCATCGCCATCCATGCCTTCCCCCCTCAGCGAAGGCCTCGAGGCTGAGGGCTCTCCCTCGCTCGGCGAGGTCGCAGCAGAACTCGCCGAGCGAGCGAGGCTGTACGAAGAAGCCGAGGCGTCCCTGGCCGCCGAACGGATCACCGTGGGTGCCCTCGACGGCCGACTCCAGGTGGTCGTGACAGGCGCGGGAACGCCCATCTCTTTGGATGTGTCCCCGGCCGCGCTACGCGGCCACGACGGCCGCCGACTGGGTGCGCACATCGCGGAGCTCATTCTCACCGCGCGGCAACAGGCTGATATTCGGCGCGCAGAACTGGAGGCGGAAATCATTTCCCGCGCAGCCGCGGCTCCCGAGAGCAGCCGATGAGGATGCGCTCTCCACGCGACGCCGACCCCGCGTACAGGCACTACGACAGCCTTCGCTCCGAACTCATAGCCGCGGCCTCGCGGACGGAGCGGATGGTGGAAGCGAGCGAGGAGCTCCTGCATGCCCGAATGCGTTTTCGGGAGCAGTTCCGGGAGTGGTCGTTCACCGCACCGATCCGCCCTGGGCTTGGTTCCGTCACGGTCACAGGTGCCGGCGAACTCAGCATCGACCTGAAGCACCCCGAGGCAGCGACCTCCGATGTAGCCCGGTTGGGCGCACGAATCCTCGCGGCATTGGCGGAAGCCGAGCGGGAGATGCGTTCGGCCGCAGCGCATGGCCGCACCGACTAGCCAAGGGCTGCGGCCCGATACTTTCAGATGGAGCGATTCCTTGGGCAGTCCCAAACCACCCGGCCGTCATCGGGCAACGCCTTCGGGAAAGTCGAAGATCCTGAAGGCGAAGGCATGGCCTTCGAGAGCATCCGGGATCATGAACGCCGGCATAGGCGCGGTGGAACTCTGGGCGGCCAAACAGGCACTGGACACGGCCAAGAAAATGAAAGGGGACGAGAGCGCCGTCATCGCGGTCGCCGACAAATGGCGCCGTGCGGCCGAACGGATCCGTAGGGCAGAGAATTCGCTGAGCGAGTCATGGAACTCTCTCAGCCCCGACTGGAGCGGCGGCGGATACAACGCCTACCGGTGGCACATGACCCGGAACGCGAGGATCGCCGAAGCGAACAGCGACGCACTGCTCGCGGCCGGTGAGGCGCTCCTCGACCTCGCCCTGCAAGTGGTCAGCGCCTACAATGCGGCGGTCGATCTCACCACACTCGCGGCCGGCCGCATCGAGCCCGCACTGGGTGGAATGGGCTGGACGTCCAACAAGAAGGACGACAAGCCCACCATCACCAATGCATTGATCGACTACGTTGAGGCCGTCAACAAACTCGACAACGACCTCCGGACGGCCGTTGCCGGCCAGAAGGTGGGACTGGCCAAATTCGCATCGTCTCTGTCCAAGCTGAACGAGCCGAGCATCCTACCGAAGAACGCCACGAACCCCAAAGTCTGGATCTCCGGGGCATGAGTCCGGGAAGGGCGGACGCGATCCGGCGGGTCGCGGCTCTGGCGGTCGCCTTCGCACTGACCGCTGCGGGCTGCGACACTGAGCATCCCGTTTCCTCCACTCCGGATGAGCCTTCACCGACTCATCGCACCGTCTCAACGCCCGCGCCGTTGGCCGCACCGGATCCGTGTGACCTGGTCAAGCCGGCGAAAATCCGGTGGCTGCGTCGGCTGGGTGCACAGAGTCCGACGAAAGAGTCGGGCGCCAAGACCAGGAAATGTGTCTGGGAGATTGACGAGGGACAACTGGTCATCTCCAGGCTGGAGACGACTATCACCGACTATTCGGGTAGCCGGTTCAACCCCGACAGCATCACGTCCGACCTCATCGACGGCTGCACCGGCACAAGAAAGACCTCCCCACGGGGAGATCTCTGCCTCAGCAGGTCCCGACAGGGAATGCAAGTCGGAAAGCGCAACATCTACGTGACGGCCATATGGTCCGACAGAGCAGTGAACCGCACCAAGCCGGAGGCCTCCAGAAGACGCAAGGAGGATGAGATCAATCAGGAGTTGAGCGATCAGATACTCACCGCCATCTCCCGTTGAGCGACAGAAAGAGGAGACCCCATGCCCCCCAAAGAGGTCGAGTACAGGGCGAGCACGATCAGGAAGAGCGGCGACCTCGTCAACGATGCCGTCAATTTCTGGTCCGATGCGCCGCTCATCCTGGACAGCGCGTCACTGCCGGTGAACTGCTTCGGGAAGATAGGCGAAGAACTGGGGCTGCGCGACGAGTACGAGAAGACGCGCGCCCGCGCGATCACAAATCTGAACGACGGCACGAACATTCTGATCCAGAATCGCGAGGCCGTGTACACCACCGCGGACCGCTATGAAGGAGCCGAGAAGAAGACCGTCCACGTCGTGCGGCGGCACCGGAGGGACCTCGCCGACGAGCGAGACGGTTACGAAGCCAAATACGGGTGGGCCCGGGATACCTGAGCACCCGGCGGTGGACCCCGGTCCGTGCGGGGCGAGGCACGGACCGGGTCGTGCGGTCAGCGGGGGCGGGGTGGGTGTTTGGCTATGAAGAGGCCCTCGGCGGTGACGCAGGTGCGGCCGCCGGCGCTGATGGCGCCGGTGGTGCGGATCTTGCGGCCGTCGACGGAGACCTGGCGGGCGGTGACCGTCAGGGGCTCGAACAGCGGCGTCAGGTGGTGGTAGCGGAGGGTCAGCTCCGCCGTCATGCCGGACGTGCCGGCCCAGCCGTTCGCGACGCCGAGGGTGTGGTCGAGCAGGAGGGCGGAGACGCCGCCGTGGACGCTGGACGGCGGGCCCTGATAGGGCAGGTCCAGCGTGACGGTGCTCTCGATGGAGCCGTCCGGGCGGCCCACGTAGGCGAGCGGCGGGGCGATCGGGTTCTCCGGGCCGGTCGCCGGGTCGTGGCGGGTGTTGCCGTCGCCGCGCCACATGTTCACCAGGCGGTCGCGCAGCGGCGGGGCCTGCGCCTCCAGGTCGTCTGCGACGGCGTTGAGCCGGTCGGCGATGTCGGCCATGTCGGCGCCGGAGATGTCGCCGGCCCGGACGAGCGCGCCGATCACCCGGCGGGCCGCGGCGGCGGCGCCGTCCACGCCGCACGCGCCGCGTTCGGCCTGCAGGTCCATCGGCATCAGGCCCTCCCGGCGGGCTGCGGGTCGCGGGGCAGGCCGAGGAGCCGTTCCCCGATGATGTTGAGCTGGACGTCGGTGGTGCCGCCCGCGATCGACATGTTGCGGGAGTTGAGGAACATCCACGTCGGGTCCTGCATGCCGCCGGCGCCCTCGCCGGTCAGCGCGTCCGCGCCGATCCAGTCGACGGCGGTCTCCCACACCTGCTGGATGTGCTCGACGCCGATCAGCTTGCCGATGCTGGACTCGGCGCCGGGCTGGCCGCCGGCGAGCGAGCGCAGCGTGGTGCGCAGGCCGAACAGGCTGCTGGACTGGGCGTCGCAGAGGATGCCGCCGAGGGTGGTGAGGCGCTCGTCGTCGGCGCCCTCGGCGGCGAGTTCGAGGAGGGCCTCGCCGCCGCTGCCGAGCGAGGAGTCGTTCGACAGCGAGACGCGCTCGTTGGCGAGGGTGGTGCGGGCGAGCCGCCAGCCGTCGCCGGGCCGGGCGACGAGCAGGTCGTCGGGGACGAAGACGCCGTCGAGGAAGACCTCGTTGAACAGCTCGTCGCCGGTGAGCTCGCGCAGCGGGCGGATGTCGATGCCCGGCGACCGCATGTCGAGCAGGAAGTACGACAGGCCCTTGTGCTTGGGGACGGACGGGTCGGTGCGGGCGAGCAGGATGCCCCAGTCGGCCTGGCGGGCCATGGACGTCCAGACCTTCTGCCCGGTGATCCGCCAGCCGCCGTCGACCTTCTCGGCGCGGGTGGACAGGGCGGCGAGGTCGGAGCCGGCGCCGGGTTCGGAGAACAGCTGGCACCAGCGGACGTCGCCGCGCAGCGAGGCGGGCAGGAACCGCTCGTGCTGGGCGGGCGAGCCGTGCGCGATCAGCGTCGGGACGACCCAGTTGCCGATGATCATGTCGTGGGCGCGCAGGTCCGCGGCGCGCATCTCCTCGGAGATGACGAGCTGGGTGACGGCGTCGGCGCCCTTGCCCCAGGGGGCGGGGAGGTGCGGGGCGGTGTAGCCGCGGTCGGCGAGGTAGCGGGTGCGCTCCTCGCCGGTGAGGGCCTTGGCGGGTGCGAGTTCGGCGCGGATCTCCGCGCGGATCGCCTCGGCCTCCTCGGGGAGGTCGACGCCGAGCTCGCGGCGGACGCCGGCGAGGGTGAGGGACGCGACGCGGCGCCGCCAGGAGGCGGTGGAGCCGAGCAGGACGCGCAGGGTCTGGGTGCGGCGCAGGTAGAGGCTCGCGTCGTGCTCCCAGGTGAAGCCGATGCCGCCGAGGGTCTGGATGCAGTCCTTGGCGGTCTGGAACGCGGCCTGGACGCTGGTGGCCCCGGCGACGGCGGCGGCGAGGGACGCCTCGCCGGGCTTCGCGGCGGGGTCGTCCTGGGCGCGGGCGGCGTCCCACGCGCAGGCGCGGGCCTGCTCGGCGTGGGCGAGCATCCGGGCGCAGCGGTGCTTGACGCCCTGGAACTGGCCGATGGGGCGGCCGAACTGCTCGCGGACCTTGGCGTACTCGGCGGCGATGGTGGTCGCCCAGTCGGCGAGGCCGGACGACTCGGCGGCGAACAGCGTCGCGGCGAGGTCCCGCACGTCCTGCGAGTCCAGATCCACGACCGACTCCGCGGGGACGGTCGTGTTCTCCAACCTGATCCTGGCCAGGCGGCGGGTGAGGTCGTGGCTGGGCAGCGCCTCCACGGTGACGGCGTCGCGCGGCAGGACGACCCACGCCGTCGCGTCGCCGTCGGCGGCGGGCAGGACGAGCACGTCGGCGAGCCACCCGCCGAGCACCGGCGCCGAGACGCCGGTCAGCGCGATGCCGCCGCCGGTGCGCGACAGCGTCACGCCGCCCGCGTCCAGCCCGACGGCGCCGAGCGTCGTGCCCGACGCCAGTCCGGGCAGGTGCGCGGCGTGCCCGGCCCGGTGCAGCACCGCGCTCGCGAGGACGGTCGGCAGGAACGGTCCAGGCGTCATCGCCCGGCCGAGCTCCTCCGCCACGACGGCCAGCTCGACCAGCCCGTACCCGGCGCCGCCCGCGTCCTCCGGCAGGTGCAGGCCGAGCAGGCCCTGCCCGGCGAGATCGTCCCAGAACGCGGGCGCCTGCTCGGTTCCGGCGTCGACGGCGGCGCGGACGGCCGCCTGCGTCACCTGCCGGGACGTGAAGGCCCGCACCGCGTCGCGCAGGTCGCGGTGCTCCTCGGTCAGCCCGATGGTCATAGGTGTGAGTCCTCAGATCCGTTCGATGATGGTGGCCGTGGAGTGCGCGCCGCCGGCGCACATCGTGACGAGCGCGGTGGACTTGTCCGCCCGCTCCAGCTCGTTCACGGCCTGGGTGATCAGGCGGGCGCCGGTGGAGCCGACCGCGTGGCCGAGGGCGATGGCGCCGCCGTTGACGTTGACCCGGTCCATGTCGGGCTCGTGCACCGACGCCCACGACAGCACGACCGACGCGAACGCCTCGTTGATCTCGACGAGGTCGATGTCGGAGAGCGCCATCCCGGCGCGGTCCAGCACGTGCGAGGTCGCCTCGACGGGGCCGTCCAGGTGGTAGTACGGGTCGGAGCCGACCATGCCGGACGCGACGATCCGGGCGCGCGGCCGCAGCCCGAGCGCGGCGGCCTTCTCGGCGGACATCAGCAGCACCGCGGCGGCGCCGTCGCTGATCTGCGAGGAGTTGCCGGCGGTGTGGACGCCGCCGGGGACGACCGGCTTCAGCCCGGCGAGCGCCTCGGCGGTGGTGTCGCGCAGGCCCTGGTCGCGGGACACGACGGCGGTCTCGCCGGTCGGGCCCTCCCTGGTCATGACGGGCGCCTCGATCTCGACGATCTGCCCGGCGAACCGGTCCTCGTCCCACGCGCGCCGCGCCTTGGCCTGCGACGCGACGCCGAGCGCGTCGGCGTCCGCCCGGGTGATGCCGCGCTTCTCCGCGATCCGCTCGGCGGCGGTGAACTGGTCGGGGTAGTCGATCTCCCAGCCGTCGGGCGCCGGGCTGCCGGTGCCGGGGGCGAGCGCCTGCCCGAGGAACACCCGGCTCATCGCCTCGACGCCGCAGCCGATGCCGGCGTCGATGGCGCCGGACGCGATCAGCCCCGCGATCAGGTGCACCGCCTGCTGCGACGACCCGCACGCGCAGTCGATCGTGGTGCAGGCCGTCCGGTACGGCAGGCCGGCGTACAGCCAGGCGTTGCGGGTGACGTTGTTGGACTGCTCGCCGACCTGGGTGACGCAGCCGCCGACGACCTGCCCGATCGCGGCGGGGTCGACGCCCGCGTGCTCCAGCAGCCCCTTCTGCGTCAGCCCGAGCAGCTGCGCCGGGTGCAGCCCGGACAGCGCGCCGTAGCGCTTGCCGACCGGTGTCCGGACGGCGTCGACGATCACGGCCTCGGCCATGGGGATCTCCTTCTCTCTTCGCCGACCAGCGGCGAGGCGCCGTCGGGAGGCGCTCATGGCGACGGCTCGCCGCGGCTCAACGGGCGGGGTCGGTGAGGACGCGCTCGGCGCAGCGGTCGTCGGCCTTCATGGCGGCGAGACTAGAATTCGTTCTCGATACTGGCAAACGCGGTCCCACTCACCGGTCCGCGCTGACCACGCGGGTGTACCGGGCCCGCTCAGCGGGACGGTCGCCGCGGGGCAACTAGAATACGTACTAGTCTCCGGTCCGGCCGACACGCACGGACATACCGGGAGCATTGATGAACGCTGACCTCTCCCTGGCGGGCCGCACCGCCATCGTCACCGGCGCGGGCGCCGGGCTCGGCCGCGCCGAGGCCCTCGCGCTGGCCGCGCAGGGCGCCAACGTCGTCGTCAACGACATGGGGCCGGCCGCCGAGAAGGTCGTCGCCGAGATCACCGGGGCGGGCGGCAGCGCGATCGCGGTCACCGGGGACGTCGGCGACTGGTCCATGGGCGACACCCTCGTCTCCGCCGCCGTCGACACCTACGGCTCGCTGGACGTACTGGTCAACAACGCCGGCGTGCTGCGCGACAAGATGCTGTTCAACCTCTCCGAGTCGGACTGGGACGACGTGATCCACGTCCACCTGAAGGGGCACGCGTCGGTGTCGCGCGCCGCGGCGGTGCACTGGCGGGCGGCGAGCAAGGCCGCCGGCGGGCCGGTCTACGGCCGCGTGGTCAACACCGCGTCCGAGGCGTTCCTGTTCGGGTCGCCGGGCCAGCCGAACTACTCCGCCGCCAAGGCCGGCATCGTCGCGCTCACGCTGTCCACGTCCGCCGGGCTCGCCCGGTACGGGGTCCGCGCCAACGCGATCTGCCCGCGCGCCCGCACCTCCATGACCGAGGCGACGTTCGGCGAGGGCACCTCCCCCGGCGGCCTGGACGCGATGGCGCCCGAGCGCGTCGGCACGTTCGTCGGCTACCTCGCCTCGCCCGCCGCGGAGAAGATCAGCGGCCAGGTCTTCATCGTGTACGGCGACATGGTCGCGCTGATGGCGGCGCCCGTCGTCGAGCAGAAGTTCACCGCGGCGGACGGCGTGTTCTCCGTCGAGGAGTTCGGCGAGCAGATCACGCCGTACTTCGCGGACCGCGACGCCCACCGGACGTACGCCGCCTACAGCGTGGCCGCGCTCGACACCACCGGCACCAACGCCCGCTGATCTCGGAATGTCCGAAGGCCGCCCCCGGCGCGGAGGGGCGGCCTTCGGCGTCTTCCGGTGACACGACCGTACAGCTCAGAAGACGGTATAGGTCAGAAGAGGTACAGGTCAGAAGACGGCCGGGCCCCGGAGGGTGGCCTCGGCGCCGCCGTCCACGTAGATCACCTGGCCCGCCATGTGCGAGTTCGCGGGCGACACCAGCCAGGCGAGCGCCTCGGCGATCACGATGGGGTCCGCGTACCCGTTCAGCGGCATCGGCACCGCCTCGTTCATGATCTTGAACATCCGCTCGTCCTCGAACAGCGGCGCGCTCATCGGCGTCCGGACGACGCCGGGCGCGACCGCGTTCAGCGGAATGCCGGCGCCCGCCCACTCCGGGGCGACCGACACGCGCCGCAGCCACTGCGCGAGCGCCGACTTCGACGACGGGTAGAGCCGGTTGCCCTGCTCCGCCGCCAGCACCCGGTCCGCCGCCGCGAGCGCGGCGGGCTCGTCGCCCTCCAGGCACGCGCGCAGCACCGCGTCGTCCACCGGCTGCGTCCCGGAGATCGAGCCGACCACGGCGGCGCGCGGCGCCCGCGCCCCGGCGAGCGCCGGGCGCAGGCCGTCCAGCAGCGCGACCGCGCCGAAGTAGTTGACCTGGACGGTCAGCGGCGTCGGCCCGGTCACCCCGGCGCAGGCGACGGCGCCGTCGAGCGTGCCGCCGGAGCGTTCCAGCACCTCGGCGACGGCCTCGATCCGGCCCTCGGCGGTGCTCAGGTCGGCACGCACCTCGGCGTCGCGCAGATCGACCCCGATGACCTCGTCGCCCTGCTCGCGGAGCAGCTCCGCCAGCGTCTTCCCGATGCCGGAGGCGGACCCGCTCACGGCGATGACGCGTCCCATGTACGACTTCCTTTCGATGTCCCGGACGAGTCCGGGCGTGCCGGTGGGCCGCCGGACGGCGTGCCGGAGGACTAGAGGTGCGAGCCGCCGTCGACGCGCAGCTCGGCTCCGGTCAGGTAGGCGGCGTCCGGCGACCCGGCGAACGCGATGACGGACGCGATCTGCTCGGGGTCGGCGACCCCGAACGGCGACACGATCCGCGTGAAGTAGCTGAGGTCGATCCCCTTGGGGAACATGTCCGCCCTGGTCAGCGGGGTGTTCACGGTGCCGGGTGAGATCGGCACGACGCGGATGCGGCGCGCGGTCAGCTCTGCCGCGAGGCTCAGCGAGAACGCCAGCACGGCGCCCTTGGACGCCGAGTAGGCCGTCATGTACGGGTTGCCCTGCGTGGCCGACAGCGACGAGGTGTTGATGATGACCCCGGTGCCGTCCGGGAGGTGCTTGAGGGCCTCGCGGCAGAACAGCGCGGTGCCGACCAGGTTGACGTTGAAGATCCACGTCAGGTCCGCGACCGACAGCGTCTCGATCGGGGTGGTCCTGTGCACGCCCGCGACGTTGACCAGCACGTCGATGCCGCCGAGCGTCTCCGCCGCGGCCGCGACCGCCGCGATCACGGCGGGCTCGTCGGCGACGTCGGCGACGCGCGTGGCGACCGTCCCGGGGCCGGGGGCTCCGGCGGCGGTCTCGGCGAGCCCGTCCTCGGACAGGTCCACGGCGAAGACCGCGGCGCCCTCGGCGGCGAGCCGGTGCGCGGTGGCCCGCCCGATGCCCGACCCGGCCCCGGTGAGCAGCACTTTCACGCCGTCATAGCGATTCATGCCGGAACGCTAACCGCGGCCCGGCGCGCCCCGCCGGGACGATCCCGATGAACGGGAGCGCCTACTCGGGGGCGTCCCCGGAGGCGTTCCGGGAGGCGCTTCCGGGGATGTTGCCGGGCGCGTTGCCGGGCGCGTTCGAGCGGGGCGCGAGGAGCAGCTTGCAGGCGAGCCGGATGTCGGTCTCCACGTCCGCCATCGACGCGCGCCCGTTCAGGCTCGACTGGAGCACGCCGTACCAGCACTGCATCAGCAGCCGGACGAGCGTGACGTCCTGCGCGGTCGGCACCTCGATGCCCACGGCGCGCAGCAGGATCTCGCGGAAGGTGTTGTCGATGTGGACGGTGTCGGCGACCGTCGCGACGTGCGCGGTGTTGGACGCGTGCAGCATCGACGCCGACAGCACCGGCTGCGCCATCAGGTACCGGCTGGCCTGCACCAGCATGTCGGCGACCGCCTCCTCGGGGGCGGTGCCGGGGGTGGGCTCGGTGACCTGGTCGCGGAGCCGGTCGACCTGCGCCGCCATCACGCCGGTGAACAGGTGCACCTTCGACGGGAAGTACCGGTACAGGGTGCCGATCGCCACCCCGGCGGCCTTCGCGACCTCGTGCATCTGGACGCGCTCGAGGGACTTCTCCGCGCCGATGCGCGCCGCCGCGCGGAGTATGCGCTGGCGGCGGTCGTGCTGCTCGGGTGAGCTCGGCTCGGCGGACAGCCGCGCCGACGCGATCCTCGCCACGATCCTCCACGTCCTTTCCGGTGCTGACAAGGAACAATATCCGGAGTCCCGGCACGCCCCGCGATCGTCGATACCGGTCAGTGGGACCGGGCGGCCTCGCGCGCCGCGGCCCCGCCTACGTTGTGGCCGCGCCAGCACCCGAGGCTCGAAGGGGACGTCACGTGGGAAACGCCGGGGAATCGTGGGACGACGAATACGACGTCGTGGTGGCCGGTTCGGGGGCCGGCGCGATGGCGGGGGCGCTCGCGGCGGCGTCCGGCGGGCTGCGGACGGCGGTCCTGGAGAAGACGCGGGTCCTCGGCGGGACGTCCGCGTACTCGGGGTCGGCGATCTGGCTGCCCGGGACGAAGGTGCAGGAGCGGGCCGGGATCGGCGACTCGGCCGAGTCGGCGCGCACCTACCTGCGGGCGCTGATCGGCGACGGCACCGCCGCGCACCGGGAGGCGTTCCTGGAGACGGCGCCCGAGCTGGTGGACTTCCTGGAGCGCGACCCGGCGATCGAGTTCGAGTTCCAGCCGTTCCCCGACTACTTCGACGCGCCCGGCCGGATGGCCATGGGCCGGTCGTTCGTCCCGCTGCCGCTGCCCGCCGAGCGGCTCGGCGACCTCGCCGGGCTCGTCCGGCCGCCGGTCGACCGGGACCGGGCGGGCCGCGGACACTCGGCGTCCAGGCCGCTGGTGCAGGGCCGGGCGCTGATCGGCCGGCTGCTGCTGGCGATCACCGCGACGGGCAACGGCGATGTCCGCACCGGTACCGCGCTGACGGGCCTGATCACGCGGGACGGCCGGGTCACCGGCGTCCTCGCGGCGACGGCGGACGGCCCGCGCCGGTTCCGCGCCCGGCGCGGCGTGCTGCTCGCGGCCGGGGGCTTCGAGTCGTCGGCGGCGCTGCGCGGCGAGCGCGGCGTCCCCGGCGGCGCCGGCCGGACGATGGCCCCGGACGGCGCCAACACCGGCGACGCGATCACCGCGGCCGTCGCGGCGGGCGCGTCCACCGGCCTGCTCGACCAGGCGTGGTTCTGCCCCGGCGTGCTGACGCCGGACGGCCTGCCCGCCTTCACGCTCGGCTTCCGCGGCGGGCTCATCGTGGACGGCTCGGGCCGCCGGTTCGCCAACGAGTCGCTGCCGTACGACCAGATGGGGCGGCGGCTCGCGGCCGCCGAGGGCCCCTTCCACCTGATCTTCGACGCCCGCTCGAAGGGCCTGCCGGCGATCTCCGTCCCGCCGGTGACGCTGGAGGAGCAGGTGGCGTCGGGCAGGTGGGTCGAGGCGGGTTCGCTCGCGGACCTCGCCGCGAGGACCGGCCTGCCCGCCGACGCCCTCACCGCCACCGTGGAACGCTTCAACGGCCTCGCCGCGAAGGGCGTGGACGAGGACTTCCACCGCGGCGAGGACCCCTACGACCTGTTCTTCACGGGCGGGAAGCCCGGCCTCGTCCCGGTCGACGAGCCGCCGTACTACGCCGCGGAGATCGTGCTCAGCGACCTCGGGACGAAGGGCGGGCTGCGCACCGACCCCGACGGCCGCGTCCTCGACGGCTCCGACCGCCCCACCCCCGGCCTCTACGCCGCGGGCAACACCAGCGCATCGTTCACCGGCCCCGTCTACCCAGGGCCGGGCGTCCCGATCGGATCGGCGATGGCCTTCGCCTACCGCGCCGTCCAGGACATGAGGAGGAACCGCACGTGACTTCCGCCAGAGGGCGCGCGGCCGCGATCGCGGCCGCCGCCGTGGCCGCGGCGGGCCTCGCCGCCACCGCCGTCCCCGCCCACGCCGACCCCGGGCGGCGCGGGACGCTGCTTTCGAGCCGGCCGCTGCACACCGCGGCGGCCCTGCCGTCCGCGTCCTTCACCCGCGCGATCTCCTACGTCTCGGAGGGCGTCGGCGGCAAGCGGATCACGGTGACGGGCACCGTCGCCGTGCCGAAGGGCAAGGCGCCGCGCGGCGGCTGGCCCGTGATCAGCTGGGCGCACGGCACCACCGGCACCGCCGACGCCTGCGCGCCGTCCCGAGACACCGCCACCGGCCCGGCGCACGACTACCTGTCGATCACCGAGGGCTACCTCGACAAGTGGGCGGCGCGCGGGTTCGCCGTCGTCCAGACCGACTACGAGGGCCTCGGCACGCCGGGCGGGCACCCGTACATGAACGGGGCCAGCGAGGCGAACACCGTCCTCGACATCGTCCGGGCCGCGCACCGCGTCGACCCGCACATCGGACGGAACTTCTACGTCGCGGGCCACAGCCAGGGCGGCCAGGCCGCGCTGTTCACCGCCGCCGCGAAGAAGGCCGGCGACGTGCGGCTGAAGGGCGCCGTGTCGATCGCGCCCGGGTCGCACATGGCCGAGACGGCGCAGTACGTCCAGGCGCAGTACCCCGGTGCCGAACTGGCGCTGCCGTTCCTGTTCGTCCTGCTGAACGGGGCTAAGGCGGCGAACCCGTCGTTCCACCCGGAGGACCTGCTGACCCCGGCGGCCGCGAAGGTCCTGGAATCCGGGCAGCGCGACGCGTGCCTCGCCCAGCTGAGGGAGGCCGGGTCGGCGCTCCCGCTGAGCGGGGTCTTCCGGCCGGACGCCGACCTGACCGCGTTCGAGACGTACTTCGACACGCAGGAGCCCAGCCGCCTCGACCTGCGCGTCCCGACCCTCGTCGCGCAGGGGACGGCCGACACGTCGGTCTCGCCCGCCGCGACGAAGGGCCTCATCGCCGACCTGTGCAAGCGGTACCCGGACATCTCCTACCGTGAGTACCAGGGCGCCGACCACCGCGCCAGCATCGAGGCGTCCTTCGACGACGCCCTGAAGTTCGTCCAGGCGGTGCAGTCGGGCCGCACACCGTCCGGCGCCTGCTGACGGATCCGGCGTGCCGTCCCCTCGCCGGGGCGGCACGCCGGTTCGCCTGTCCAGGGCGCCGGCCGTGCTCGCGGCCCGGCGCGCCGGCCTCCCGGGGCGTCAGACGAGGTTGTCCTCGACGGCCAGGCCGAACTCGCCGCGGCCGTACATCGACAGGGCGTGCTCGACGTCGTTCGCCACGTGCACGCTGCCCGCGTGCGCGTCCCGCCAGGCCCGCTCGATCACGTTGCCGCGGTGCAGCGAGTTGCCGCCCGCCGTCTTGAACAGGATGTCGATCGCCTCGATGGCCCGCTCGGTGCCGCGCACCTGGTCGCGGCGCGCGCGCAGCCGCAGCTCCATCGGGATCTTCTCGTTGCGGACCGCGTACGCGTAGATCTCCCGGACGTTCCGGTCGGTCTGCAGGATCGCCGCGTCGATCTCCGACGCCGCCCGCGCCACCGCCACCTGCGCGAACTGGTCCTCGACGAACCGGCCGCCGCCGAGGCTCAGCCGGATCCGGTCCCGCATCCGCTGCACGTACAGGTCGTGGCAGCCCGCCGCCATGCCGATCACGCTCGCCGCGACCGTCGTGGTGAAGATCGTGCCGAACGGCAGCCGGTACAGCGGCCCGGTGTTGACCTTCCGGCCCGCGGTGCGCAGCTGCGCCTGGTCGAAGTTGCGCATCGCGCGGTGCGCGGGCACGAACGCCCGCTCCACCACGATGTCGTCGCTGGCGGTGCCGCGCAGCCCCATCGAGTCCCACACCCGGCGGATCTCGTAGTCCGTCCGCGGGACCAGCACGGTCATGAAGTCGACCGGGCGGCCCTCCGCGCCGACGACGAGGCCGCCGAGCAGCGCCCAGTCCGCGAACTCGCAGCCGGACGAGAACGCCCACCGCCCCGACACCTCGAACCCGCCGTCCACGGGGGTGAGCCGGCCGATCGGCGCGTACGACGAGGCGACCAGCACGTCCGGCCCCGGCTCCCACACCTCCTGCTGGGCCTCGTCCGGGAACAGCCCGAGATGCCAGGAGTGGACGCCGAGGACGGCGGTCACCCAGCCGGTCGAGCCGCACGCCCCGGAGACGGCCCTGACCACCTCGTAGAAGGCGACCGGGTCGTCCTCCGCGCCGCCGTAGCGGGTCGGCTGCAGCATCCGGAACACCCCGGCGGCGGTCAGCTCCTTCATCGTCTCGGCCGGGATGCGGCCCTTCTCGTCCACGGACCGGGCCCGCTCGGCGATGCCCGGCAGCAGCTCCCGCACGGCTTCCAGGACCTCGTTGCTCATGCCCGCTCCTCGCTCCCGTCTTTTCTGGTCCGGCCCTCGCAGGACACCATGTCACCGTGCCGCCGCGGGGACGCGCGTCCCGGCCACCGAGACTTCCGGGACCGGACCGCGGCCCGCGACCTACCGTTCGAATCACCCGTCCATCGCTGAAGGGATGATCCACGTGACAGCAACCGAGTCGGACGCCGTCCGCAAGATCGAGGCGGAGGCCATCTCCTCCCGTTTCGCCCGGGGATGGCACTGCCTCGGGCCGGCCGAGAAGTTCAAGGACGGCAAGCCCCACACGGTCAACGCGTTCGGGCAGAAGCTCGTGGTCTTCACCGGCGAGGACGGCAAGACCAACGTCCTGGACGGCTACTGCCGGCACATGGGCGGCGACCTGTCGGACGGCACCGTGAAGGGCAACGAGATCGCCTGCCCGTTCCACGACTGGCGCTGGGGCGGCGACGGGCGCTGCAAGAAGATCCCGTACGCGCGTCGCGTGCCGCTGCGCGCGCGCACGGCGTCGTGGCCGACGATGGAGAAGAACCTGCTCCTGTTCGTCTGGAACGACCCTGAGGGCAAGCAGCCGCCGGACGACGTGACGATCCCGGAGATCGAGGGCGCCACGCGCGACGACTGGACGGACTGGCGCTGGACGGAGCAGGTCGTCCACACCAACTGCCGCGAGATCATCGACAACGTCGTCGACATGGCGCACTTCTTCTACATCCACAACTCGTTCCCGACGTACTTCAAGAACATCTTCGAGGGCCAGGTCGCGACGCAGATCATGAAGGGCAAGAGCCGGCCGGACGCCCGCCGCGAGGCGAGCGGCCGGGGCGGGCCGCGGATGCTCGGCAACAGCTCCGTCGCGTCCTACCACGGGCCGTCCTTCATGATCGACGAGCTGACGTACCACTACGAGGGCTACGACCTGCACTCCGTGCTGATCAACTGCCACTACCCGATCGACGAGAACTCGTTCTCGCTGCACTCGGGGATCATCGTCCAGCACAGCGACAAGCTGCCGCCGGAGGTCGCCGAGACCACCGCCGAGAAGCTGTCGAACTTCATCCTCACCGGCTTCGAGCAGGACGTCGCGATCTGGAAGCGCAAGGCCCGGATCGACAACCCGCTGCTGTGCGAGGAGGACGGCCCGGTCTACCAGCTGCGCCGCTGGTACCAGCAGTTCTACGTGGACGTCGCCGACGTGCGGCCGGAGATGACCGACCGGTTCGAGTTCGAGATCGACACGACGCGGCCGGTCGAGTCGTGGGAGAAGGAGGTCGAGGAGAACCTCGCGCGGCGGGCCGCCGAAGGGGCCTCGGCGTGACGATCCGCCAGGACGAGCGGCTGGTGGACGGGCCGCTGCTGCCCGTCCGCTGCCGCCGGTGCGCCGCCGAGGTGCTGGTGCGCAAGTCGAGCTGGGAGCAGACGAGCATCCAGTGGACCGCGCAGGCCCGCGCCGCGTGCCCCGAGCTCGCCGCGGACCCGCACGAGACCTGCCCGGCGCTGCGCTCGGCGATCCAGGAGGCCGCGCTGACCGGATCGATCACGGTGATCGATGAGTGACGCGCTGGCCGGCCGGTCCGCGATCGTGACGGGCGCCGGCGACGGCATCGGGCGCGGCATCGCCCGCCGGTTCGCCGCGGAGGGCGCCCGCGTCCTGGTCGCCGAGCTGAACGCCGAGACGGGCGAGCGGGTCGCGCGGGAGCTGGCCGAGGAGTTCGGGGCGGACGCCCGGTTCGTCCCGACCGACGTGACCGACCGCGACCAGGTCGAGGCGATGGTGGCCTTCTGCGCCGACCTGTGGGGCGGCGTGGACGTCCTGGTCAACAACGCGTGGGGCGCCGGGACCGTCAGCCGCGTCGAGACCAAGACCGACGAGAACCTCGCCCGCGGCTTCGCGATGGGCTACTACGGCCCGTTCTGGGCGATGCGCGCCGCGTTCCCGCACATGAAGAGGCAGGGCTGGGGCCGCGTCGTCAACATGTGCTCGCTGAACGGCGTCAACGCGCACATGGGCACCCTGGAGTACAACTCGGCGAAGGAGGCGCTGCGCGCGCTGACCCGCACGGCCGCCCGCGAGTGGGCGCCGACGGGCGTCGTCGTCAACGCCGTCTGCCCGGGCGCGAAGAGCGCCGCGTTCCGCCGGATGGCGGCGGAGCATCCCGAGATCGAGGCCGCCGCGGACCGGGCCAACCCCATGGGCCGCCTCGGGGACCCCGAGACCGACATCGCGCCGGTCGTGCTGTTCCTGGCCTCCGACGGCGCCCGCTACCTGACCGGAAACACCCTGTTCGTGGACGGCGGTTCGCACATCAACGGCGTCGCCTGGACCCCGGACCTGGACGGAGAACAATGATCGACCGCTATGGCCCGTGGGCCGTCATCGCCGGCGGCTCCGAGGGCGTCGGCTCCGCCTTCGCCCACCGGCTGGCCGACGCGGGGCTGAACCTCGTGCTGATCGCCCGCAAGCCCGGGCCGCTGGAGCGCACCGCCGAGGAGGTCCGCGCCAAGGGCGTGGAGGTCCGCACCCTCGAGCTGGACCTCGTCGCCCCGGACCCGCTGAAGCGGATCCGCGAGGTCACCGACGGCCTGGACGTCGGCCTCCTGGTCTTCAACGCGGGCGCCAACAGCTACGGCCACGAGTTCGTGTCCGGCGACCTGGACCGCTTCCAGGGCGTCATCGACCTGAACATCACCGCGCAGCTGTCGCTGACGCACCACTTCGGCGCGCTGATGAAGGAGCGCGGGCGCGGCGGGATCCTGCTGGTCGGCTCGCTCGCCGGCTACATGGGGCAGCCGCAGATCAGCATCTACTCGGCGGTGAAGGCGTTCGGCCGCGTGTTCGCCGAGGGGCTGTGGCTGGAGCTGCGCGAGCACGGCGTGGACGTGCTGGAGCTCGTCCTCGGCGTCACCCGCACCCCGGCGATGGAACGCGCCGGCCTCAACATGGACATCCCGGGCCTGAACGTCGCCGAACCCGACGACATCGCCCGCGAGGGCCTGGAGCACCTGCCCGACGGGCCGGTCTGGGTCGCCGGCGGCAACTACAGGGCCGCCCAGAAGCGCAACGGCTTCCCCCGCAACGAGCTGGTCGCGGGCGCCCACGAGGCCATGAAGCGGATGCTCCCCGAGCCGTCCTGACCCGTCCCCTTCCTTCCGGCCGCCCCGCTTCTCCCGGGGCGGCCGCCGTCATCTCTGGCCATCGGGCCGTCGGGCGGGGCCGCTTCGCGGGCGGCCGCCGTCATGCCGGGCCGTCGACGTGCGACGCGTAGAGGCGCCTGAGAAGCTGGTTGAGCTGGGCGCGTTCCGCCGGGTCGAGGGCGCTGAGGAACCCGTCCTGCTCCTCGGCCGCCGCGTCGGCGATCGCCGTGACGAGCGCCTTGCCCCGGTCGGTGAGCGCGACGGTGCGGCGGCGCCTGTCCGCCTCGTCCGGGCGCCGCTCCACGAGCCCGCGCCGGGCCAGCGAGTCGAGCACCGCGACGATGTTGCGGGCGTCCACGGCGACGAGCCCGGCGAGCCGCCGTTGCCCCTGCGGTCCGTGCTCGTCGAGCATCACCAGCACCGCGTACTGCCCCTGCGTCAGGTCGTGCGCGGCGAGGAACGCCGTCCACGACCGCGCCGTCAGCGAGCCCAGCCGGGCCAGGAGGAAGCCGGTTCCCCGCTCGTACGCGTTCACGGCCCCATCCTAGTTAGTGGACATGCCTCATGTCGTTTGGTAGACATGGAACATGTCAATCCGCCATGCCCGCGTCCCGATCGACGGCCACTGCCTGCACGTCGCCGAGTCCGGCGACCCGCGCGGCCGGCCGTTCCTGTTCCTGCACGGCTGGCCCGAGTCGTGGCGGACGTGGACGGGCGTCATGGCGGCCGCGCCCTCCGACGCCCGGCTGATCGCCATCGACCTCCCCGGCGTCGGCGCGTCCACCGGGGCCGTCGACGGCGGCTCGAAACGCGCGCTCGCCTCGCTCGTCCACGGCCTGGTCGAGCGCCTCGGCCTCGCCGACCTCACCCTCGTCGGCCACGACGCCGGAGGCATGATCGCCTACGCGTACCTGCGCCACTACGCCGCCGCCCGCGTCGTCATCATGAACACGGTGATCCCCGGCCTGGACCCGTGGGACGACGTCCTGCGCGACCCCCGCGTCTGGCACTTCGGCCTGCACGCCGTCCCGGCGCTGCCCGAGGCACTCGTCCGGGGCCGCGAGCGCGAGTACTTCGACTACTTCTACGACGTGCTGTCCGCCGACCCGTCCAGGATCACGCCGGAATCGAGGGCCGCGCACGCCGCCGCCTACGGCACCGGTGCCGCGCTCACCGCCGGCTTCGACCTCTACCGCGCGCTCGCCCAGGACGCCGAGGACAACACCGCCCGCACCGGCCCTATCTCCACCCCGCTGCTCTACCTGCGCGGCGACCGCGAGGGCGGCGGCACCGACGCCTACGCGCGCGGCTTCCGCGCCGCCGGCGTCCGCGACCTCACGACGGCGACCATCGAGGACGCCGGGCACTTCGCCCAGGAGGAGCAGCCGTCCCAGGTGTGGTCCCGCATCGCGTCCTTCGCGGGGTGAAAGATCCGGGGATCTCATGACATGTGCAGGTGACCCCCGAGGAGGCCACATGCGGAGGATCCCCGCTCATGGATAAAGAGGAGTTCGCGGCCGTCTACGCCACGACCTACCGAGGGCTGCTCGGGTACGCGCTGCGCCGCTGCGACACCCCCGAGGACGCCGCCGACGTCGTCGCCGAGACCTTCACGATCGCCTGGCGGCGCGCCGCCGACATCCCGCCCGGCGACGGGGCCCGCCTGTGGCTGTACGGGGTGGCGCGCCGCGTCCTCGCCAACCACCGGCGCGGCGTCCAGCGCCACGCGCACAAGACGGCGGCGCTGCGCGCGGGCCTGGCCACGCCCGTCCACGACGACGACTCCCCCGTGGCCGAGGTGTTCGCCACCCTCCCCGAACGGGACCGCGAGCTGCTCACCCTCGTCGCGTGGGAGGGCCTGACCGTCCCCGAGATCGCGGCGGTGCTCGGCTGCTCCCGCAACGCCGTGAGCATCCGCCTCCACCGCGCCCGCAAACGCTTCGCGCGCGCTCTGCGCGCCGCCGGCGTCGACCAACCGGGGCCGGGCAGGCCCGTCCTGAGGAGCGAACTGGCATGACGTACCCGGTCGACGACCTCGTGGCGTCCCTGAACCCCGTCCGCGAAGACGACATCCCCACGCAGGACAAGGGTTCCCGCGCCCTGCTGGCCGCCATCACCGCGGAGACCGCCCCGGCCCCGCGCCGCCGCTTCCGCCCCCGCCTGCGACTGCGCTTCGCGGTCGCCGCCGCCATGGCCGTCGCCGCCGCCGCGGCGCTCATCATCCTTCCGGCCCGCGACGCCGGCCCGCTGCGCAGCTACGCCAACGCCGCCGTGCGGATCGACGTGACGGGCGACGACGAGTACGAGGTCGAGGTCAAGGACGCCTACGCCGACCAGCGCGAGTTCCGCGAGGCGTTCGCGAGGTTCGGGCTGGACGTCCGGCTGCGGATCGTGCCGGTCTCCCCGGGCGAGGAACGCCGGATCATCCGCGTCGGCTCGCTGCACGCCCCGAGCGGCGACCTGCCACCGGGCGGCGTGACCGGCACGTCCGACACCGACCTGAAATGCGCGGCCGACCAGGGCACCTGCCCGCTCCGCGTCAAGCTCGGCGGCGCGATGTTCCATCTGGAGGGCGCCGACATCGTCCTCGGCCGCAAGGCGCGTCCCGGCGAGGTCTACCAGGACGCCTACGCCGCGCCCGGCGACCGCCCGAAGAGCCTGCACCTCACCGGACGCACCGTCCGCCAAGCCCTCCCCGACCTCGACCGCCGCGGCCTGACCTGGGCCTTCTTCCTCGGCGAGTTCAAGCCCGACCTCTCCGGCGGCGGCTGGGACCCGCCCGCGAACTGGCGCCCTTCCGGCGACCGCCGGATCACCGGCGCCTGGATGCGCAGCTCGGACTCGGTCGGGCTCCTCGTCACCCCGGAGAAGGGTGACCCCGAACCCGTCCCGGACAACTGACGCGCCCTCTCACCACGTCGCGGGGAACATGCGGTGCCTGAGCAGGCGGCCGACCCTTTCGGCCGCCGCTTCGGCATCTCCGCACGGGAAAAGGAAGCGGCTCCGACGCCGCAGCGCCTCCCAATAGCCCAACCCGCCCCCGGCCACAGGACGCACGCCCACAACAACCCCCACGTCCTCGGCGACGCCGCTCGCGTAAATCCACAACAACGGCTCCGGGAATGGAAAACGGTCGTCCTGGTAGAACTTCACGCATCGCCAGCCGTCCATTCGCACGGCGACCGACAGGTGATCCAGATACCGGATGGCGCATTCACGCCGCCGACACCTCCACCGCCCCATGAGAACCCGGCGGGGCATCAGAACACGACCTCCGCCCAGACCCATTTGCCGGGGCTCGTCCGCTCCACACCGCACCGGCTCGCGAGGGCCTGGACGATCGGCAGGCCCCACCCGCCCGTCCCGTCGTCGTGCCCCGCGTCCAGCGCACACGGGTCGGGGACGATGTCGTCCAGCGTCATCTCCGCCACCGGCCTGGCGACCGGCATGGCGTCCGAGGCGTCCCACACCTGGAGCATGACGGCCCGCACCTCCCGCACGAACCTGACCCGGATCTCCCGATCCGGCGTACTTTGTATCGCATTCGCGACCAGTTCCCCGGCGATGAGCTGAACGTCCCCCGCCAGAGCCCGCAGCCCCCATTCGGCAAGCCGGAACTCGACCAGCGCCCGCACCATCCCCGGCACCGTGGCCGCCGCCAGACAGACCACATCCAGTTCGCCCGAATTAGCGGCTTTAATCCCCATGACCTCCCCCTTCTCTCCCGCGATTTCAAGGACAAGAATGAGAGGGCCTGGTTACGTTGTCACCATTGCCGGACAGGTTGGCAACTACCGCTCCCCCGGAAGGCGGTCGATCATGGTCAGGAAGTCCCCCGACCCGGACGTCTCGCTCTACGCCCTCATTGCCTACTACCTGCGCTTCCTCCGCCAGAAGCACCGGATGACCCAGGAGGAGGTCGGAAAGATCATCGGCTGCACCAAGAGCCAAGTTTCCAAGTACGAGGGCGGCACCCGCCAACTCGACGAACGCGAGGCCGACATCCTGGACCAACTATGGGACACGGGCGGCATCCTCACGATCCTCCTGCGCTACGCCAAACTGGGCGTGGACCCCAACTGGTCCGAGAAGCTGCGCAGGTACCAGCGCGACGCGTCCGTCCTCCGCATCTACAGCGAGAACATCATCCCGCTCCCATTCCAAGTGGAGGGGTACGCCAGAGCCCTGCTGAGCGCGGGTCACGCCGCCGGGCTCGTGGACGACCTCGACGCCGCAGTCGCAAGGCGCATGGAACACCAAGCCGCCATACTCGCCGACGATCCCAGAATCTGGGCCGTGCTCGACGAGGTCGCCCTGCGTCCTATGGGAGGCACCTCGGTCATGGAGGAACAGCGTGACCTGCTCCTCAAGCTCGCAGAGCTTCACCACATCTCAATCCGCGTCCTGCCAGAGAGTGCAGCGCCCCATATCGGATTGGACGGCTCCTTCTGCTGCTTCGAGCTCCCCAAGAACGTCCAGGTCGCGTTCGCTGGAACGAATCTCGACGTCGGGCGAGTCATAGAGGGCCAAGGCGAGGCGGCCGGTGTGGCTGTACGCTTCGAGGGGATCGCAGCGCGGGCCTGGAACGAGACCCAGTCACTCGAATGGATAGCGAGGATGCGCACATGACGACTTGGCGAAAGTCCAGTCACAGTGGCCAAGGCGGCACTGGCGAGTGCGTGGAATTGGCTCGCCTTTCCCACGGCGTCGGCGTCCGTGACAGCAAGAACCCTGCGGCGGGCCATCTCGAACTCCCCCACCGGACCTTCGCCGCGCTGCTCGACCACTTGAGGCGCGAGCGTCCCTCCAACTGACGGAGCGCAGCGTGACAACCTGGCGGAAGTCCAGCTACAGCGACGAGACTGGGGGCGCCTGCGTCGAGCTGGCTCGCCTTTCGCCCGGGATCGGCGTTCGTGACAGCAAGAACCCTGCGGCAGACCATCTCGAACTCCCCCACCGAACCTTCGCCGCGCTGCTCGACCACCTGAGGCGTGAGCGTCTCTCCAGCTGACGGAGCGCAGCGTGACAACCTGGCGGAAGTCCAGCCACAGAGCCCTCCGAGTAACAGGCTCATCTGTCGAGTCTGCGTAGGGAGCGTCCGCGAGGGGTGCAGTCTTCCGCATGAGGGGCGAACATCGGCGGCATCTCTAGCGACGTCCGCGCGTCTTCTGCTTGGTGGGACGCCGGGCTCCGGGTTCAGCTGCGATGCAACCGGATGCCCGGCGTCCATACGTCGCCTCAGCCGTCCTGGGCGGGGACGAGCGAAATGTTGTCGAGGTAGAGGTGGTAGGCGGGGCCGTACGTACCGACTTGGAAGCCGAGGCTGCGTTCGGACGCGGTGGAGTACATGGCGACCGGTACTTCGAAGTGCTGCGTGGTCGTGGTGAGCGCGACTGGGCGGTCCCAGTAGGGGATGTACTGGCCGGTGTTGTAGGTGTAGACGCTCACGTCGAGGGTCACGTCCCGGGTGGCCCGGGCGTCGAAGGACAGCGTGTAGAGCTGCTGGCCCGTAAAGGACAGGGGCGAGTACCCGATCGAGCGGTCCCACGGGTTGACGATGCCACCCGGGAGATCGCCGAAGCCGCCGGACGGGACGTCGGCCTCGAGCTCTCCGTTCGTCGCGCGGATATCAACGTCGTTGCCCCACCACTGGCCGGTGTTGTTGGTGAAGGTCGAGTCGCCGAGCATCTCGCCGGGTGCCGTGTCAGCCAGGGCGGTACCACCGCTGCCGGCGACCGCTAGGACGGCCACGCTCAGCGCAGCGACGAAGTGACGCATCGATTTCACGGAAGGTTCCACCTTTCGTCGGGGGGAAGCCGATCAGGGCCGATTAGATCATGTGTGAATCTGGTTAACAACTCTCTCGTTGAATGAAATGCGCAGACTTGTGAATTGATCACACACTGGTACAGGCTGTGACCCGGACTGGCCAGTCGATCATCGCCGGTGGAGACCTCCGGTCGAACGCGTCGCCTGGCTCGTCCACCGCGCGAACCGCCGCCTCCGCCACCGCGGCGCCATCGCAGGCGACGCCTGGCTGCACACCCGAGCGGCTGTCTGGCCCACAGCCGGACAGCCGCTCACAAGATCTCGTTCGCGCTCTGGCGCGGGCGGGGGCGCCCTTATGGGGCGTCCCACAAGGGGTCAACGAGGTAGGGGAAGGCGGTCCTGGGTGTCGGCGGGGGCGTCTAGCGTGGCCGCATGAATGATCATCCCCCCGAGGCCGGCGACGAGGACGTCCTCACCATCCCCGCGGCGCTGCGCACGGAACTGCTGATCAGGCGCGGCGGGGCGGTGCCGAGCCCGCCGCCGGCGGTCGATCCGGCCGCCGCGGGACGGATCGCCGACCGGCTGGCCGGGAACCGCGCCGCCGTCGACCGGATGCTGGGCCACCTGGGCAGCGACCCCGGCGCGGCCCGGGCGGCGCGGGCGTACCTGGACGGCGAGCCGGACCCGCGCGGCGCCGCCGCCGTCGCCCTCGTCGAGACGCACGTGTCCCGGGGCGAGGACCACGACCACTGGATCGCCGCGTGGTCCGTCGAGAACGCCGTGCCCTGGGTCGACGCGTGGGCGGTCGCGCACGGGCTCGCCTTCGCGGCCCGCGCCGGCGCGGAGGCGGACGGCCTCGCCATCGGCCGGGACGAGCTGAGCGGCGACCACGTCCTGGAGGCCCGCGGCTGGTCGGAGCACCGGCTGCCGTGGGCGACGGGCCCGGCCGGGCGGCGGACGCGCGCGCTGCTGGCGGTCGCGGACGAGGCCGACCACGCCGCCGCCGTCGCGGCGCTCGCCGGGCACCGCGCCGCGCGGCCGCAGCGCCTGGTGGTCGCCTTCCTGGTTCCCGACCAGGAGGAATGGGTGGACGAATGCGTCCGGGAACGGCCCGAGCCGGAGACCGACGCGTCGAAGCTGCTCTGGTGCTCGCTCGGGTCGGCGCGGCAACTCGCCCGGCTGCACGGCGCGAACCGGGTGAGGTTCGGCGACAACGAGGTCGGCCTGGACGTCCTGCTCACGGCGGCGGAGGGGGTCGGGCCGACGCTCGCCCGGCACCTGGCCACCGCGCTCAAGGACACCGACTGGGAGGTGCGCGACATCATCCACGGGTCGGGGTTCAACGCCCGCGCGCGCAAGGCGATCTTCCAGGTGCTGTCGCTGCTGCCGAGCGACGAGGCGTTCGCGCTCGTGGCGGGCGACACCGCCCGGCCGGGCGGGCTGGCCGCCCTGACGGCGATGATCGAGCGCTTCCCGGTCCGGGCGGTCCGCCTCCTCGCGGAGCGCGCCGGGGAGTCCGACCAGGCGAGACGGCTGCTCAGCGCGCACCTACGGGCTCATCCCGGGCTGGAGGCGCGGGCACCGGACGCCCGCGCCCGTGCGGCGGTCGAGGCCGTCGAGGCGGCGCGGCTGCCGGAGGCGCCCGAGAGCGCCGTCCCGAAGGCGCTCCGGAAGCCCGCGAAGGACGGCGCCCTGCCCTGGGCCCCGACCGCCCTGCTCCCGCAGATCCTCATGCGGGGCCGCGAGGACGCGCTGCCGGAGGCGGCGACCGCGAACCTGCTCGCGGCGCTCGGCAAGGCGACCCCGAAGCGTCCTCCGACCGCGCCGCTGCGGGAGGCGATGGACGCGCTCGACCCGGTGTCCCTCGCGCGGTTCGGATGGGCGCTGTTCGAACTCGGCCGCTCCATCGGGGAGGAGTCGCGGGCGGTCTGGGCGCAGCTCTGCTGGACCGGCGACGACGAGACGATGCGCCGTCTCGGCGCGCTGGCGCGCGCCGCCACCGGCCAGTCCCACATCAGGATGCCGCTGAACGGTCTCGACGTGCTCGCCGCCTCCGGTTCGGACGTCGCCCTCCTGCAACTCCACCTCGTCGCCGACAAGGCCCGGCCCAAGCGGCTGAAGAACAAGGCGGGCAAGCTGCTCACCCAGGTCGCGGAGGCGCGCGGCCTCACCCTGGACCAGCTCGCCGACCGGATGGTCCCCGACTTCGGGCTGGACGCCTCGGGCGGCATGACGCTCGACTTCGGGCCGCGCTCCTTCCGGGTGGGCTTCGACGAGCAGCTCCGTCCCGTCGTGTTCGACGACACCGGCAGGCTGCGCAAGTCGCTGCCGAAGCCGGGCGCGAAGGACGACCCCGAGCTCGCGGAGGCCGCCGGGCGGGCGTTCGCCGGGCTGAAGAAGGACGTCCGGAGCGCCGCGTCCGACCTGGTCCGGCGGATGGAGCGGGCGATGGCGCGGCAGCGCCGGTGGAGCGTCCCCGACTTCCGCCGGTTCTTCGCCGAGCATCCGCTCGCGTGCCACCTCGCCCGGCGCCTGGTCTGGCTGTCCGAGGACGAGGACGGCGCGGCCACCGCGTTCCGTGTCGCCGAGGACCGCTCCTTCGCCGGCGTGGACGACGAGGCCCTCGCCCTGCCCGACTCGGGGGCCGTCCTCGTCGCGCACCCGCTGCGGCTCGGCGAGACCGTCGCCGCGTGGAGCGAGCTGTTCGCCGACTACGAGATCCTCCAGCCGTTCCCGCAGCTCGGCAGGCCGGTCGGCGCGCTCACCGAGCGGGAGCGCGCGAGCGACCGCATCGAGCGCTTCACCGGGACGCGGGTCGGCGTCGGCGCGCTGCTGAGGCTGGAACGCGAGGGCTGGCGCCGCGGCCCGTCCGGGGACGGGGGCGTGCAGAGCACGATGCGCCTCGACTCGCCGACCGGGCACACGGTCGTCCTGGACGTCTACCCGGGATTCCTCGCCACGTCCCCGGCGGGCCTGGAGGAGCAGACGCTGGAAGGGGTCTGGATCACCGACCACGACGCCTTCGACTATGGCGGCGACAAGTCGGAGGCCACGTTCGCCGAGCTGGACGACGTCACGGCGTCCGAACTCCTCTACGCCCTGAAGACCGTCGCGAACCACACGTGACCTTCGCCTCCGCCCCTCTGATCAGGGCCCCTGTGCCGGGGGCTTCGCGGCATGTGCTCATCCTGGAGTGTGGATGAGAAGCGGCCATTGCTGACGTTCGGGCACGGGACGGCGGGGCGGGAGGAGCTGGCGCGCCTGCTGCACGGCGCCGGGGTGCGGTCCGTGGTGGACGTCCGGACCGCGCCCGGCAGCCGCCGCAACCCGGACGTGCAGCGCGACGCGCTGCGTGAGTGGCTGCCCGCGGAGGGGATCGGCTACCGGTGGGAGAAGCGGCTCGGCGGCTTCCGGAAGGCCGCGCCGGACTCGCCCGACACGTTCTGGCGGAACGACTCGTTCCGCGGCTACGCGGGGCACACCCGCGACCCGGAGTTCGTGGCCGCCATGGACGAGCTGCTGCCGGAGGCCGACGAGACGTCCACGGCCGTGATGTGCAGCGAGTCGGTCTGGTGGCGCTGCCACCGGCGGCTCATCGCCGACTTCGCCGTCCTGGCCCGCGACCGGCCGGTGCTGCACCTCGCCCACGACGGCCGGCTCACCGGGCATCCGCCGACGTCCGGCGCCCGCCTCCGCCCCGACGGCCTCCTCGTCTACGACGGCGAGTAGCGGGGGCGCGGCAGGACGGCGGCTGATCAGGGCTCCGGTTCGACGAGGAACACCGGGTGGTCCTCCCGCCTCTCGAAGGCGTCCCGCACGAACGGGACGATCCGGAACTTGCGCCGGTAGGCGCGCAGCACGCGGGGCGCGCGGTCGTCGTCGACCTCGGTGAGGCGCACCGGCCGGAGCCGCCGCCCGCGGCCGAGGCGCGCCCGGCCGTCCGCGCGCGCGTTGCGGACCCAGTGGGTGTCGCCGAACGGCGAGACGAGCCACTGCCGCCCTTCGAACTTCAGCAGCGCGACCGGCGCGGTGCGGGGCAGGCCGCTGCGCCTGCCGCGGGTGCATAGCAGGACCAGCGGCCCCATCGGGACGCCCCATCCGAGCAACCGGAGCGGGCCGCGGCTCATCCGTGCCAGCTTCGGCGGGAGTTCGACGGAGGCCATCACCGCTCCTTCGCTGCAAGGGATCGGGCGCCGCAGCCGCGCCGCGCCGAACCGGGGAATCGTTCCCCACTTGAGCGTGGCACGCATCCCACCGCCCGGCAACCCTAAGCGGGGGATATTTCCCCGCTTTTCTCCTCGCCGCCGGTCAGGCGCCCGAGCAGGACGGTGGTCGCGGCCATGACGGCGGCGGTCGCGCCGCCGAGCAGCATGACCGTCCGCGCGGACGTGTGGTCCAGGACGGCGCCTCCGACCAGGGCGCCGCTCGACAGGGTCGCCTGGAACGACGCCGTGAACAGGACCGAGGCCGCCTCCGGACTCTCCGGGGCCGATCGGGCGAAGCACGCCTGCGAGCAGACCGGGACGGCGCCGTAGCCGATCCCCCAGACGACGAGCAGCGCGAGGGCGCCCGGTTCCGCGCGCCCCAGGAACGGCAGCGCCAGGACGGCGACGGCGATCAGGGCTCCGGCGGCCCCGAACGCGGCGTGCGGGCGGCGGGCGGCGGCCGTGCCCGCGAGGAAGGTGCCCGCGACCCCGGCGGCGCCGTACGCGAGCAGGAAGAGCGTGATCCGCGCCGGCGGCACGTCCGTGACGCCTTCCAGGAACGGCGTCACATAGGTGTAGGCGCCGAAGTGCGCGAGGACGATGAGGAAGGTCAGCAGCAGGGCGGACCGGGTTCCGGTGCCGCGGAGCATGCCGCGCAGCACGCCGAGGCGCGCGGCCCGTTCGGCGGGCAGCGGCGGCAGCAGCAGGACGAGCGCGACCAGCACCCCGGCCGACAGCAGGCCCGGCATGAGGAACCCGGCCCGCCATCCGGCGAGGTCACCGATCAGCGTGCCCAGCGGCACGCCGACGACCGACCCCAACGGGACGGCCGAGAACACGACCGCGGTGGCCCTGCGCGCCGACCGGGCGAGCCGGCCGGCCAGTCCGGCGCCGATCGACCAGAAGCCGCCGATGACGATCCCGACGAGGACCCTGGACAGCAGCACCGCCCAGTACGCGGGTGCCGCGGCGGCGATGGCGTTCGCGGACGCCAGCAGGAACATGAAGGCGCACAGCATCCGGCGGCGGTCGACGCCCGCGGTCGCGACGGTGACGGCGGGTGCGGCGGCGGCCGCGACATAGCCGGGCATCGCCATCATCAGCCCGGCCGTGCCGTCGGAGACGGTGAAGTCCCTCCCGATCGGGGTCAGCAGGCCGATCGGCAGGATCTCGGTGGTGACGATGGCGAAGATGCCGGTCGTGACCGCGAGGACCGCGGGCCAGCCGGACGAGGGAGGGGCGATCCGGCCGGTGGCCGGAGGAGTGGCCGTGCGCATCGGTGCCGTCCTGGGGTCGGGAGCGCGGGACGCGTCACAGCCAACAGGCGGCGCCGGAGCCGGGCTGGCGGGTTCCCGACGCCGACATGGGTGACGTCGGTTTCCCGCGACCGGGCCTTCGGGGGACGGCGCGCTACGGCCCGTCGCCGTCGTCCGCCTCAGAGGGCTCGGCGGCGGTGTCCTGCAGGGCCCGCTGGGTGGCCTGGTGGACGCGGACGGCCAGCACGGCGCGCGCGAACCGGGCGGCGAGCTCGCTGTCGAGGACGTCCGGGACCTGCTCGACGCCGATCAGCCCGCCGGGCCTGGCGATGACCGCGCCGGCCTCGCCGACCTTGACCCCCTGGCCCTCGCCGAGCTCCTCGACGGCCGGGAGGTCGAGGGCCGCGCGCAGCGTGCCCTGGAGGGAGCGGACGGTGGCGGCGTCCCGGTCCGCGCGTTCGGCGGCGATCTCGGCGCGCCGCTCGGCCCGCTCGATGCGGGCGTCGGCGCCCTCCGCGCGGGCGGCGGTCTCGTCGGCGAGCCTCTCGGCGCGGTCGGCGCGCGCGGCCTGCTCGTCGGCGCGGGCCGTCGCGGACTCGCGCTCGGCGGTGAGGCGGGCGGCCTCGGCCTGCGCGGCGGTCAGCTCCTCGCGCAGCCGCCGCTCGGTCTCGGCGGCGGCGTCGAGCCGGGAGCGCGCCTCGTCGAGCTCGGCGCGGGCCTCCTTCAGCTCGGCGTGCGCGGTGGCGAGCGCGGTCTGCTCGCCCGCGAGGCGGCCGGCGAGGGCGTCGCGCTCGTTCTCGGCGTCGGTGCGGGCCTGGTGCTCGGTCCTCCACGCGGCCTCGGCGTGCTTGCGGAGCCCGTCGGCCTGGGCGGCCTCGTTGGCGGCGGTGGCGCGGGCCTGCTGGGCGGCGCCGGCCTCCTTCCAGGCGCCGGCCTCGCTCTCCTGCGCGGCGGCGACGCTGGCCTTCGCGGCGGCCATGCCCTTCTGGAGTTCCTCGATCGCGGCGGCGGCCTCCGCGCGTGCGGCCTCGGCACGGGCCTCGGCCTCGCGGGTGCGGGCGTCGGCCGCCGCGGCGGCGGTGCGCTCGGCGCGCGCCTCGGCGAGCGCCTCCTCGGCGCCGTCGATCGCGCCGCGGACCTCCCCGTCGAGCCGTTCGCCGAGCGCGGCGGCGGCCTTGACCAGCTCGACGACCATGTCGCCGAGCCGTTCGACGTCGTCGCCGAAGGTGCGCAGGGCCGCGGTCCCGGCGGCGTCGCGCCGCTCGGCCTCCCGCGCGTGCGCCTCGCGGTGCGCGTCGCTGCAGAACCGGGACGCGCCGGGCGGGAGCGGGCGCGCGCAGTGCTGGCAGATCCCGGGCCCGGCCTCCTCGGCGGCCGCTCCGGCGGGCGCCTCCGGTTCCGGTTCGTCGCCGCCCGCGGGGTCGTCGGGCAGCGGCCGCAGCGGCGCGGTCGCCAGGTCGAGGGCCTCGGTGCCGGCGGCCGGAAGGCCGTCTTGATCGTCGTGCACGCCAGCATCCTAGTGAGATATGACAAATCCGTACG
Source organism: Actinomadura sp. RB99 (assembly GCF_014706005.1). Taxonomy (NCBI): domain Bacteria; kingdom Bacillati; phylum Actinomycetota; class Actinomycetes; order Streptosporangiales; family Thermomonosporaceae; genus Actinomadura; species Actinomadura sp. RB99. The sequence continues at coordinate 71,170 of NZ_JABMCA010000016.1, read as the reverse complement.
TGACCGAGCGAATCGGGCATCACTTTTCGGCGGGGCGGCGGAGTTGACCTCGACCTTGGTCGAGGTCCTAGCGTGCTGCGTGATCGACTCTGGGGAGGAATCATGCGGGTCGCGGGGTTCAGCGAGCCGGGCGGACCGGACGTGCTGAGGCCGATGGAGATCGCGGCGCCCGAGGCGGGGCCCGGCGAGGTCCGGGTCCGGGTCCGGGCCGCGGGAGTGCAGCCGTTCGACCTGGCCGTCCGGGAGGGATGGACGCCGCCGGGGACGCCGGAGGGGTTCCCGCGCGTGCCGGGCAACGAGTTCGCGGGCACGGTCGACCAGGTCGGCGACGGGGTCGCGGGCTTTCAACCGGGCGACGAGGTGATGGGCAACTGCCGGCTCAACGCCTACGCGGAGTACGTCGTCGTCCCGGCCGCGGCGGTGACGGCCAAGCCCGCGAGCATGCCGTGGGAGGTGGCGGGCGCGTTCCCGGCGGCGGTGATGACGCCGCACATCGCGCTGGAGGAGATGGGCGTCGGCGCCGGCGACACCCTGCTCGTCCACGCGGCGGCGGGCGGGGTCGGGGCGGTCGCCGTCCAGCTCGCGCGGATCGCCGGCGCGACCGTCGTCGGCACGGCGAGCGAGGCCAACCACGACTACCTGCGCTCGCTCGGCGCCGTCCCGGTCGCCTACGGGGACGGCCTGGAGGAGCGCGTCCGGGAGGCGGCGCCCGGCGGGGTGGACGCCGCGCTCGACGGGGCGGGCGGCGGCGCGCTGGAGGTGTCGCTGAAGCTCGTCCGGGACCGGAACCGGATCATCACGCTGGTCGAGCACGCGCGGGCCGCCGAGCTCGGCGTGCGCGTCACCCCGGACAAGCGGTCGTCGGCGCGCGTCGCGGAGGCCGCGCGCTTCTACGCGGAGGGGCGGCTGCGCCTGCACCTGCGCGCGGCGTTCCCCCTCGACCGCGCGGCGGACGCGCACCGCGAGGTCGCCACCGGCCACGGCCGGGGCAAGGTCGTCCTCTTGGTATCGGACGAGGGCCTGGACGATGTGGCCTGAGCACCTGGACGTCGGGGCCGTGCGGTTCGCGCGGCCGACGGCGCGCTTCGAGGAGGTCCTCGCGTTCTACCGGGACGTGCTGGGCCTGCCGGTGCTGGCCGAATGGCGGGACCACGCCGGGTACGACGGGGCGGTGTTCGGCCTGCCGGGGACGCCCGTGCACATGGAGATCACGCAGAGCGGCGCGCCGCCCCGGATCCCGGAGCCGCACCCGGAGAACCAGCTCGTCCTCTATCTCCGGGGCGCCGGGGCGCGGGACGCGGCGGCGGCCCGCCTGACCGGGCACGGGCACCGGCCGGTCGCGCCGGAGAACCCGTACTGGTCGGAGCACGGGGCGGTCGTGTTCCAGGATCCGGACGGGTGGCAGGTCGTCCTCGCGCCCTGGGTGTTCGGCGCGGAGCCGCCGCCGGGCCGCCGGCCCTGATGGGCGCTACGAGGCGTCGGAGCGGAGGAGGGCGACGGCGATCTGCGCGAAAGAGCGAATGAGGGGGCCGGGGTTCTCCCCCGCCCAGGCGACGACCAGCCGGCTCAGCGGCATGTCGGTCACGGGGACGGAGACGAGGCCCTCGGGCAGCTCGTCGGCGAGCGGGCCCAGCCCGATCGTCCCGCTCCACAGGACGGCCTGCAGGCACTCGTTGACGGTCCGCACCACGGGGCCGTCCACCGCCGGACCATCGGATGGGCCGGTCCAGTAGGCGGCCCACAACGGGTCGGTCCCGTCCGGGAACCGGAACCATCGGCGGCCGGCGAGGTCGTCCAGCCGCAGGGTGCCGCGGCCCGCGAGCGGATCGTCCGCGCGCAGCACCACCCCGACGGGGTCGGCGCGCAGCTCGTGGACGGTGATGCCAGTGGTGTCGAAGGGCGTCCGGGTGAGCGCGACGTCGACGAGCCCGGCCCGCAGGCCGGTGGTGGGGTCGGTGAGGTCGGCCTCGCGGACGCGGACGTCGACGCCGGGGTGGCGGCGGCGGAACGCGGCGGCGAGCCGGGTGCCCGCCTGCTGCGCGCTGTCGGCGAGCGTGCCGATCGTCAGCGTGGCGGCGCCGGTCGCGGCGGCGACGCGGGCGCGCAGGTGGCCGGCCTGCTCCAACAGCAGGCGCGCCTCGTCGTAGAGGACCGTCCCGGCGGCGGTCAGCGCGACCCCGGACGGCGAGCGCTCCAGCAGGACGGCCCCGAGGTCGGTCTCCAGCCGCCTGATGGCCCGGCTCAGCGGCGGCTGCGTCATGTGCAGCCGCGCGGCGGCGCGCCCGAAGTGGCGTTCCTCGGCGACGGCCACGAAGTAGCGCAGCGAGCGTAGGTCCATCACCGGCGACGATATCCGGACGGTATCGGGCGAACGGAACCGGTGTTGGACGCCCGCGACGCCCCGGCGATGCACTGGAGGCTCCTGAGACGAGGAGTGACGCCATGCCTGAAGCACTGGAGTACACGGGGCCCGACCCGATCGTGGACGTCGCCGGAGCGCTGGAGGTCGCCGACGACCTCGTGGTGATCCCGAACCGCGGCGTGGAGCTGGTGCCGAACGTCGGCGTCATCGGCGGCGCGCATTCCGTGCTGGTCGTCGAGACGGGGATGGGGCCGCGCAACGCCGAGGCGGTGCTGAGGTTCGCCGACGAGTACGCCAAGGGCCGCAGGCTGTACCTGACGACGACGCATTTCCACCCCGAGCACGCGTTCGGCGCGCAGGCGTTCGCCGAGGAGGCGACGTACCTGGTCAACGCCGCGCAGGCGGAGGATCTCGCCGCCAAGGGCGACGGCTACCTGCACATGTTCCGCGGGCTCGGCGCGCCGGTCGCCCGGCAGCTCGAAGGCGTCGAGCTTCGCGCGCCCGACACCGTCTACGGCGAGGCGCACGATCTCGACCTCGGCGGGCGGGTGGTGCGGCTGCGGGCGACGGGCCGGGCGCACAGTCGGGGCGACCAGGTGGTGACGGTCCCGGACGCCGGCGTGATGTTCACCGGGGACCTCGCCGAGGCCGGCCAGTTCGCGATCTTCCCGTGGTTCCCGCCGCACGACACCGACGTCTCCGGGACCCGCTGGATCGCGGTGATGCGGCGGCTGGCGGAGCGGGCGCCGCGCGTGGTGGTCCCCGGGCACGGGGACATCGGCGGCCCGGGGCTGCTCGCGGACGTCCGCGACTACCTGGAACTGCTGCGCGACGAGACCTGGGCCCGCCGGGACTCCGCGGCGGGCGAGGAGGAGATCGCCGAGGAGGTCCGGGCGCTGATGATCGAGCGGCACCCCGAATGGGCCGGCCGGGAGTGGATCGAGAGGGGCGTCGGCTGCCTCTGCGCCGAGCACCCGGACGGTTCAGCCGGAGAATGATTCACGGCGAGTAGCATCGGGGCATGAGCGATGCCGGCGGCCTGCCCTCGACGGTGGCGTTCCGGCTCGCGACGCTCGGCGCGATCTACGGCGACCGGTTCGCCGCGCGGATCGCCGCCCACGACCTGAAGCCGAAGCACGCCGGCCTGATGGCGGCGCTGGAGGCCGGCGTCGCCGCGTCGCAGCAGGACCTCGCCGCCCGGATGCGCGTCGCGCCGAGCCTGGTCGTCGCGCTGGCCGACCACCTGGTGGGGCTGGGCGCGATCGAGCGGCGCCGCGACCCCGCCGACCGGCGGCGGCAGCTCCTCACGCTGACCGGCCACGGCCGCGAGCTGCTGCGCAGGTGCGCGGAGGCGGCGCGGGAGGTGGACGAGGAGATCGCCGCCGACCTCGGCGGGGACCGGCGCGCCGCCCTGCACGAGGCGCTCGGCGTGATCGCCGAGCGGGAGGGCCTGCCGACCGCGTGAGGGTGGGTGCGGCGGGGCCACCTTGACGGGCCCGGGCCCGCCCCGCCGCGCCTAGCCTCGAAGGCATGGACAGGGAGAACGCACTCGGCGAGTTCCTGCGGGCGCGGCGCGGGCTCGTCCCGCCGGAGGACGCGGGCATCGAGCCGGGGCCGCGGCGGCGGGTCGCTGGGCTGCGGCGCGAGGAGGTCGCGCAGCTGGCCGGGGTCAGCGCCGACTACTACGTGCGGCTCGAACAGGGCCGCGAGCGGAACCCGTCGGCGCAGGTCGTCGAGGCGCTGGCGCGCGCGCTGAACCTGGAGGAGGACGCGGCCGCGCACCTGCACGAGCTCGCGCGACCGCAGACCAGGGGACGCCGCGCGCCGCGCAGGGAGCGGGTCAGCCCGAACCTGCTGCAGATGCTGCACGCCTGGCCGAACACCCCGGCGGTCGTGCTCGGCCGCACGCTCACCGTCCTCGCCCACAACCCGCTCGGCAAGGCCCTGTTCGACGGCCACGCGTACAGCGGCGACCTGGTCCGGCTGGTGTTCCTCGACCCCGGCGGGCGGGACTTCTACCCCGAGTGGGACCGGGTCGCCGTCAACACCGTCGCCGGGCTGCGGGCGTCCGCCGGGCTCGACCCGGACGACCCCGCATTGGTCGAGACGGTCGGCGAGCTGTCGGTGAAGAGCGCCGAGTTCCGCCGGCTGTGGGCCCGCCACGACATCCGCCAGAAGACGCACGAGACGAAGCGCTTCCAGCATCCGCTCGTCGGCGAGCTGACGCTGACCTACGAGTCGCTGACCGTGAACAGCGCCCCGGGGCAGCAGCTCGTCGTCTACCAGGCCGCACCGGGCAGCGCGTCCGAGGAGGCGCTGGCCCTGCTCGGCAGCCTCGCCGCCGGCAGCGCCTCGGACGGAACGGAAGCGCCGGAAGCCACGCATAAGAAGGACGTACAGAAATGACCGTCTGGTTCATCACCGGCTGCTCGACCGGGCTCGGACGGGCCCTCGCCGAGACCGTCCTGGAACGCGGCGACAGCGCCGCCGTCACCGCCCGCGACCCGCGGGCCGTGGCCGACATCGTCGAGGGCCACGGGGACCGCGCGCTCGCGCTCCCCCTCGACGTCACCGACAAGGAGCAGATCGCCGCCGCGGTCAAGCGCGCGGAGGACGCGTTCGGCCGCATCGACGTGCTCGTCAACAACGCCGGGTACGGCTACCTCGCCGCCGTCGAGGAGGGCGAGGACGCCGAGGTCCGCGCGCTGTTCGACACGAACGTCTTCGGGCTCGCGGACGTCACCAAGGCCGTCCTGCCCGGGATGCGCGCGCGCCGCTCCGGCAACATCGTCAACGTCTCCTCGCTCGGCGGGCTCGCCGCGTTCGGCGCGACCGGCTACTACCACGCGACGAAGTTCGCGATCGAGGGGCTCTCGGAGTCCCTCGCCGCCGAGGTCGGGCCGCTCGGCATCCACGTCACGATCGTCGAACCGGGAGCCTTCCGGACGAACTGGTCGGGACCGTCGATGAAGCAGTCGTCCGTCTCGATCGACGACTACGCCGGCACCGCCGGGGCGCGCCGGACCTCCACCCTCGCGACCTACGGCAGCCAGCCGGGCGACCCGGTGCGCGCCGCGCGGGCGATCATCGGCGCGGTCGAGGCGGACGAGCCGCCGCTGCGGCTGCTCCTCGGCCGGGTCGCGTTCGACGTCGCCAACGCGCGCCTCGACCGGCTCCGCACGGAGTTCGCGGACTGGCGCGACGTCACCCTCGGCGCGGACTACCCGGAGACCGCCTGACGTAGGAGCCGTCGCGGCGCTCGTAGACGGGGTCGGCGGTGTCCCACGCCTCGTCCCGCAGCGCACGCTTGATCACCTTGTTCGTCGGGGTGCGCGGGAGCTCCGCGACGATCCGGACGTAGCGCGGCGCCCACTTCGTCCCGAGGTCGGGCTGGGCGGCCAGGAACGCGGCGAAGGCGCCGGGGTCGAACGCGCGCCCCGGCGCCATCGCGACCGCCGCCATCACCTGGTCGCCCACGTGCTCGTCCGGCACCGCGTAGACGGCGACGTCCGCGAACGCGTCGAACCGGGCGAGCAGCCGCTCGACGGGCGCGGCGGCGAAGTTCTCGCCGTCCACCCGCAGCCAGTCGCTGTCGCGGCCGGCGAAGTACCAGTAGCCGTCGGCGTCGCGGTAGGCGAGGTCGCCCGACCAGGTCCAGCCGTTGCGGACGCGCTTCGCCGTCGCCTCGGGGTTGTTGTAGTAGCCCTCGAACTTGCCGGCGCCCTTCATGTCGACGATCTCGCCGATCGCCTCGTCGGCGTTCAGCAGCTCGCCGTGCGGGCCGAACTTCGCGGGCGGGCATTCGCGCAGCGTGTCCGGGTCCATCACCACGGTGCCCGCCTCCGCGACGCCCAGCGAGCCGGGCGGCGTGCCCGGGACGCGGGTGAGCCGGATCTCGCCTTCGCTCGACCCGTAGGAGTCGATGACGGTGCAGCCGAAGCGGCGCGCGAACTCCTCGATGTCGCGCTGCGCCGCCTCGTTGCCGAACGCGATCCGCAGCGGGTTGTCCGCGTCGTCCGGCTTCTCGGGGACGGCGAGGATGTAGTTCAGCGGCTTGCCGACGTAGTTGAAGAACGTGACGCCGTAGCGGCGGACGTCCGGCAGGAACCCCGACGCGGAGAACCTGCGGCGCAGCGCCACGCACCCGCCGGTCGCGACCGCCGGGGCGATCCCGGCCATCAGCGCGTTGGAGTGGAACATCGGCATCACGACGTAGAACACGTCGTCGCGGGTGAGCCCGCGCCGGTCGCGCTGCTGGACCGCGATCCGGCCGAGCCGGCCCTGCGTGCAGACCACCGCCTTCGGCGCGGACGTCGTCCCGGACGTGAACACCAGCGAGAAGATCGTCTCCGGGGCGACCGGCCCGATCGGGGCGGGACGTGCGGCGGCGAGCGCCTCGGTGTAGGCGCCGCCGTCCACGGTCAGCACCGGCAGGTCCGGGACGAGGCCCTCGATCAGCGGGGCCCGGGACGTCTCGGTGACCAGCAGCGCGCAGTCGGTGTGCGTGATGTCGCGGGCCAGCTCGGCGCCGCGCCGCGTCGGATTCAGCTCGACCACCGGGAGGCCCGCGAGAGCCGCGCCGAGCAGCCAGAACAGGTGCTCGGGCCCGTTCTCCAGGAACAGCCCGACATGCCGGGGCCCGCCCCGCCCGGCGGCGCGCCCGCCGCGCCCGCCGCTGCCGTCGCCCGCCGCGAGTCCGGCGCGGAGCCGGGCCTCCGCGACGACCTCGCGCCACGTCCACGAGCGGTCCTCGAACCACAGGCCCGTCCGGTCGTCGTCCGCGCGCGCGGCGACCAGCTCGGCGAACGTGATCGCCTCGGGCGGCCGGTCGTCCCCCAGCACCTCTGCCATCTGTCCCTCCCGTTCCCCAAGCTCGACCACCCCGGGCCCCGCCCTCGCCCCCCGTCCCACTCACCGGGACCCGTACCGCCCGAAGGGTCAGGCGCGGTGGGGGCGGTTCGTCCAGCCCTGGTCGTCGGCGCGGACGAACCAGCCGGACGCGGCGAGCGTGCCGCCGTCGACCGGGACCGTGTGGCCGGTGACGAAGCGGGCGTCGTCGGAGGCGAGGAACGCGACGACGGCCGCGTAGTCGTCCGGCTCGCCGAACCGGGCGAGCGGCACCCAGGTGTGCTCCAGGCCCTCGTCGTAGCCGCGCCGCATCCACGCGACCGGCGTCTGCTCGGTGTCGGCGAGGTCGGGCGCGATCGCGTTGACGCGGACGCCGTGCCGGCCGACCGCGACGGCGAGGCTGCGGGTGAACGCCGACACGCCCGCGTTGAACGCCGAGTACACCGGGTGCTGCGGGATGCCGCGGAACGCCTCGACGGTCGAGTTGTTGACGATGCTCCCCGCCCCCCGCTCGATCATCGCGGGCAGCAGCGCGTGGGTGAGCTTGAAGACGTGCAGCAGGTTCAGCTCGTAGAGCCGCTGCCACTGCTCCGGCGTGCTGTCCTGGAAGGACGGGGCGGCCGGCCGGAAGTCGCCGACGTTGTTGACCAGCACGTCCACGCGCCCGTGCGCCAGCGCCGCGGCCGTCACCTCCGCGACCGTGGCGTCCTCGACGATGTCGCCGATCACGGTGACGCACCGGCCGCCGGCCGCCTCGATGTCGCGCCGCGCGCGCTCGGCGGCGTCCGCGTCGATGTCGTTGAGGACGACGAGGTCGCCGCCGGCGGCGAGGCGGCGGGAGACCGCTCCCCCGATGCCGAGCGCCCCGCCGGTGACCACGCTGATCCGGGTGCCGTCAGGCATCGCGGCGCCTCCGGACGGGCCGGGTCTCGATCGAGTCGATGCGCTGCTCGCGGCGGGCGATCCGCCACGTCCCGCCGTCGCGCCGGTACGCGTCGGTGTAGCGGCAGTTCCACACCAGGTCGGACGTCGTGCCGTCGCCGCGTTCGGTCAGGTGGTGCGCGACGCAGGCGATCTCCCCGGTGGCGGTGCCGGGTCCGGGCCCGGCGTCGAACACCTGGCCGACGAGGGCGTGGAACGTGACCGGGATGCCGTCCAGCACCGCGAGCGTCGCGGCGATCTCCGCGCGCCCGGTGAAGGTGCGGACCGGGTCGAGCACGTCGGGGGCGGACGGCAGGACGAGCACCGCGTCGGCGGTGAACAGGTCCGCCATCGCGTCGATCTCGCGGCGGTCGGCGTACAGGGCGTAGCGGGCGACCAGGTCGAGGAGCTCGACCCGGTCGCCGGCCGGGAGCGTCATGACAGCCCGAGCCGCTGCGCGCACGCCGACAGCTCGTCCTTCGCCTCGTCCAGGTCCGTTGTCACGTTCCCGCGCAGGACGAGCCGCCCGGCACCGAGGCCCGCCAGCCTCTCCGCCTTCTCCGGCGTGACCGCCGACAGCGAATGGCCGAGCGTGAGCTCCAGCGCGTCCGGGTCCCGGCCGTTCCTCTCCGCCTCCTCGCGCATCAGCGCGACGAGACCGCGCAGCTCGTCGCCGGCGACGCCGAGCGGCTGGAGGCCGTCGCCGTACCGGCCGGCGCGCCGCGCCGCCGCCTTCGTGTGGCCGCCGACATGGATCGGCACGCCGCCCTTCTGCACCGGCTTCGGGTAGCTCATCGCCCCCTCGAACCGGAAGAACTCGCCGTCGTGCGACGCGCCCTCCGGGCCCGTCTCCGCCCACAGCTTCCGCAGCACCTGGAGCTGCTCGTCGCCGCGGCGGCCGCGCGAGTCGAAGTCGGCGCCGCACGCCTCGATCTCCTCGCGCATCCAGCCCATGCCGACGACCAGCCGCAGCCGCCCGCCGGACAGCGCGTCGACCGTCGCGAGCCGCTTGGCGAGCACCACCGGATGGTGGTTCGGCAGGACGAGCACGCCCGTCGCCAGCCCGATCCGGCCGGTCCGCCCGGCGAGGAACGCCAGCAGGTCCAGCGGGTCGGGGATGTCCAGGTCGTCCGCCAGCTCCATCCTCCCGGAGCCGTCGTAGGGGTAGACGGAGGAGTAGCCGCTCGCCACCACCGCGTGCTCGACCGCGCCGACGGACTCGTAACCGCAGTCCTCGGCGTGCCGGACGTACTCCCCGATCCACTCGGGATCGGCGGTCACGCCCGCCGCGACCGGCAGCAGGACGGCGTACTTCATGCGCTCTCCTCGTTCGTCGCGGCGGCGGCGCGCCCGGCGCGGCGGCCGAAGAACGTGCCGTCGCCCAGGGACGTCCCGCTGACGTACCCCTCGCCGTGCATCCCGGACGCGGCGCGGCCCGCCGCGTACAGGCCGGGCACCGGGACGCCCGAGTTGTTCAGGACCTCGCCGTCGGCGGTGGTGTGCAGCCCGCCGAGCGTGAACCCGGACGCGCCGCTCGCCGGCCCGCCGGTGCCGCCGAAGAAGCCCGCGCCGGGGTCGATCGCCGCGAACGGGGGCTTCAGCGGCCGCAGCCACTTCTGGTCCTTGTGGAAGTAGGGGTCCTCGCCCTTCGCGGCGTGCCGGTTGTACGTCTCGACCGTCGCCTCCAGCGCGCCGGGCGGCATGCCGAGCGACTCCTCCAGCTCGGCGAGGGTCTCGGCGGCGTACTTCGGCAGGACGCCCCACCGGTCCGCCTCCGGGACGGACTCGTACCCCTCCTCGTCGATGATCGTCCAGTAGGGGCCGGGCTGGTCGCGGACCGCGTGGACGCTCCAGTGGCCCGGGTAGACGTCCTCGTTGAGGAACCGGCGGCCGAGACCGTCCACGAGCATGCCGCGGCACACCATCGCGGGCAGCGCGGTCAGCGCGATCTCGACCACGCCCATCCGCCGGGTCGCGGCGCCGGCCGCCGCCGCCATCCGGATGCCGGACCCGTCGTCGAGGCCGTCGCTGACCTTGCCGTGCCCGAGCAGCACCGGGGCGTGGTCGGCCAGCATCTCCTCGTTGTCGACGAACCCGCCGGTGGTGAGCACCACCGCGCGCCTCGCCCGGTAGGTGACCCGCTCGCCGTACTTGCGCGCGACGAGCCCGGCGACGCGTCCGTCCCCGTCCAGGACGAGGTTGGACGCCACGGTGTCGACGTGCGTGACCGCACCGGCGGCGGTCGCCGCCGCCGACAGCTTCTCCATCAGCACGGCGCCGCCGAACCCGCTCGCCGCCGGGCGGTGCCCGCGCGGGACGGGCCGCGCGACCGTGTTGTACGGCCAGGCGTTCTCGCCCAGCCACATCAGCCCGTCCTCCGACATCGGCATCCACGTCGGCGCGTCGTAGAAGCTGGGGTTGAACGTGACGCCGCACTCGCGGAACCACTCGAAGTGCTCGACGCTCCCGTCGCAGTACAGCCGGATCTTCGCGGTGTCGGCGTTCGGGCCGAGCGCCTTCACCAGGTAGGCGTACATGTTGTCGGGGTCGTCGTCGAAGCCGCAGGCCTTCTGCACCTCGGTGCCGCCGCCGAGGTACAGCTCGCCGCCGGACTGCGCCGACGACCCGCCGGGCCCGCTCGCCCGCTCCAGCACCAGGACGTCCGCGCCGGCGCGGGCCGCCTCGAAGGCCGCCGCCGCGCCCGCGCAGCCGAACCCGACCACGAGCACGTCGCACTCGTGGTCGAACGCGCCGATCTCGCCGGCCGGGACCGGCTCGACCGAGGACCGTGGCGTCACCGGCTCACTTCCCCTGGGGGGCGAAGGCGGCCAGCGGCTCGGACCCCGACCAGTCGTGGCCCCAGTAGCTGTCCTTGGTGATCTCCTCGGCGGTGTAGTACGTCTCGTCGACGAGCATGCCCTCGCAGCCGTACTCGACGTCCCAGCCGCCGGGGGCGCGCACGTAGAACGACACCATCTTGTCGTTGGTGTGCCGGCCGAGCGTGGAGGAGATCGAGAAGCCGCGCTCCTTCACCGCGTCGAGCGCCATGCCGACCGCGTCGAGGGTGTCGACCTCCACCATCAGGTGCACCAGGCCGGGGGCGCCGTCGTGCGGGGCGGGGCAGATCGCGGCGCTGTGGTGGCGCTGGTTGACGCCCATGAAGCGGATCCGCACGGGGCCGCCGACCTTCATCGCGCCGCGCGGCAGGAAACCGAGCACCTCGTTGTAGAACGTGACGGTCTCGGCGAAGTTCGGGGTGGGCAGCACCACGTGGCCCATGCCCATCGCGCCGGTGACGAACTTCTGCGCGAACCCGGTGCGCAGCGGGCTGTGGTCCAGGACCGGGCCGAAGAACACCTCGACGGGCGTGCCGCCGGGGTCGGTGAACGCGATGACCTCCTCGGCGTCGCGCTCGGCGGACTCCTTCGCGGTCAGCACCGTCACGGCGGTGCCGGACTTCTCGACGGCCTCGCGGACGGCGGCGAGCGCGTACTGGTCGCGGACCTCCCAGCCGACGGCCAGCACCTTGTCGGTGTCGCCGGGCACCAACTGAAGCCGCGACCGGCGCTCGTCCATGCGCAGGTACAGGCCGTCCGGGTCGGGGCCGCTGCCCTCGGCGAACCCGAGCCCTTCGAGGGCGAACTCGCGCCAGCGGTCGATGTGCTGGGTCTGGACCTTCAGATAGCCCAGCCCTCGGATGTGCGTCACTGTCCTCGGTCCCTTCGTGTCGCGGCCCGTACGGCGCCACGGCAGGCGCGGCGGCCGTTCCCGTCAACCTGCCAAATCCGCCGCCGCGTCGCGGCGGCCTTCCCGCTCAGTGAGAGTCTTTCGGCGTGACTCAACGAGGAGGTCGGATGGCGAAGGTCGCGCTCGTCACGGGGGCCAGCCGGGGCATCGGGCGGCGGACGGCGCTGGCGCTCGCGGGCGCCGGGTACGACGTCGCGTTCACCGCGCGGACCGTCGAGGAGGGGGAAGGGCGGATCCCGCCGCGCTACGGGCACGCCGACGCGATCCCGGTGCCGGGCAGCCTGGCGCGGACGCGCGCGGAGATCGAGGCGCTCGGCGCGCGGGCGCTGCCCGTCCCGATGGACCTGCTGGACCGGGCGAGCGTGACGGCGGCCGCCGCGGCGGTCCTGGACGCCTGGGGCCGCGTGGACGTGCTGGTCAACAACGCGGTGGCGCACCTCGCGGGCACCCACGAGCGGTTCCTCGACCTGGACGTCGGCGTCGCGGAGCGCGTCATGGCCGGCAACTACCTGAACCAGATCGCGCTGATCCAGGCGGTGCTGCCGGCGATGCTCGAACGGGGCGGCGGGACGATCGTGAACCTGTGCTCCGGCTCGGCGACCAGCGACCCGCCGGGGCCGCCCGGCGAGGGCGGCTGGGGCGTGGCGTACGCGGCGTCCAAGGCGGCGTTCGGCCGGCTCGCGGGCGCGGTCAACGCCGAGTACCTCGGCCGCGGGATCCGCGCGTTCAACCTCGACCCCGGCTTCGTGGTCACCGACGCGGGCGCGGCGCGCGGCGGCCTCACCACGCTGCAGGACGAGGGGTTCGAACCGACGCCGGAGGAGGCGCCCGCCGCCGCCGTCGTCTGGCTCGTCACCGCGCCGGACGCGGACGCGTTCCTCGGCCGGGTGATCTGGACCCCGAAGCTCGTCGCCGACCGCGGCCTGCTCCGCTGACCGGCCTGCTGACCGGCCTGCTGCGCTGACGTGCGGCGGGTCGCCGCCATGGCGGCGGCCCGCCGCGGGCGCACGTCAGATCATGGAGCGCATCGGGCCCTGCGGGGGCTCGATGTCCAGGTCGGTCAGCGCGGAGACGTGGTACACCGAGCCCGGGACGTGGATGGCGTGCGCGAGGCCGACGTGCGCGTCCCGCCAGAACCGCTGGATCGGGTTGTCGGTGCGCATCGCGTTGCCGCCCGACCGCACGACGATCTCGTTCATCGCGTGCACCGCGCGCCACGCGGCGCGGACCTGCGTGCGGCGGCCCGCCGCCCGGTCGGCGAAGCTGATCTCCTCGCCGGCCGCGACCCGGTCGTACATCCGCGAGCAGTTGTCCAGCAGCGCGGTCCGGGACGCCTTGATCTCCTCGGCCGCCTCGCTGATCGCGTACAGCACGTACGGGTCGTCCTTGATCTTCGTGCCGGTGATCTGGACGCGGTTGCGCTGGTAGGCCAGGTGGTGGTGCAGCGCGCCCTCGGCGATGCCGATCACGGCGGCGGTGATGCCGAGCGGGAACACGCAGGAGAACGGCATCAGGTAGGCGGGGTCGGTCAGCCCCGCCTCGCGCGGCGCCGACCCGTCCACGACCTTGTCGTACCAGAGCGTCCGGTACGACGGGACGAACGCGTCCTTGACGATGATGTCCTTGCTGCCGGTGCCCTTCAGCCCCGCGACGTCCCAGGAGTCGGCGACGATCTCGTAGTCCGAGCGCGGCAGGATCAGGTGCAGCGACCGCGGCGGCTGCGCCATCTTGCCGTCCTCGTCGCCGAGCATCCCGCCGAGGAAGATCCAGTCGCAGTGGTCGGTGCCGGACGAGAACTGCCAGCGGCCGTTGAAGACGTAACCGCCGTCGACCGGCCGGGCGATGCCCATCGGCGCGTACGGGGACGCGATCCACGTGTCGGGGTCCTGGCCCCAGATCTCCTCGCGGACCTTCGGGTCGGCGTAGGCCATCTCCCACGGGTGGACGCCGACGATCCCGGCGACCCAGCCGGTCGAGCCGTCGAGGGAGGCGATCCCCATCACCGTCTCGGCGAACTCGCGGGGGTGCACCTCCAGCCCGCCGTGCGCGCGCGGCTGCAGCTGGCGGATCACACCGGCGTCGCGCAGCGCCTTCGCGGCCTGGTCGTCGAGCCGGCCGAGCGACTCGTTCGCGGGGCCGAGCGCGCGGATCTCCTCGGCCCGCTCCATCATCGCGTCGAGCACGGGGTTCGTCATCAAGTCCTCCGATGTGTCCGTCAGCCGTCGTAGCTGATCCTGAGCCGGTCGCTGACCGGCCTCGCCTGGCAGGCGAGGATGAGGCCGTCGGCGAGATCCTGCTCGTCGAGGACCGAGTTGGCGTCGAGCGCGACCTCCCCTTCCAGGGCCACGCAGGCGCAGGCGGAGCAGTTGCCCTCCCGGCACGAGAACGGGGCGTCGACCCCGGCGCGCAGCAGCGCGTCGAGCAGCAGCTGCGACTTCGGCCAGGGCACCGTCTGCGTCTCGCCGTCGATCTCCACCTCGATCTCGGCGACGCCGGCCTCGTCGGCCTCGGTCGGCGGCTCCTCGTCCGGCTCCTCGAAGGGGTCGCCGGTGAGCGAGAAGAAGCGCTCGACGTTCACCCGCATGCCGAGGCCGGTCAGCGCCGCCTCCGCCATGTCCATGAACACGCCCGGCCCGCACACGAACGCCTCCCGGCCGGTGAAGTGCCGGGCGAGCGAGTGGAACGCGGCGGGCGTCGGCAGGCCCTGCACCGACTCCAGCCAGTGCACGACCGTCAGCCGCTCGCCGTGCTCCTCGGTGAGGGCGCGCAGCTCCTCCGCGAAGATCACCGAGCGTTCGTCGCGGTTGGCGTACAGCAGCGTGACGGTGCCGGTGCCGCCCGCCAGGACCGACTTGAGGATCGACATCACCGGGGTGATGCCGCTGCCGCCCGCGACGAGCAGCAGGTCCTCGTCCAGGGAGTGCGGGGTGAACGCGCCGGCGGGCCGCAGCACCTCCAGCACGTCGCCCGCGGCGACGTTGTCGCAGATCCAGTTGGACCCGATCCCCTCGGCGACGCGCTTCACCGTCACCTTGAGCCGCTCGTCGCAGACCGGCGAGCTGCACAGCGAGTACGAGCGCGCGACCCAGCCGTCCCCGGCGGGCACCCGGACCGTGAGGAACTGGCCGGGCCGGTAGGCGAACCGGCCCTCCTCGCCCTCCGCCGGTTCCAGGACGAGCGAGTTCGCGTCGGGCGTCTCCCGGACGACCTCGACGACGCGCGCCTTGAGCGATGCGGTCATGCCCGTCCCGAAGCCTTGTCCCCGCCCGCCGTGCCGAGACCGGCGGCGTGCCGTGCCGCGATGTAGCCGAACACGATGGACGGGCCGATGGTCGCGCCGGGGCCGGCGTACTCGTTGCCCATCACCGACGCCGACGAGTTGCCCGTGACGTAGAGGCCGTCGATCACCGACCCGTCCTCGCGCAGGACGCGGGCGTGCTCGTCGGAGACGAGGCCGCCCTTGGTGCCGAGGTCGCCGACCTCCAGCCGGAACGCGTAGTACGGCGCGGTCTCCAGCGGGTCGAGGTTCGGGTTCTTCAGGTTCGGGTCGCCGTAGTAGTGGTCGTAGGCGGAGTCGCCGCGGCCGAAGTCGGGGTCCTTGCCGTCGCGGGCGTACCCGTTGAACGTCCGGACCGTCTCCTCCAGCGCGTCCGCCGGGACGCCGATCTTCTCCGCCAGCTCCTTCAGCGAGTCCGCCTTGAACGCGATGCCCTTGTCGTAGAACGCCTTCGGGATCGGCGCGCCCGGCAGGATCTGCGCGAACGGGTAGCGGGCGCGGGCCTTGGCGTCCATCACGAAGAAGGCGGGGACGTGCCCGCCCTCCAGCTGGTCGTGGACGAAGTTGACGTACGGGGCGGCCTCGTTGGTGAACCGCCTGCCCTCCGCGTTCACGATGACCTGCCGGGGGATGGCGCGCTCGGACACCAGCGGGATCACCGCGCCGAGCGGGTGCCGGACGGCCGGCATCCACCACGCGTCGTCCATCAGGTCGATCGCGGCGCCGAGGTCCTCGCCGAGCCGGATGCCGTCGCCGGTGTTCTCGCGGGCGCCCATGGCGAAGTCCTCTTGGCCGCCCTTGGGCAGGTACTTGTCCCGCATCTCCTGGTTGTGGTCGAAGCCACCGGTCGCCAGGAGGACGCCCTTGGTGCCGCGGATCCGCAGCGTCTTCCCGTCGCGGGTCTGCGCGACGACCCCGATCACGCGGCCGTCGCCGTCGGTGACCAGCTCGGTCATCGCCGTCTTCAGCCACAGCGGGATCCCGGCGTCCTTCAGTGCCATCCGCATCCGCGCGACGAGCGCGCGCCCGCCGGTCGCCATGTGCCGGCGGCGGACCATGTTGGACGACACGCGCCACGCCGCGACCAGCGAGGCGCGGCGGCCCGCCCACGTCCGCTTGGCCATCGCGAGGTCGTGGTAGTCCTTCGCGGTCACCCAGAGCCCGAGCGGGCCCTTCATGTTGTTGGGCCGCTGGTACTGCTCGTCCTCGCCGAGCTTGCGGGTGTCGAACGGCTTGGCCTCGATGGACCGGCCGAGCGGCCGCCCGCCCTCCAGCTCGGGGTGGTAGTCGGCGTAGCCCTTCGTCCAGAAGAACTTCATCCACTTGCTGCGGCAGATGAGCTCCATGGCGGCGGGGCCGTTGTCGACGTAGGCGTCGAGCCGGGCCGCGGGCACCTTCCCCTGGGTGAGCAGGTCGAGGTAGCGGCGGATCGACTCGCGGCTGTCGTCGTGCCCGCGCGCCTTCAGCGTCGGGTTGTTCGGGATCCAGATGCCGCCGCCGGACAGCGCGGTGGACCCGCCGAACTTCTTGCCCTTCTCGATGATCAGCGGCTTCAGCCCGGCGTCGTGCGCGGTGAGCGCGGCGGCCATGCCGCCCCCGCCGCTGCCGACGATGACGAGGTCGTACTCCCCGTCCCAGGCCGAACCCTCGCCGGCGCTCATGACTCGTCCTTACGGGTCAGGAAGGCCAGCACCGCGCTCTCCCAGGCGGCCTTCTGCTCGATCATCACCCAGTGCCCGCAGTTCGGGAAGATGTTGACCTGCACGTTCGGGATCGTCCGCATCGGGACGAGCATCATGTCGACGGGGCTGACCCGGTCGTCGCGCCCCCAGGTGATGAGGGTCTCGGCCTTGAGCCGGTGGAGCATCGCCCAGTACGGCGGCTCGGGCGAGCGGGCCTGCATCTTGAAGTTCGCGGTCATCGCCGCCGTGGAGTACATGCGCCGCGCGGCGGCGAGGGTGTCGGGGTCGGTGGCCTGCTGCCAGCGCTCCTCGATCAGCTCCTCGGTGACGATCCGCGGGTTGAAGACCATCGAGTGCAGCCACCGGACGAGGCCCTCGCGGGTCGGATTGTCCGTGAACTCCATCAGCAGCTTGATGCCCTCGCCGGGGCCGGGGCTGAAGATGTTGCGGCCGATCCCGCCGATGGTGACCAGGCGCCGCACCCGCTCGGGGTGCGCGAGGGCCATCTGGGTGCCGACGATGCCGCCCATCGAGTTGCCGATCACGTCGACCTGCTCGAGGCCGAGGCCGTCCAGGAAGCGGATCGCGGCGCCGGACGCGGCGGCCATCGGGTGCTCGTCGGTCGGGTCGCTCACGCCGAACCCGGGGAACTCCAGCACCAGGCAGCGGAAGTGCTCGGCGAACCGCGCCAGGTTGCCGCGGAAGTTGCGCCAGCCCGTCACGCCGGGGCCCGAGCCGTGCAGCATCAGCAGCGGCGGGCCGTCGCCCGCCTCGTGATAGCGCAGGACGCCCTGGTCCGTGGCGAGTTCGCGCAATGTCGACTCGTAGGTCAGCTCCGTGGGCATGTTCTCAGTCCTTCTGGGTGGCTTGCCGGAAACCTAACGGGCGTTTGGTCAGGACCGTCCAGTGGATTCCCGATCAGCGGGACGTTCGCCGGAGGGGCCGCCCGGGGGCCCTCTTGACGGCTCGCCGGGCGCGGGCTTCCACTCATTGGGATCAGGGTGCGCGCGCGGCGCCGCGCGTGCCTACGTTCCGGTGCATCGAGACCGGCGACAGCGTCCGAGAGCCGCGAGGTGACTTCATGCCAGCAGAGCCAGCGCTCACCGCAGAAGCAGCAGGGAACACCGGGCCGGGCGAGCCCGCGGACTCCCCCGACCCCCTGGAGTTCCGGCGGGCGATGGCGGAGTTCGCCACCGGCGTCACCGTGGTGACCGCGCTCGACGGGGACGAACCCGTCGGGTTCGCCTGCCAGTCGTTCGCGTCGGTGTCGCTCGAACCGCCGCTGATCCTGTTCTGCGCGGACCGGCGCGGCCGCTCGTGGCCCCGGATCCGCTCCGCCGGCCGGTTCTGCGTGAACGTCCTCGGCGAGGAGCAGGCCGACCTGTGCGCGCGGTTCGGGTCGAGCCGCGGCCTGAAGTACGAGGGGCTCGACTGGGACCTGTCCCCGCACGGCACCCCCCAGCTCCGGGACGTCCTGCTGAACGTGCACGCCGCCGTCCACGCCGTGCACGAGGCCGGCGACCACGACGTGGTGATCGGCCGGGTGCTGTCGGTCCGCGTGCACGAGGCCCCGGGCGGGGTGTGGCGCCGGCCGATGCTGTTCTTCCGCAGCCGGTTCGGCGTGCACCCGCCCGAGGTGCCGTTCGCCCCGGACCCGTGGGGCGAGGGCGACCGCTGGGGCTGGGGCTGAGTTCACATGGATGGGCGGGTCACATCCAGTCGCCGCGGCCGTCCACCGCGAGCAGCCGGTTCATGGTCGCGGCGGACCAGGTGTGCTCCGGGACGGGGCGGTCGGTGTGCGCGCGGCGGGTCCGGCCGCCGGGCCGTCCCGCCGCCGCGGAGCCGGGGAACAGCACCTGCGAGGTCTCGCGGGCGGCGGTGACGACGAGGGGCGCGACGTTCTCCAGCGGCGTGTGGATGTCGCCGACCAGCGAGATCCCCGCGACGGGGCCGTCCGCGCCGCGGATCGCGACGGCCACGCAGGCGATGCCGGGGAACGACTCGCCGCGCTCGAACGCCAGCCCGCGGCGCTGCCGGACGCGGTGCAGCTCCTGGTGCAGGGTGCCGAGCTCGCCGATGGTGCGGCTGGTCAGCCGGGTGATCCCAGTGCCGAGCAGCGCGTCCACCTGCTCGGGCTCCAGCCAGGCGAGCATCGCCTTGCCGAGCGCGGTGGAGTGCGCGGGGGCGCGGCCGCCGACCCGGGACGGCACGGACGCGGCGAGCCGCCCGCCGAGCTTGTCCAGGTAGAAGACCTCGGCGCCGTCCAGCACCGCGAGGTGCGCGACGAGGCCGGTGGTGACCTGCAGCTCGTGCAGGTACGGCGCGGCGGCCTCGCGGATCTTGCCGTGCCCGCCGTCCTGGCCGCCGAGGCCGAGCGCGCGCTGGCCGAGGCCGTAGCCGAAGGAGTGGTGGGCGAGCCACCGCTGCCGGACGAGCTGGTCGAGGATCCGGTGCGCGGTGGAGCGCGGCAGCCCGGTGCGGCGGGCCACGTCCTCCAGCGTGAGCCGGGCCGACGGGCCGTTGAAGGCGTCGAGGATCAGCGTCATCCGCTCGATCATCGAGGGCGGCGCATCGCGCCGCGTGGGCGCGGCCATGGTCTCGGTCATCGCACCTCCCGGGAACACGACTGAAATGAATTCTTGTTGAGTGGAATCTAGCAAGTCCTGGCGCGGACCGAAAGGGGTAGCGTCAGGCCAGGTCACGCAGGAGCATCGGGCATCGGCCCGGAGCTCGGACGACGGCGGGGCCACGAGTAGAACGTTTTTCTGTCGAGAGGGGACGCGATGCATGTCGGCATCGTCACGCCGGTGGTGGCGCAACCGCCGCTCGGGCACGGCGGCTGGGAGCGGGACGCCGGCATCGAGGAGATGGGGCGGATCGCCGAGACCGCCGACCGGCTCGGCTACCACCATCTGACCTGCAGCGAGCACGTCGCGGTGCCGGCCGAGGCGGCCGAGCAGCGCGGCGGCGTCTACTGGGACCCGCTCGCCACGTTCGGCTACCTCGCCGCCCGCACCACCCGGATCCGGCTCGCCACCCAGGTGCTCGTGCTCGGCTACCACCACCCGCTCGCGATCGCCAAGCGGTACGGCACCCTCGACCGGGTCAGCGGCGGCCGGCTCACGCTCGGCCTCGGCGTCGGCAGCCTGGAAGAGGAGTTCGACCTGCTCGGCGCGCCGTTCGCCGGACGCGGCGCGCGCGCGGACGACGCCATCGCCGCGCTACGGGCGTCCCTGGGGAAGCGGGTGCCGGAGTACCACGGCGAGCACTACGACTTCTCGGGCATGGTCGTCGAGCCGCACGCCGTCCAGGAGCACGTCCCGTTCTGGATCGGCGGCCGCACGGCCCGCTCCCTGCGCCGCGCGCTCGCCGCCGACGGCTGGGTGCCGTTCGGGCTGCCGCTGTCCCGGCTCGCCGAGATGCTCGCCGAGGCCGACGTCCCGGACGGCTTCGACGTGGTGCTCGGCCCGTCCCGCCCGCTGGACCCGATCGGCGACGCGGAGGGCGCGGGCACGGCGCTCGTCCGGCTGCGGGAGGCGGGCGCGACCGTCGCCGGCGTCCGCATCGCGGCGGAGTCGGCCGCGCACTACCGCGAGCAGCTCGCCGCCCTCCGCGACCTCGCCGGCACCTACGCCCTGACCTTTGGAGACACCCAGTGACGGACCACGCTGTGACGGACCACCCCGTGACCGATGTCGAGTCCCGGCTCGCCGCCCTCGAAGACCGGCTGCGCGCGCTGGAGGACGAGCGGGAGATCGCCCGGCTGATCCTGTCCTACGGGCCGCTGGTCGACAGCGGCTGCGCCGAGGCCGTCGCCGCCCTGTGGGACGAGGACGGCGTGTACGACGTGGACGAGCTGATGATGGACGGCCGCCCCGCGATCGACGCGATGGTCCGCTCCACCAATCACCGGCGGTGGATCGCGGGCGGCTGCGCGCACTTCGTCGGGCCGCCGCACGTCACCGTGACCGGCGACGAGGCCACCGCCGTCGGCTACACGCTGATGATCGTGCACCAGGAGGACGGCTTCACGCTGCGCCGCGCCACCGCCAACCACTGGACGCTGCGCCGCACCCCGGACGGCTGGAGCGTCACCAACCGGACGAACCGGGTGCTGGACGGCCGCCCCGAGTCCCCCGACCTGCTCGCCTCCCACTTCCCGCACGCCGAACGGACCTGAGCCGGAACCGCCGTGGCGCCCCCGGACGCGGGGCGCCACGGCGGCGGTCACGGCAGCAGGGACGCGGCGTCGAGGTCGAGGGCGTGGTGGGCGTGCCTCGTGGTCATCGTGCAGAACATCTCGTCGCCCCGGTCGGTGCGCTCGACCAGCATCGACGCGCCGATCGCCATGACGATCCCCTGGAACGCGTGCCGGCGGTAGCCGTCCCAGCAGTCGTCCCAGGCCAGGTCCACGCCGCGCCCGGTGAGGGCGGCGTGGTAGCGGCGAACGAGCGCGCGCTCGTGCGCGCGGCGGGCCTCGACGGGCAGGCTGGAGCCGAGGAAGTACGCCAGGTCGGCGGCGCCCGGCCCGTAGGCGCAGGTCTGCCAGTCCAGCACGACCGGGCGCGGCCCGCCGAACAGCAGGTTGTCGGCGCGGAAGTCGCCGTGCATGAGGGTGGACGCGCCGTCCCGCGCGGCGAGGTACCCGCCCAGCGACGGCAGGAAGTCCTCGATCAGGCCGATGACCTCGGGTTCCAGCCGGTCCGCGTACCGGTCCTTGAAGCCCTGGTACAGCCCGGTCACCAACGCGGTGGTGAACTCGGCGGCCTCCGCGCCGTGCCGGTTCAGCCAGGGCAGCGCGGCGAGGTCGGGATCGTTCCAGCCGGCGGCGTGGAGCGCGGCCATCTCGTCGACCGCGGCGGCCGCCTCGTCCGGCGAGACGCCCGCGAGCTGGTCGCCCGCCCGCGCGGGCGCGAGGTCCTGCAAGAGGACGACGTACTCGTCCTTCTCCGGCTCGTAGGCGGAGAAGTAGCAGGCGGGCACGCTGGCGTCGAGGCCGTCCGCGACGCCCGCGTAGAAGCTCGCCTCCACCTCGTAGGTGCGGATCGCGCGGGCCGCCGCGCGGCTCGCCTCGTCCGCCGCCGGGACCTTCGCGATCATCGTGGCGGGCAGCCCGACGGGCCCGTCGTAGGTGAGGCTCAGGCGCAGGCTGTCGGAGACCTGGCCGGTGCCGACCGGCTCGGCGGCGACGGCGGTGACCGCCGCGCCGTCCAGGTCGCGCGCGAGCGCCTCGGTCAGCCAGGACGCGGTCAGGCCGGCGCCGCCCGCGACCGGCCCGGTCATCGGGCGCCGCCTTCCGCGAGGTACGACCAGCCGTGGTCCTGCCAGCCGGGCGGCTGGTGCCATTCCGTCCAGCCGTGGCCGGTGCGGCCGTCCTCGGCCTCGAAGCGGCAGAGCGCGCGCGGGAAACGCGCGGTCCGGCCGTCCGGCGAGACGACCGCGACGGGCGCGAACGCCAGCGGCGTCGCGGTCATCGGGACGCCCGGCACCCGCAGGTGCGACGACTCCGGCAGCTCGTCCGCCGCGAAGCGGGTCTCGGCGGAGAAGCCGTCGCGGTGCGCGATCTCGCCGCCCGGCGGCACCAGGAACGACGGCCACGGGATCGCGAACCCGATGTTGGCCTGCATGCCGTGGAAGAACGTGCCGTCGCCGAGGCGCCCGGACGACCAGAGCCACGACGTCTTCCACCAGTCGCGCTCGCCCCAGCTGTGGTCGCGCTCGCCGGGCGCGTCGACGGCGAGGGTCTCGTCCCCGACCGTGACGGTGCCGGAGACCGTGCACGGGATCTCGTAGCGCGGGATGTCCTTGTAGGGGTAGACGCCGCTGACGGTGTCCCATCGCAGGTCGAACCGGAGGCGCGTCGTCTCCGCGCCGGACGTGCCGCCGTACGCGGCGGTGGGGTCGGGCAGGACGGCGCCCTCGCCGTCCAGCCCGATCCGCACCGGGCCGAACGGCTCGGCGATGGTCTGCGTCGCCTCGTACGCGCCGGTGCGGACGTCGGTGGTGCCCGGCTTCGGCAGCGGCGCGTCGTTGTCGGCGACCAGGACGAGCGGGCGGTCCTTCCCGGTCACGCACGCCCAGTACCAGGCGCGGTCCCAGTTCGGGTACAGGCCGAGCCGCACGTACCCGGCGACGGACCCGTCCGGGGCGGCGAAGTCGAAGTAGTAGGACTCGTTCCACAGCACCTCGGACCCGGGCTCGTGCAGCCCCTCGTCCGCCGGCGTCAGCTGCCAGGTGCCGTGATCGATGATCTTCGCCATGGGCGAACCTCCGGGGGTGGTCGGGGGTCAGGGGGCGGCGAGGCCGCGCGGGCGGCTTGTGGAGATCTTCCCAGCCGGGGCCCGCGGAAGCGAGGGCACGGCCGCGAGGCAAGGCGCGCGGGTCAGCGGAACCGGTCGATCAGCAGCCGGTTCCCGGCGCCGGGCCCGACCCCCCACACCGACGCGGTGCGTCCGACCTGCGCGAGGTCGTAGACCGGCGGCCAGCCGCCGAGGTCGTTGGCGGGGCGCGGCACGCTCGTCCAGGCCGTCCCGTCGAAGTGCCGGTAGTAGGCGGTGCGGCTGTCCTGCAGCCACACGCCGCCCCGCCCGTCGGACGCGATGTCGCCGAGGAACCCGACATCCTGGGCGAAGGGGCGGACCTGCTCGTACGGCGACGGCGTCTTCGTCACGGTGAACGCGGTCCCGTCCCAGTGGACGAGGTCCGGGCCGGAGAACAGCGGGTCCTGCGGGATCGTGTAGAACCAGACGTCGTCCGGCGACAGCGCGACGATCTGCAATACCCACTGCGGCCAGTCGCCGGGGATGTCCATCTGCGTCCAGCCGGTCCCGTCGTAGTGCCACAGGCCGTCGCCGGACGGGCCCAGGCCGCCGGCCCAGACGTCCTTCGGTGTGCGCGCGGCCAGCGCGTCCAGCATGCCCCCGCCCGCGAGCGAGAGCCCCTTGTCCGCCCAGGTTCCGCCGCTGCGGCGGAAGACGGCGGCGCCGCTGCCGTCGGTGTTGGAGCCGATCGACCACGCCTTGCCTCGGGAGTCGACCGAAACGGCCATGGGCTGCGGACGCGGGTAGTCGACGGCCTTCCAGGCGCGGCCGTTCCAGTGCAGCGACTTCGCCGTGGCGGCGCCGCCGCCCTGCCCGACGGCCCACACGTTGGACGGCCCGCCGGACGCGACGTCCACCAGTTCGGGGGCCGTGCCGGCGGGCGCGGCCTGCGGCGTCCAGGCGCCGTGCCGGTAGCTCAGGATCAGCGGGGCGGACGAGGACGACTGCGTGCCGACGGCCCAGGCGTGCCCGCGGTCGGGCGCCGTGACCCCGTAGAGCGCGGGGGCCGTCAGGCCGGTGACGTCGGTGGAGGTCCAGGCGCCGGGCGGCGCGTCGGCCAGCGCGGTGCCGGACGTCCCGGCGGCCGTGGCGGTGACGACGGCGGCGGCGGCGAGCGCGAGCGGCGCGGTGCGGCGGGCGAGCGCGGTTCTCACGGGGCGGTCTCCTCCCGGACGGGAACACGATCATGCCAGCATTCACTGGCACGATCGGGATGTAAAGCCGCCCCGGCCGCCCCTGGCCGGATCCGGCTACCGCCCGCCGGGGCGCCTCACGGGGTCAGGGCCATGCCGGCGAGCACCCGTCCGGCGAGCTCCGTGTCCCCCTTGGCCCGCACCTCCACCGCGTCCGGCCCGCACCGTCCCGCGGTGAGCCGCACGTAGCACTCCCACTCCATGTCCAGCTCGGCCGTCGCGTCGTCCGGCACCTCGCCGGCGAACGCGCCGCGCCCGTCGCCGTCCACCACGACGGCCACCCGGCGCTCGACCGGCCCGCTGATCCGGAACAGCACCGACTGCCCCGGCTCCGCCCCCGCCTTGCGCGCCACGACGAGCGGCAGGCCCTGGGCGAGGATGTCCCAGAAGCAGCCCGCCGCCGGCGCGTCCAGGTTGCCCGGACGGCCGACCGCGCGGCGCACGTCCTGCTCGTGCGTCCAGCAGTCCATCGCGCGGAACCGCATGAACAGCGCGTACGTGCCCTGCTTCCCGTTCGGGAGCGTCGTGGGCTCGTCCGGGTCCAGGCCCGGCAGCTGGGCGAGGCGGCGCTCCAGCACGTCCGCCAGCTCCGCCGCCACCCGCGGCCCTGGAACGGACCGCCGCGCATGCACGCCGGCCTCCAGGAACCGCGCGAAGTCGTTGCGGATGTGGTCGAACTCAGGGACCTCGACCTCGGGGACCGGGTCGCCCAGCAGCGACGCCTCCACCGAGACCAAGTGGGAGAACTGGTCCTTGACCGTCCAGCCCGGGCAGTCGGTCGGGCGTTCCCACTCCGCCGCGCCGAGCGTCGCGGCCAGCGCGAGCGAGGAGCGGACCGTCTGCTCGAACGCGGCGACGTTCGCGCGCATCTCGTCGTTCATCCCGGGGTCCTTCGGCGAGGGGGACAGGGCGCCCTCAATGTACGAGACGCTCCGGACGCGCCCGGGCGCCGCCCCCTTGAGGAGGGGCGGCGCCCGGGCCGGGAGGCGGCGCCGCATCGCCGAACGCGGCGCCCTGCCGTCTTCAGGAGGCGTCGATCACGCCGCGGATGACGGAGGCGTAGGCGGCCTCACCGGACGCGTTCGGGTGCAGCGGCGCGGCCGCGTGCACCGGGACGTAGCCTTCGAGCCACCGCTTGGACGCCGACTGGCACGAGTCGTGCCCGGCGCTCGGCGTCACGAGGTCGATGTAGGTGTCGCCGTGCGCCTCGGTCTGCCGCTTGATGACCGCGTTCATGGCGTTGACCGAGCCCTGCAGGAAGTTCGCGTCC
The DNA here is from genome assembly GCF_014706005.1 of Actinomadura sp. RB99. Classification (NCBI taxonomy): domain Bacteria; kingdom Bacillati; phylum Actinomycetota; class Actinomycetes; order Streptosporangiales; family Thermomonosporaceae; genus Actinomadura; species Actinomadura sp. RB99. The sequence continues at coordinate 45,550 of NZ_JABMCA010000016.1, read as the reverse complement.
GTGGGCAGCACGGGCTGCACCGGCCAGCAGCCGTTCGGCTTGATGTAGAGGCCGTAGCCGGTGACGACGATCCGGGCGTTCGGGGACCGCTGCCGGATGCCGTCGAGCACCGCCGACAGCTTCGGCTCGAACTCCGCCGTGCGCTGCGCGACCTGCGCCTCGTACGTCCCCTTGCAGGGCGTCGCCGTCGGGTCGAGGGTGGCGCAGTTCTGCGCGACGCCGACGAGGCCGACGTCGTTGCCGCCGATCGTCAGCGTGACCAGCGACGTGTCCGCGGTCAGCGCGTCGAACTGCGGCGGGACGGTCCCGGTGTCGACGCCCCCGACGCTGGTGTCCTGCGACTGCGTCATGTGCTTGGTGGACGCGCCGCTGCACGTCACGTCCGCCAGGTTCAGGCCCATCGCGGAGGCCAGGTCGTGCGCGTAGTTATGGGTGGACCGGCCGCAGCCGACGTTGCCTGTGATGTCCGGGATGAGGGGCCCGGACGCCATCGAGTCGCCCAGCGCGACGTACCGCCCCGCCGCCGCGTGGGCGGGCCCGGCGACCGCCAGGGCCGCGGCCGCCGCCACGATCGAGCCGACGACGCCGCCGAACAGACGCTTCATCTCTTCGCTCCCTGGCCGCATGGACGATGTTGCCGTGATCGTCCAGACTTTTGACACACCGTTCAATTGGTGCGGGCGCAGAGTTTCCCGGGAGCCGTTGTGCCGGAGGACAACAAGGGGTCGCTGAGCACGGCCGGGCCGCCTTCGGGCCTGGGCGGGCCGCCTTCGGGCACGGCCGAGGGGGCGCTGTGCATGGGCGGGCGGCCGCTGGCCGCCCATCTGCGGGCGCGCGCGCCGGAGCTGACCCGCCGCGTCCTGGCCCGGCTGCTGGACGAGCTGCCCGTCTACGCCGAACTGCCGCAGGAGGAGATCGCCGGGGACATCGCCGGGATCGTCCAGCACAGCCTCCGCCAGTTCGCCGACGTGCTGGAGCGCCGCCGCCCCGCCGCCGCCGGCGAGTTCGGGCGGCAGCGCGACTCGGCCGCGCTGCGCGCCGAGGAAGGCGTCCCGCTGGAGGCGATCCTCACCGCCTACCGGATCGGCTCGGCGATGGCCTGGGACGAGCTGGCCGCCGGCGCCCGGCCGTCCGACCTTCCCGACCTGCAGGAGGCGCTCGGCTACTTCGTCGACTTCCAGGCGCGGCTGACCACCGCCGTCAGCGGCTCCTACCTGGAGGTCCGGCAGGTCCTCGACAGCCAGGAGCAGGGCGGGCGGCACGCCCTGATGACCGCGCTGCTCGCCGGGGAGCCGCTCGACCTGATCGTCCGCCGGACCGGCCTGCGCCCCGCCGCCCGGTACGCGGTCCTCACGCTCGCGTTCACCCGGACGCCCGACGAGCGCGGCACCGGCCAGCGCGCCCGGGTCGCCGCCCGCCGCAAGATCCGCCGCGTCCGGACGGTGCTGGACCGGTTCGCCGGCGAGCCCGCCCTCACCGCGCTCGACGCGTCGGGCGGCACGGCGCTGCTGCCGTTCGCCGCGCCGCCGTCCTGGGACCTGGTGCACGACCTCGTCGCGCGGGCCGGGAAGGCCGCCGACACCCGCGTCACCGCGGCGGCGGAGATCACCGGGCCGTCCGGGATCCCCGCCGCCGTCACCCAGACCGCCGAGATCATCGACCTCGTCCGCGGGACGGGCCGGCCGCCCGGCCTGTACCGGCTCGCCGACGTCCTGCTCGACTACCAGCTCAGCCGGCCGAGCGGCGCGCTCGCCCTGCTCGCCGGGCTGCTGGAGCCGCTCGACCGCAAGCCCGAGCTGCTGCACACGCTGCGCCGCTACCTGGCGGACAACCTGGACCGCCGCGCCACCGCGGCGGCCCTGCACGTCCACCCGAACACGGTCGCCTACCGCGTCCGCCGGATCTGCGAGCTGACCGGGCTCGACCCGGCCCGCCCGACCGACCTGCAGCTGCTCAACGCGGCGCTGGTGGCGCGCCGGTCACTCGGCTAGGGCCAGCGCGGGTCGAGGACGTCGAACTCGTGCGGCAGGCCCAGCGCGTAGCGGACCTTGTCGTTCGCCTTGAACAGCGTCCACAGCGGCGACTCGTACAGTTCGTGCACCGAGCAGCGCGAGGCGTTCGACCCGGCCGCGTCCAGCAGCGCGTTGACCGCCTGCCGCCCGCCCTGGTTGGCGCCCTCCATCGTCGTCACGTTGATCGGCGTCTTCACCCAGTCCCCGGCGAGGAACAGGTTCGGGATCTTCGTCTTGGAGTCGGGCCGGAGCTTCCACGAGCCGGGCTGCTGGATGAACAGCGGCGTGTCGTTGGTGACGCCGCCGCCGCTGCGGACGATCGCCGGGTCCAGGAACCACGAGTGCAGCATGTCGTCGGTGAGGACGGTCCCGGTGTCGTTGAGGTGCGCCTTGATCTCCGCCCACGCCTCCGCGGCGATCTCCGCGGGCGTGCACTCGCTCGCCTTCTTCTTGTTGAACGTGCCGGGCGTGAACCAGTCGGAGATGATGGACGACAGGCAGTCCTGCACGGTGCCGTCCCCGTAGGTGGAGAAGTCCCGCTTCCAGAACTGCTCCTGGCTGATGGACGTGACCGCCCACGCGGAGTCGCCGTAGTTGACGTGGCCGGGCGCCAACGGCAGTTTCTTCTTCAGGAAGAACTGCAGGCCGGTCATCCAGTCCGTGCGCAGGCCCTTGATCCCGGCGAGGGTGGGGTCGGCCTTGAGGACGTCGTCGCTCAGCAGTTTCACGGCCCGCTCGCACGGCATCGAGACGATGTACCAGTCGGCCGCGACCGTGCTGGAATTCCCGTTCGCGGTCACTCCGGCGCCGGTGACGGCGCCGCCGGAGATCTGCAGCGAGTCGACGTTGCAGCCGACGTGGAAGGTGACGCCGAGGCTCTTCAGGTACGCGATCCACGGGTCGAGCCACATCTCGGACGTCGACCCGTCCAGCACCCGGTCGACGGTCCCGCCGGGCTCGTTGCCGAGGTCGAGGATGCTCCACACCGTCGCCTCGCCGACCTTGGCGATCGAGTGGGTGCTGGCGTCCCTGGACTTGGTCGCGGCCAGGTTGCGGATCGTCCCGTCGGTGATGAACTTGTTGTACTCGTCGGAGAACCGGTCGGCGCGGATGTAGTCCGACCAGGTGATGTTCTCCCACTGCCCGAGCTTGCGCGCGTCGCAGCTCGTGACGTAGACGAGCAGTTTCTGCGCGGCGAACGCCGCCTCGGTGAGCGACAGCTTCGCGACGGTCTGCAGCCCGGACTGGATCGTCGCCAGGAAGCTGGCCTTGTCGTAGATGCTGGAGTCCGGCGGCAGCGGGAACGGGAACGGGATGGTCAGGTCGGGCCGCCCCTGCCGCGACATCATGTACGCGTCGGCGCGGACGAGGTTGTCCCAGCATCCGTTCCTGTTGCCCGGGAACGGCGTCCGGCGCATGTTGTCGGTCAGGTTGAAGTAGAAGCCGGGGAAGAACCGGAACCCGTGCTCGCCCGGCAGGTCGAGGCGCCCGCCCGTCCCGGTGCCGGGCGGGAAGATGCTGCGCGCCTTCCCGCCGAGGGCCGTGCGCTCGTAGACGTCGACCTGGAAGCCCCGTTCGGCCAGTTCGTGGGCCGCGCTCAGCCCGGCGACGCCGCCGCCGAGCACCGCGACCCGCTTCCCGCCCGCGGCCCGCGCGGGCGCGGGTCCCATCGCCAGCGCTCCGGCCGTGGCCGCGCCCACCAGTCCGGCGTCGCGCAGGAACCTTCTGCGCGTGCTCTCACCCATGGTGACCTCCTCTGGCGCTCCGGTTCGTCCGGAGCCCGCAGGGCGCCCCGCGCCCCCGACCGGGCGCTGCATAAGTGTTGAGTTACTTGTAACACGCTATTAACGCGCCGCCAATAGAGACTGAAAGTCCGCCAATACCCCCGCCGGGCCGAGCGGAACGGGGCGGCGGGACGGGGCGCTAGGTTGCAGAGGTGTTCCGGATCTTCAGGCGCCGGCGCGGAGCCGAGCTCACCGCCGTCGAGGCGGACATCACCGCGTTCGGGGAGGCGCTGGCGGCGCACCCCCTGGAGCCTGCCGAGCACGCCGCCGACGCGGATCTGCTGGCCGACTACGGCCGCGCCCTCGACGCGTACGAGCGGGCGAAGCGCGCGTTCGACGGAGACAGGGACCTCCTCGACGCCGAGGACGTGATCCGGGCCCTGGACGCGGGACGCCACGCGCTGGCCTGCGTGGACGCACGGCTGGCGGGCCGGCCGGCGCCGGAGCACCGTCCGCCGTGCTTCTTCGACGCCCGTCACGGCCCGTCGGTGCGGCGGGCGGTGTGGGCTCCGCCGGACGGGACCGCGCGTCCGGTGCCCGTGTGCGCGGCGGACGCGGTGCGGCTGGAAGAGGGCCTCCCGCCGATCGAGACGGGCCGCGCCGCCGGGTCCGGACGCCGGAAGCGGGAGCGGGAGCGGCCCGAAGAGCCCGCCGGCGCGGCTCCGTTCGACGCGCCTCCCGCGGGAACGGCGCCGGGGAGCATCGTCCGCAGGAAGGGCAACGCCCGCGTCGAGCTCTCGGAACGGGATCTCGGGGCGGGGCATGTACGCGTTCCGCCATGAGGGCGGGCGGCTCCCGATACGGGTCCGGCAGAAGGGGCGGGGGGCGTTCGCGCTGCTGCGGTTCTCGTGGGCGTGCACGCTCGCGGGGTCGGTGGTCGCCGGTTCGGGCTCGTTCACCAAGGCGGCGGAGATTCCGGGACCCGGGCTCCTCCTCGTGCGCACCAGCGGCGAGTGGGTCGTGGACGGCGTGGAGTGATGAGGGCCGGCCGCACGGGCTGGGCCCGTGCGGCCGGGTGGGTCAGGCGGTCGCGGTCACCTTGGCCGCCACGGCGTGCGGGACCTCGGCGTACGAGTCGAACTGCATCGAGTGGACCGCGCGGCCCGAGGTGGCGCCGCGCAGGTGGCCGACGTAGCCGAACATCTCCGCCAGCGGGACGAGGGCGCGGACGACCTCGGCGCCGCCCCGCGACCGGGTGCCCTCGACGCGGCCGCGGCGCGCGTTGAGGTCGCCGATGACCGCGCCCATGTGCTCGGCGGGCGTGGTGACCTCGACGGACATCACGGGTTCGAGCAGCACGGGCGACGCGCGGCGGACCGCCTCCTTGAAGGCCAGCGAACCGGCGATCGTGAAGGCGAGCTCCGACGAGTCGACCGGGTGGTGGTCGCCGTCGAGCAGGGTGACGCGCACGCCCGTCATCGGGAAGCCGGCGAGCGGGCCGGTCCGCATGGCCTCCTGGCAGCCCTCGTCCACGGACGGCACGAAATGCCGCGGAACGCGCCCGCCGGTCACCCGGTTGACGAACTCGTAATGCCCCTCGATCGGCTCGATGGAGAGCTGGACCTTCGCGAACTGCCCCTTTCCGCCGTTCTGCTTCCGGTGGGTCACCTCGACCTTCGAGGCGGCCCGGCGAACCGTCTCCCGGTAGGCGACGCGCGGCCGGCCGACCGCGGCGTCGACACCGTGCTCGTCCCGCAGGCGGGCGACGAGGACCTCGAGGTGGAGCTCCCCCATCCCGCCGATGACGGTCTGGCCGGTCTCGGCGTCGGCGTGCACCTGGAAGGACGGGTCCTCCTCCGCGAGCCGCTGGACGGCGGCGGCCAGCCGCTCGTGGTCGCCCCGCGCGCGGGGCTCGATGGCGACCTCGATGACCGGTGCGGGGAAGTCCATGGACTCCAGCACGACGGGGTGCGCCGGGTCGCAGAGCGTCTCGCCGGTCGTGGTCCGCTTCAGGCCCATGACCGCGACGATGTCGCCCGCGCCCGCCGACCCGATCTCCTCGCGGCTGTTCGCGTGGACGCGGTAGATCTTGCCGATCCGCTCCCTTCCGCCGGTGACGGCGTTCAGCACCGGCGTGCCGGCCTCCATGCGGCCGGAGTAGATCCGGACGAAGGTGAGCCGGCCAAGGTGCCGGTCGGTCATGATCTTGAAGGCGAGGGCGGACAGCGGTGCGCGGTCGGACGCGGCGTGCGGGCCGCCCGCGACGTCCAGCGGCGAGGGCAGGTACCGCGCGATCGCGTCCAGCAGCGGCTGGACGCCCTTGTTCCGGTACGCGCTGCCGCACAGCACCGGGGTGGCGGCGGACGCGACGGTCAGCCGCCGGATCGCCTCGTGCAGCCGCTCGGCCGCCGGTTCGGCGCCCGCCACGTACAGCTCCATGATCGTCTCGTCGTGCTCGGCGAGCGTCTCGACGAGCCGGGCCCGCGCGCGCCGCGCGTCCGCCGCGAGCTCGGGCGGGACGGGCCGGGCGTCCGGTTCGCCGTCGCCGGACCAGACGAGCGCGCGCTCCTCCACCAGGTCGACGACGCCGGTGAAGCCGGACTCGGCGCCGATCGGCAGCTGCAGGACGAGCGGCACCGCGCCCAGCCGGTCGGCGATCATGTCGACGCAGCGGTGCAGGTCGGCGCCCGCGCGGTCGAGCTTGTTGACGAAGCAGACGCGCGGGACGCCGTACCGGTCGGCCTGCCGCCACACGGTCTCCGACTGCGGCTCGACGCCGGCGACGCCGTCGAACACGGCGACGGCGCCGTCGAGGACGCGCAGGCACCGTTCGACCTCGATGGTGAAGTCGACGTGGCCGGGCGTGTCGATCAGGTTGATCGTGTGCCCGCGCCAATGGCAGGTCGTCGCGGCGGACGTGATGGTGATTCCGCGCGCGCGTTCCTGGTCCGTCCAATCGAGCGCGGTATTCCCGTCGTGCACTTCCCCGATGCGGTGCGAGACGCCGGTGAAGTAGAGGATCCGCTCGGCGGTGGTGGTCTTGCCGGCGTCGATGTGCGCCATGATCCCGATGTTGCGAACGGTCGTCAGGTCAAGGAAGGTCGCGGTCATCGGGAATCACTCCTTTTCTGGCTCTCGCCGGTGGGGCCGCGGAAATGTTCCGCGGCCCCGCGACGATAACCGCGGGCCCGGAATCGGCGCCAAAGGTTTTCCGGCGTTCTCCGGGCCCGGAGCGGTCAGCCCGCGGGGTTGAGCAGTCCCGCGGAGACGACGGCGCGGCCGAAGGGGCGGGCCAGGTCGGCGAGGCGTTCGCAGCCGTCCTCGCCGAGGGCGGCGTAGGCGGGCAGCGCGAGCTCGTCGGTGCGGTCCTCGATCCGCTGCCGGAACGCCTTCCCCTCGGCCGAGAGCTCGTCGCCGTCGAGGAGGCCGCGGGCGCGCAGCGCCTCCTCCGTCGCGGCCCATTCGTCGGCGGGCCACGAGCGGGTGGCCTTGAGGAACGGCGTCGGAATGGTGCCGGTGGCGGCGTGCAGGACGAGCGCTTCGAGCGGCGCGACGCCCGCGTCCGTCAGTGCGGCCACGTGCCCGTCGCCGCGGAACTCGCGGAGCAGGGTCTGGGCGTGCCAGAGCCGGTCGATCGGCTCGTCCGGCCAGGGCAGGGCGGCGTGCGCGGCGAACAGGGGGCGGCCGTGCAGGTGGTCGCGGGCGGCCTCGGCGGCGCGGGTGGCGAGGCCGAGGATCTCGTCGAGGCCGTCGACGCGGTGGATGCCGGCGCGGCGCAGGGCGGCGCCGGCCGCGTCCAGCCGGGCGGCGAGCACCTGCTCGGGGGTCGCCTTCTCCCAGGCGGCGGGCAGGGCGGCGCGGACCAGGTCGGGGTGGAAGTTGTAGAAGGTCGCGATGACGACCTCGGCGGACGCGCGGCCGAAGGCGGCGGACCGGGAGGCGAAGTAGCCGGCGGCGCCGTCCAGGCCCAGCGCGGCGTAGCGCTCGGGTCCCTCCGGCACGAAGTAGATCATGCCGTGCACCGGTTCCAGCCGGCGCCAAGCCTCACGCGCTGCCCGCATCGTCCGCCCTCCGTACCGACCAGTAGGAATTCGAACGTAATTCTAGTTTCCGACGCCCGTCAATCCCCCGCGTCCCCCGGCGCACCCCGCGACCAGGAAGATCGTTGACGAAAGTTCGCACCGTCAGCACCGGCGGTTCACCCTTCCCGCGTCATGATCATCAGGCTGTCACCGCAGAGGAGGGTGGTACCGGTGGTGAGGAAGCGGACGGTGGCCGTCGCGGCGGCCCTGAGCGCGGCCGTCGTCAACACGGCGGTCCTGAGCACGGCGGCCATGGGCACGGCGGGCGCCGCCCCGGCGCCCCCGGCGGCGGACGGCGCCGGATCCGGCGAGCGCCGCGCCGCCCCCGCGGCGCCCGGTGCGGCGGCGGTCGCGGACCTGCGCTACACCTCGGCGCTGCGGCTCTCGCCCGGCGTCGTCGCGCGGACCTTCGAGACGTCCGGCATCGGCGGGAAGGCGGTCGGCGACCTGCTCGACGTCGACCTGCGCGCCCCGCACGTCCGGGTCGGCCTGCTGCACCCCGACGCGATCGCGCAGCGCGCGACGGTGTCGGGCATGGCGAACGCCCAGCACGCGATCGCGGGCGTCAACGGCGACTTCTTCAACATCAGCGAGACCCACGCGGGCGTGCCGCCCACCGGCTCGTCGTCCGGGCCGGAGGTGGACGGCGGCCGCGCGCTGAAGGCGGCCGTGCCGGACGGCCAGCGGTTCGGGCCCGCGCTGCCGCCCGGAACGTCCACCCGCGACGTGATCGGCGTCGGCACCGACCGGCGCGGGCACGTGGCGAGCCTGCGGCTGGCCGGGACGGTCCGCTCCCGGCTCGGGACGATGGAGCTGGACGGCCTCAACCAGTACGCGCTGCCCGTCGGCGGCGTCGGCGCGTTCACGAGCGACTGGGGCGCGGTGTCGCGGCAGCGCGCGGTCTGCGGCACCGACGACGCGCGCAACGACCCGTGCAGCACCGGCACCGCCGAGGTCGCGGTGCGGCGCGGCGTCGTCACGGCCGTCTCGGACACGGTCGGCGCCGGCGCGATCCCCAAGGACACGACGGTGCTCGTCGGCCGCGACGAGGGCGCCGCCGCACTGCGCGAGCTGCGCACGGGCGACCGGGTGAAGGTCCGGTACCGGCTGACCGGGAAGGTGCGGTTCCGGTTCGCGGTGGGCGGGTTCCCGATCCTGCGCGGCGGCCGCCCCCTCGACGGCCTGGACACCGCCGGCCCCGCGCCGCGCACCGCCGCCGGCGTGAGCCGCGACGGCCGCCACCTGTACCTCGCCGTGGTGGACGGGCGGTCGGAGACCAGCGGCGGCGTCACCGTCGCCGAGCTGGCGTCGCTGCTCGCGCGGGCCGGCGCGTCCGCCGCGGTGAACCTCGACGGCGGCGGATCGTCCGCCTTCGTCGCGCGCGGGCCCGGCGAGGCGTCGGCGACCGTCCGCAACGTCCCGTCCGACGGCGCCGAGCGGGCGGTCGCGAACGGGATCGGCGTGTTCTCCTGAGTCAGCGGGGCGGGCGCGGGCGCAGGTCGTCCAGCATGAGGCGGCTGAGCCGGAGGACCTCCTTCTGCGGGTCCCACAGGCCCGGCGCGTCCGTGCCCGCCCCGTGGTGCGGCCGCTCCAGATGGCGCTGCAGGCGCTCGGCGTCCGCCAGCTCCTCCTCGCCGGGCGCCTCGGGCAGCCGCCGGACGAGCCCGGCGAGCATCCCGATCACCCGCGCGTGGTCGTGCCGGAACGCCTCGGAGAACCGCAGCTCCTCGCTCTCCGCGTCCATCGCCTCCGCGTGGGTGGCGGCGATCGACCGCACGTACGTCGCCGCCTGCTCGAGCGTGTTCATCAGCCGGGTCGCGGGCCAGCGCTCCGGCTCGTCCCGCCACCGCATCCGGTAGCCGCGCAGCCTCGCCCGCGGGTTCGCGCGCATGCTGTCGCGGCCCTGCTCGTAGGCGTGCCGCGCCTGCTCCTGGACGGTCCGCAGCCGCTCGTCCGCCTCGTCCCAGCGCGGCCGCTCGTCCGGGTCGGTGACGGCGGCGGCGAGCGCGTCCATCGCCTCGGCGAGGACGTCGCGCGTCCGCTCCACCGCGTACTCGGCGCGGCGCAGGTGGAGCGGCGGGAACACCAGCGCGTTCACGGCCAGCCCCACCGCGAGGCCGAGCGCGACGTCCCCGAGCCGCGGCAGCGTGTACCCGACGGCGTCGTGGCCGCCGAGCAGCAGCGCGAACAGCGCGGTGAACGGGACCTGCGACGCCTGCCCGCCGAGCCGCCGCCACCCCGACGCCATCATGGCGAGGAACGGCACGACGGCGATGCCGGCGATGTTCGGGCCGATCCAGAGGCCGACCGGGATCGCGAGCGCGGCGCCGATGACGAACCCGGCGCCGTACGCGAGGCTCTCCCGGACGGACCGCACGACCGACGGGTACACGCCGAGCAGCGCGGCGAGCGGCGCGAAGTACGGCTCGGAGTGCCCGACGGCGTACCGCGCCGCCGCCCACGCGACCACCCCCGCGAGGACCGCCTTCGCGATGAGCTTCAGCCGCTCCCGCCAGTACCGCCACCCCGCCCAAGGCAGGACATATCCCCCCAACCCGCTGATCCGCACCGCACTCCGATTCCCACCGATCGCCCCCCGAACCACCGGCGCGGCGCGCGGCGGTCAGGAGCCGGGGCCGGTGGCGGTCCTTGGGGTGATGACGGCGAGGCGGGCGCCCGTGGGGTCGGTCATCGCCGCATAGCGGCCCGGCTGGACGTCGGCGGGCGGCACGCGGATCGTCGCGCCGAGCTCGGCGGCGCGGGCGGCGGCCGCGTCGCAGTCGTCCACCCAGAAGTACGGGATCCAGTGCGCCGGGTAGTGCGGCGGCCACCCGTGGTCCATGGCGACCATGCCGGCGACGGACCGGCCGTCCAGCTTCCAGTTCGTGTAGACGGAGCCGTGGTACTCGCGGTCCACCGCCTCCCAGCCGAACACCGCGCCGTAGAAGCGCCGCGCCCTGCCGGTGTCGCGGGACGCGAGCTCCGCCCAGCACATGGTGAGCGGCCGGTCGACGACGCCGAACTCGATGAGGTTGCCGGGCGTCGCGACGCCGAAGTCCGCCCCCTCCGGGTCCATGCACAGCGCCATCGAGCCGATCCCGGCGTAGTCCCGCGGCGGGGTCAGCTCCCGCCCGCCCGCGGCCTTCACCGCGTCGACGGCCGCCTGAAGGTCCGCCACCTCGAAGTAGCAGGTCCACGACGGCGGCTGCGTGTCGTCGGCGAGCGGCTGCATCCCCGCGACCTCCGGCCCCTGGACGCCCCCGAGCGTGAAGACGGTGTAGTCGCCGTAGCCGGGGACGCTCAGCGTGTAGGAGTACCAGCCGAACAGCTCGGAGTAGAAGGCCCTGGCGGTCTCCGGGTGCGGGCTCGCCAGGTCGATCCAGCCCGGCCGGCCGGGAGCGGGTCTCGCCGGCGCGTGCGTCACCGGGCCTCCGCCAGGCCGCCGGCGCCGGGCGCGATCACGGCCAGGCGCGCGCCGGCGGGATCGGCGAGGACCGAGTAGCGGCCCGGCGTGATGTCGGTGGGCGGCAGCAGGACGCGGCCGCCGAGCTCCCCGGCCCTGGCGGCGATCGCGTCGCAGTCCTCGACCCAGATGTACGGGATCCAGTGCGGCTCGGCCTCGTACCCGTTCCTGCGCAGGTCGTCGATGTCGACGATGCCGCCGAACGACCAGCCGTCCAGCTTCAGGTTCGTGTAAGGGGCGTGGTACCGGCGCTCGACCGCCTCCCAGCCGAAGACGTCGCCGTAGAAGCGGCGGGCCTCGTCGACGTCGTGGCAGGCCAGCTCCACCCAGCACATCGCGCCGGGCTCGTCGACGACGCCGGCGCCCTTGAGGTTGCCCGCCACCCAGAGCGCGAAGTCGGCGCCCTCCGGGTCCGCGCACAGCGCCATCTCGCCGAGGTCGGAGACGCGCATGGGCGGCACCAGCTCCTGCCCGCCCGCGGCCTTGACCGCGGCGACCGTGGCGAGGATGTCGTCGGTGCGGAAGTACACCGACCAGGACGGCGGCTGCGCGTCGTCGGCGAGCCGCTGCATCCCGGCGACCTCGGGACCCTGGACGCCGCCCAGGGTGAAGATGTCGTAGTCGTCGTACTCCGGGATGGTCAGCGTGTACACGTACCACCCGAACAGGCTGCAGTAGAACTCGCGGGACGCCTTCGCGTCGGGGCTCGCGAGTTCCGCCCAGGACGGTCGTCCGGGGGCGTGTCCGTTCACTTCGGGCATAGTCCAGCCTTCAGAGCGCACATGCCACCACGTTATGGGCGGATGTGCCATCGTCACGGACGCGGCGATTCCGGAATATCCCAAAAGCCGCCCAAAATTGCCCCAAACGGGAGCGTCTAGACGCTCACGACGTCCTGCAGCAGGCCCCACACGAAATGCGCCACGTACGACGACCCGTCCGGCCCGGCGAAGCCGACGTGCCAGCGGCTCGGCGCGTCGCCGTCCTGGTGCGCCAGCCCGTCCCACCGGGCCGCCAGATCGCCGACCACGCACGTCCACGGGGCGAGGTCGTCGACGGTCCGCAGCTCCGGCACCGGCGACCCCGGCTCCCGGACGAGCCACTCCCGCGCCACCGACCCGTCCGGCGCCATCGTGACCTCGAACCGCAGGCCGGGCCACAGCGGGAACGGCGGCCACGACGCCACCTCGCACACGACGTCGCCGACGCGCCGCTCGCCGGCGTCCGCGGGCGGGCCGAGGACCGCCTCGTAGCGGCGGCGCCCGCGCGGGAACGTCCGGGACCGCAGGATCCGCTGCCAGCGCGCGTTGACCTCGCGCATCTCGGTGCGCGAGGAGTCCAGCGCGCGCACCGCGTCCTCGACGAGGCCGGGCTGGTAGTCCGCCATCCGGCGCAGCAGCACGAGCTGGAACTCGCGCCGCGCCAACCCCTTCACGCGGCCACGCTACCGCGCGGCCAGGGACGTCCCGACGGGGCGCCGGCGGCCGGCTCCGCGGGGATCAGACCTTCTTCGCGCCGATCGCGGCCATCATGGCCGGCCAGCTGAGGTTGACCTCGCGGCGCCAGTACTTCCAGTTGTGCATGCCCGGGCCGTACAGGTGGGAGGTGATGGGGACGCCGGCGCGCTTGGCGGCGTTCACGAAGTTGACGGTCATCTGCCCGGCGAGGTCCTCGCCGACGCGTCCCGCGGCGCCGGGCGGGGTGTTCGGGTCGTCGTAGGGGCCCGGCTTGCCGTTGCCGGACGAGATGTAGACGCCCATGCCCTTGAGGTTGCGCACGTTGACGGCCGCGTCGTGCGCCTCCCAGTTCGACCGGTTGAAGATGGGGTCGCCCCAGATCGAGGTCCCCGCCTCCTTGTTCATCACGGTCAGCACCGCGGGCATGCCCGGCGCGGTGATGTTGAGGGGGCCGCTGTAGGCGGCGGCGTACTTGAAGTACCCCCGGTGGCGCTCGGCGTAGGTGATGGAGCCCTGCCCGCCGGACGACAGGCCCATCGCGGCGCGCGACGGCCCGGCGTGGAAGTTGCTCTCCATCAGCGGGATGACCTCGGAGATGTGGAAGCTCTCCCACTCGGGGATGCCGCCCTTGCCGCCGTTCCACCAGTTGGTGTACGAGCCGTTCGAGCCGCCCTCGGGCATGACGACCATCGCGTTCCAGGCCTTCGCGACGTTCTCGATGTGGCCGTCGTGGCTCCAGGACGTGTACTTGTTGTTGCCGCCGTGGTAGGCGTACACGACCGGGTAGGTCTTGGTGTCGCTCGCCTTCCAGCCCTTGGGCACGAACACCCGCGTCTGCACGACCGCGCCGAGCGCCGGGGAGGCGATGCTGACGTCGAACTCCTGCGCGTTCACCTTCTTGATCGCGGTGATGGTCGCGCCGTCGGGGGCCTTGCGGTACTTGCCGTCGCTGACGCCCGGGGGCAGGTGCGGCTTCTTGCCGTGCGAGCCCTTGTTCTTGTCGGGGTCGTTCGAGGCGGGCGAGCCGCCGGTGCCGAACGGGTTGCCGCCGTGCGTCAGCGGCACGTTCGGGACCTTGATCGGCTTGCTCGCGGAGGGGGAGCCGCTCGGCGAGGGCGAGCCGGTGACCTGCGTCGGCTGGGTGGGCGGCCCGAACGAGGGGATCGGCTGCGCGTTGCCGGCGGCCTCCGGCTTGCCCTTCGGCACCCCGACCCCGGCCTGGGCCAGCCCGACCATGACGGCCGGGAGGATCACTGCCGCCGCCGCCGTCCCGGCGATGGCGATCTTCCTGTCGGTACGCTTCTTCATGGACTCCCCAGCCGATCAGGCCGATCCGGACCGCGCGCCAGTCCCGGCCTTGTGCTCACTCGCCCGAAGAAACTACTGTCCCGGCAGTCACATCCGCAAGTATTGACAAAAATTACAATAATTCTCTCGGATTCCGGCTCGTCCGAATGTCGGAGTCCGAGCCGTCCGTTGTTTCCGGCCGCTTGCTCCTCCCCCAGCCGCCCTCCGCTCCCGCAGTACCGGAACGGCCGAGGACCCGGGCGGCACGGGGCCGCCCGGGTCTCACGCACTGTCAGGCGCCGGCTCTCAGCCGGTCACTGGGAGAAGACGTACTTGGCGGTGAGGGTCGCGGACGACGGGCACAGGAGGCCGCTCGTCTTCTGGACGGTCTGGTTGGTGAAGCTCACGGTGACCGGGAACGTGCTCCCGCTGTAGGTGCCGTGGATGGTGCCACCGTAGGTGCAGCCGACGGCGCTCACCGAGAAGCCGCTGAGGGTGGCGGTGCCGCCGCTCAGGCTGCCGCTCCACGGGAGGTTCTGCGGCGTCACGGTGACGCCGCAGCCCGTGATGGTCGCGGAGGTGACGGAGAGCGCGCCCGCCGTGGTGATGGTGCCGCCGAGGGTGGAACCGGTGCAGGACGCGGGGACGCCCGCATTGATCGTCATGGTTCCGGAGAGGTTCGCGGTGAAGGGGCCGGCCGTCCACGCCAGGGCGGGGGCGGCGGTCGCGGCGACGGCGATCGCGGTGGCGGCGGCGGAGGTCGAGGCGATGGCGGCGATCTTCTTGATGCGGGACAAGGCGGTCCTCGTTTCGGGACGGCGGGCGTCGCGCCTGCACCCGGAAATGGGGTGGGAGATCCGCGATCCGGACGTCCGTTCCGCCCATGTCGGGTGGGCGAAAGGAGCGTCCCGGCGTCGGGACCCGGTGCCCGGAAACCGTCGCGCCACTCGACATCGGCGACCGGACACCTTGGTAGAACGCGTTCTAGTGAGAACGTAGACAGCGACCGGGAATCCGTCAATACCCCGATTCGGATTCTCAGGCCACAGCCCCTGTCATCGCAGGACCCTGCCGAGTCAGAAAGGCACTGGAACCGAATCCTGCTGCAATTCGGACGGCAGGGAGATGGTCTTCGGGCAGCCAAATCGCATTCCGCGCCGTGAGGCCCGGCCGCGCCAGCGGACGCGCACCGGGGCCCCCGGGCGCGGGCGGGTCAGCCGAAGCGTTCCCGCAGTGCCGGGAGGAGGTCGCCCTCCGCCCAGGTGCGGAAGTCCTTCTGGTGGTCGGGCCCGCTCTGGCAGAACGCGATGTGCGTGAACCCCGCGTCCTTCCACTGCTGGACGGCCTGGAGGTAGTCCTCCACGTTGTCGCCGCACGGCACGGACTCGGCGACGTCGTCCGGCCGGACGGTCTTCGCTGCCGCCTCGAAGTTGACCGTGCCCGGAAGTTCCGCCATCACCCTCCAGGCCGGGGCCGAGAACTTCCAGTAGCGGTGCGCCCGCTGCTTGCACTCCTCATAGTCCTGCCCGTAGGCGACGGGGATCTGCCCGTATACGGGCTTGCCCTCGCCGCCCTCGCGGTGGAAGAGGCTCACCACGTCGCCGACGGGCTGGTCGGAGATGAGCAGGTCGGCGTGCCGCGCGGCCAGCCGCCCGGCGCGCGGGCCGAACGCGGCCATGCCGATCCGGACGGGCCGGTCCGGCACGTCCCACAGCTTCGTGGAGTCGACCCGGAAGTGCTTCCCCTCGTAGTTGACGTAGTCGCCGGAGAACAGCGCCCGGATGATCTCGACGGCCTCGGCGAACATCTCGTGCCGGACGTCCACCGACGGCCAGCCGCGCCCGACGACGTGCTCGTTCAGGTTCTCGCCCGCGCCCAGGCCGAGGGTGAACCGCCCGTCCGACAGCACCCCCATCGTGGCGGCCTTCTGCGCCACCACCGCCGGGTGGTACCGCATGATCGGGCAGGTCACGAACGTCATCAGCGGGATGCGGTGGGTCGCCTGGGCGAGGGCGCCGAGGACCGACCACGCGTAGGCCGAATGCCCCTGGTCCTCCAGCCACGGGAAGTAGTGGTCGGAGATGACGGAGTAGTCGAAGCCGGCGTCCTCCGCCTCGACGAGGTCGGTGACGAGCTGTTTGGGCGGTGTCTGCTCGCAGAGCAGCGTGTATCCGAATTCCATGACGGCTCGGTACCCGAGGGAACGCGCCCAATCGCCGGAACGCGCCGGATTCAGTTGCCGAGGAGGTCCATGATGTCGTCGGCGTGCTCCTCCTCCTCGGCGAGGATGTCCTCCATGAGGCGGCGGGTCGTGACGTCCCCGTCGCCGAGCCACCGGATGATCTCCTGGTACGACTCGATGACGATCCGCTCGGCGACCAGGTTCTCCTCGAGCATGCCCTTGAGGTCGCCGTCATCGAAGGTCTCGTACGTGGTGTGCGACCGCTTCGCCAGCGTCTCGGGGTTGAAGTCGGGGTCGCCGCCGAGCTGGCTGATCCGCTCCGCGGCGCGCATCGCGTGGTCGCGCTCCTCGTCGGCGTGCTCGGTGAACTCGGCGGCGACCTGCGCGCGGTCGATTCCGGTGGCGCTGATCGCGTGCCGCGAGTAGCGCATCCAGCAGACGATCTCGGTGGCGAGCACGTCGTTGAGGACGCCGATGACCTCGTCGGGACTGCGCTTGTAGCCGGTCGTCACCGGCCCGTCGGCCATCTTCTGCCGGGCGCGTTCCCGGATCCTCGCCACGTCGATGCTGAAGCTGCTCTCGGTCATGCCTCTCCTCCTGGTCAGCACGGATTCCCGTTCCCCTACCCAGCCCCAGATCTCCATGCCTGCAAGGCGAGACGGCCATACGGCCAGGTGATGGAAGGGTCGCGTAACGGCGCGACACTCACGGTGACGACACCCCTACTTGGACACGTTCTGTCACGCGTGCTATACGTAGAGCTATCTCGCCACGACCTGTGGTGGGAAAGGGACATCCGGGCTCCACCTTGAGATCCGGGCGTGACAAGGAAGAAAAGGAACCACATGAAGTCCTTCAGCTACACCGAGCTGGACAAGCTGGCCGGCGAGGTTCTGCCGGAGCGCGCGGTGCTGTCCACCCTTCTCGTCGGTGGCGGCAGCGACAACGACAACGAGAACCTCAACTTCAACCACGGCGGCGGCCACGACGGCGGCACGACCGCGGTCGTCCCGAACTGCCAGAGCAACATCACCCACTCGCAGGGCGGGCTCATCGGCGCGCTGGGTCTCAGCTCCGAGAACCCCAACTCGTCGTTCACCTGCGCCAGCAGCACGGTGGTCTCGGGTCACTGATCCGAAACGACGCACTAGCGGGCTCCGGCCCGCAGGGGAAGGGCTGGCGTTCTCCCGCCGGCCCTTCCCCCCTTTTTCCGGAAAATCTGTGACGAGCTGTAAGGCGACCGATGAGCCAGACCAACCCTCAGACGTTCAGCTACGCGGAACTCGACCGGCTGTCGGGCGAGGTACTACCGGAGCGGGCCGTGCTGTCGACCCTGCTCGCGGGCGGCGGCGACAACGGCAACAAGAACCTCAACCTCAACGACGGCGGGTCCGGCGCGGCCGACTCCGAGGTCACCTACGCCTGCCAGTACACGCACTCGACCGGCACGCCCGGCCTCCTCGGCACCGGCCTGCTCGCCGAGTCCGGCTACACGACGACGACCTGCGTCCCGGTCGCGGTCGGCCACCAGAACGCATGAGCGGAGCGCACCGGAAGGCCGCCTCCCCGCCACGAGCGGCCGCGAGCGCCCCCGCGCGCCCGGCGGGCACGGAACGCCCGCCGGGCACGGAGCCCCCGGCGGACGCGGAACCGCCGGGCACCGCTCGTCCCGCCGACGCGGGGCCGGCCGCGGCGGGAGGCGCGACGTCCGTGGCGACGGCGCGGCCCGCCGCGCTCCTCACCCTGCCGGTCCTGGCCGAGGGCGTGGAGCTGGTCGGCGAGTTCAAGAACTCCGGCTACCGCGAACCGCCGCAGCTCGTCTGCCTGCCGAACCGGCAGCTCGTCCGGCTGCCGCCGCTGCTGTTCCTGGTCGCGAAGGCGCTGCACGAGCACCGCGACCTCGCCCGCACCGCGGACATCGAGACGGCGCTGGACCGGGTGGCCGAGGCCGTCTCGCGCGAGGCGGGCGCCCGGCTCACCGGCGAGCAGGTCATCTACCTCGCCGACCGCAAGCTCGCGCCGCTCGGCGTCACCACCTACAGCGACGGCACCGCGCCGCCCGTGGTGAAGGCCGACCCGTTCCTCGGGCTCCGGTTCCGGATCGCGGTGTTCCCCGAGTCGGTCACCTGGTTCGTCGCTGGCCTGTTCGCCTGGCTGTTCCGACCGGTCGTGCTCGTGCTCACGCTGATCGCCGTCGTCTCCGCCGAGACATGGGTGCTCGCCACCCGGTCGATGAGCACGGCGCTGCAGCACGCCATCCTCGCCCCGGTGAGCATCCTGCTGATCATGGCGCTCGGGGTGGCGTCGTGCGCGTTCCACGAGATCGGGCACGCCGCCGCCTGCCGGTACGGGGGCGTCCGCCCCGGCGTGATGGGCTGCGGCATCTACCTGGTCTGGCCGGCGTTCTACACCGACATCACCGAGTCGTACCGGCTCGGCCGCCTCGGGCGGCTGCGCGCCGACCTCGCCGGCGTCTACTTCAACGGCATCTTCGTCGTCGCGCTGACGCTGCTGTATGTGGAGACGGGCTTCGAGCCGCTGCTCGTCGCCGTGCTGTACGTCAACCTCGAGATCCTGCAGCAGCTGCTGCCGACGCTGCGATTTGACGGCTACTACATCATGTCGGACCTCGTCGGGGTCCCCGACCTGTTCAAGTACATCGGGCCCATCCTGCGGCGCGCGCTGCTGCTGCGCCGCGCCGACACCCGGCTGAACGACCTGAAGCGCTGGCCGCAGATCTTCGTCACGATGTGGGTGCTGGTCATCGTCCCGGTGATGCTGTTCCAGCTCGGCCTGATCTCCACGCAGGTCCCCGGGCTGATCCGGATGGACTGGCGGAAGATCCAGGGCCTGGCCGCCGAGGCGGCGCACGGCGCCGGCGCGCTGCAGCTGATCGCCTCCGGGCTGCAGATCGTACTGCTGGTGCTGCCGCTGCTGGGACTCGCACTCATCCTGTTCCGGATGCTGCGCGGCGCGGTGCGGATGGCCGTCAAGTACGTGAACGGGCCGACCGCCGAGCCGGTGCCCGGGGCCTGACGCCCGCCCCTGCCCCTGACCGCGCGGAGCGGGCCGCCGATGTGGCGGCCCGCTCCGCCTTTTCTGTTGATCAGGGCCGCGCCGACCGCCGGGCACCCCGGACGCCGCGCCCGCGCCCGCGGCCGCGCCCGGCGGCTGTATCCAGCCTGTATCGGCTTTGTCGATCCCGCTCGTAGCGTCGCCTCCGTCCCTCGAAACGGAAGGAGCCGACCATGCTCGGAAAGATCGAGGCGCTGGGCGAGCGGATGCTCACCCGGCTGGTCCCGCGGACGCGCGCCGCGGCCAGCACCGGCTACTGGTGCTGGAACGAAGGGCCCTGCGGCATCGAGTGCCTGGTGAAGAGGTGCTGCTACCTGTCCGGCAGCGGCACCTCCTGCAGCTGCGTCTACGTCTGCTGACCCGCACGGCCAGGCACGTCATCGGTTGAGCGGCGGCCGGGAGGCGCTCCCGCAGCGGTCCCGGCCGCCGCCTCGCGAAAGGTGGTCCCCCATGCCCTTCCTCACCGCGCTCGTCGCCCTGGTCGGAGCCGTCTGCCTGCTCGACCTGGCGCTCACCCTCGGCGTGATCCGCAAGCTCCGCGAGCACGCCGACCTCATCTCCCGGCCGTCCGCCGGCGGCGGAGCCGAACGCCCGCCGATGCTCCCCGCCGGGGAGGTCGCCGCGCCGTTCGACGCGGTCGACACCGCCGGCGAGCCCGTCAGCCGGGACGCGCTGACCGGCCGCACCCTCGTCGGGTTCTTCACCCCGAGCTGCGACGCCTGCACCGAGCGGATGCCCGGTTTCCTGGCGGACGCCGCCGCCTTCCCCGGCGGACGGGACCGGGTCCTCGCCGTCATCGCCGCCGGGGAGGGGGAGGACCCGTCCGCCTACCGCGACCGGCTCGGCGGCGTCGCGCGCGTGGTCGTCGAACCGCACCGCACCGGGATCGCGAAGGCGCTGGCCGTCCGCGGGCTCCCCACGTTCTGCGTCCTGGACGAGACCGGCCGGGTGGTCGAGACCGGCCTGCCGTCCGACCGCTCCCCGGTCCCGGCATGACCCCTCGCCGCGGCACGGCCTCCCGCACCGGCCGGGTGCGGGAGCTGCTCGGCGGCCTCGCGGGCTCCACCGCGCTGGCCTGGTCGGCGGGCCGGACGCTGACGCTCCTGCTCACCGCTCTGACGCTGGCGCAGGCCGCCGCTCCGGTGTGCGTCGCCTGGTTCACCAAGCTGGCCGTCGACGTCCTGACGGAGCGGCCGGGCGGCGGGGCGGGCGGCGGGGCCCGGCTCGCCGCCGCCGGCGCCGGCCTGGTGCTCGCCGGGGCCGCCGCCGGCCTCACCCAGCACGTCACCCGCTACCTGCGGCAGGAGCTCGAACGGCGGGTCGGGTTCCTCGCCCAGGACCGGGTCTTCCGGGCGACCGAGCGGTTCGTCGGCCTCGGCCCGTTCGAGGACCCCGCCTTCCTCGACCGGCTGCGGCTCGCCCAGCAGGCGGGCGGCGGCGCGCCGGGCAAGGTCGTCGGCAGCGCGCTCACCGCCGTCAGCGGGACGATCACGCTCGCGGGGTTCCTCGGCTCGCTGCTGTCCGTCGGCCCGTGGCTCGCCCTGGCCGTGGTGCTGGCGACCGTCCCCGCCCTGGCCGCCGAGTTCCGGCTGTCGCGCCGCTGGGCGGCGATGATGCTGGCGATCGGCCCCGCCGAACGGCGCGAGTTCTTCTACCGGGAGCTGCTCACCACGGTCAAGGCGGCCAAGGAGCTGCGGCTGTTCGGTGTGGGCGGGCATTTCCGGACGCTGATGAACGCCGAACGGCGCGCCGCCGACGCCGAGCGCCGCCGCGTCGACCGCCGCGAGCTGGCCACGCAGGCGGGGCTCGCTGTGCTGTCCACCGGCGTCGCCGGGGCCGGGCTCGCCTGGGCGCTCGCCGAGGCGTGGCGCGGCCGTATCACGGTCGGCGACGTCAGCCTGCTGGTCGCCGCCCTCGCGGGGGCGCAGGCGGCGGGGGCGCAGCTGGTCACCCAGCTCACCGTCGCCCACCAGCAGCTGCTGCTGTTCGGCCACTACCGCGCGGTGACCGCCGCCGGCCCGGACCTGGCGGTCGCCGAACGGCCCGCCGTCCCGGGGCCGCTGACGGGCCGCATCGAGTTCGACGGGGTCTGGTTCCGGTACTCCCCCGAGCATCCGTGGGCGCTGCGCGGCGTGAGCTTCACCATCGAGTGCGGGCGCGCGACGGCCCTCGTCGGCCTGAACGGCGCGGGCAAGAGCACCCTGGTGAAGCTGCTGTGCCGGTTCTACGACCCGGAACGGGGCGCGATCCGGTGGGACGGCGTGGACCTGCGCGACCTGGACCCGGCCGAGCTGCGCCGCCGCATCGGCGTGGTGTTCCAGGACTACATGGAGTACGAGCTCACCGCCGCCGACAACATCGGGCTCGGCGACCTGGAGCGGCGCGGCGACCGGACGCTCGTCCGGGCGGCGGCCGAGCGGGCCGGGGCCGGCGCCTTCGTCGAGGCACTGCCGGGCGGCTACGACACGCTGCTGACGCGGGCCTTCACCGGCGGCGCGGACGGCGACGCCGAACCCGGGGTGCCGCTGTCCGGCGGGCAGTGGCAGCGGCTCGCCCTGGCCCGCGCGTTCCTGCGGGACGGCCGCGACCTGCTGATCCTCGACGAGCCCAGCTCCGGCCTGGACGCCGAGGCCGAGCACCACGTCCACGTCCGGCTGCGCGAGCACCGCGCGGGCCTGACGAGCCTGCTCATCTCGCACCGGCTGAGCGCGGTGCGCGACGCCGACACCCTGGTCGTCCTGCGCGACGGGCGGATCGTCGAGCGGGGAACGCACGCCGAGCTGATGGCCGAGGGCGGCGAGTACGCGCGGCTGTTCGAGCTGCAGGCCGGCGGATACCGGCAGGAGGAGGAGATGTCATGGACGAGGTCGTGACCGCCGTGCGGGTGCTGCTCGCGCTCGTCTTCGTGGCGTCGGCGGCCGGCAAGCTGCGCGGGAGGGGCGCCTACGCGCGGTTCACGGCGGCGACGGCACGGCTCGTACCGCACCCGGTGGCCGCCACCGCGACGCGGTGGATCGCCGCCGCGGTGGTCGGCGCCGAGGCCGCGGTGGTGGTGCTGCTCGTGCTCCCGGTGACCGCCGCGGCCGGTTTCGCGCTGGCGGCGGTGCTCCTGGCGGCGTTCACGGCGGCCATCGTCCGCGCGCTCGCGCGCGGCGACCGGGCGCCCTGCGCCTGCTTCGGCGACGCCGACACTCCGCTGGGGCCGCGCCAGGTCGTGCGCAACCTGTCGCTGGCCACCGCCGCGCTGGCGGGGCTCGGCGCCACGCTGTCCGGAGGATCCCACCTTCCGGGTGCGACGGGCGCGCTGTTCGCGGTCGCGGCGGGCTGCTTCGCCGCGCTGCTGGTCGTGGCGGCCGACGACATTATCGAGCTGTTCCGGCCATGAGCACCCTCGGCTGGTCCACCGCCGCCGTGCTCTGCGTGGTCGCCGCCGCAGGCGCGCTCGCGCTGCTCCTGCGGCGGCGTTTCACGGTCGTCGAGGTGTACGGAACGAGCATGGTGCCCACCCTCGCGCCCGGCGACCGCCTCCTGGTGCGCCGGACCCGGCTCCCCCGCGTCGCCACGGACCGGCTCGTGGTGGTGGAGGGCCCCTACTGGCAGGAGTTCGGCCCGAGGGCTCCCGCCGACCTACGCTGGATCGTCAAGCGCGCCGCCGCCGTGCCGGGCGAGCCGGTCCCCGCGCCGGTGCGCCCGGCGCTCCCGGCGGGCGCGGGCGCGGCCGTCCCGGACGGGCGGCTCGCCGTCCTGGGCGACAACCCCGCGCAGAGCATCGACTCGCGGCACTTCGGCCTGCTGCCCGCCGACGCCCTGCTCGGCGTGGTCGTCCGCCGCCTCCGGTGACGCGCGGTCCTGAGCCTGCCCTGGGGCACGCCGTCTCACGCCTGGCGGGTCTGCCAGTACAGGGGGCGAAGGCCGCGGTGGACGCCCCGCGTGCGCCATCGGGAGGGCACCTTGAGCCGGGGCTCCGGGACCCGGTCCAGCTTCGGATCGCGCTTGAGCACCGCCTGCTGGAGGGCGACGAGCTGGGGACCGGGATCGACGCCGAGCTGGTTCACCAGGACGTCCCGCGCCCGGGCGTAGGCGGCCAGCGCGCCGGCCGCGTCACCGCAGCGGTAGAGCGCGAGCATCAGATGCGCCCACAGCCGTTCGCGGGTGGGGTTGGCGGCGAGGTGCTCGTGCAGTTCGGCGGCCACCGCGTCGTTCTCGCCGAGCGCGAGCCGGGCCGCGGCGTAGGCGTCGACGGCCGACCCGCGCAGGTCCTCCAGCGCCTGCAGCCGGGGCGCGAGGGCGAGCGTGCGGGGCAGGTCCTCGGCCGCGCTGCCCCGCCACAGTGCGAGCGCCGCTTCCAGCCCGAGGGCGGCGCGGCGGGGCGCACCGGCCGCCAGGTCCGCGCGGCCGAGCCGCAGCAGGTGGAGGAACCGGGCGCTGTCGAGCTCGCCCGGCTCGACGGCCAGCGCGTAGCCGGGGCGCCGGGCGATCAGCCGCGGCGCGGAGTCGGCGAGCGCGCGCCGCAGCTGGTTGGCGTAGGTGCGCAGGTTGGAGACCGCGCTCTTGGGCGGCGCCTCGTCCCATAACGCGCTGGTCAGGAAGTCGAGCGAGACGGTCCGGTTGGGCTCGAGCAACAACGCGGTCAGCAGCGTGCGCTGCTTGGCGGAGCCGAGCGCGAGCAGCCGGTCCCCCTGGCGTACCCGCACGGGTCCGAGCAGGTCGAACCGCAGGCCCATCGTGCCCTCCTTGCCTCGCGGCCGCCGCGGGAGCCGGGCGCCACATGTCGACGGAGAATCGTGGGAGCGCTCCCATGAGCGTACGTTCATGATCTATCTCACTGTCAATCGACCGAAACACAATCGTTACATCGCACGCCGGGCGGCGCGTCGCCCTCCGCCCGCCGCCATCGCGCAGGGACTCCGGGACGCCCCTGGCGGGTCACCGGACGGCCACCGGGCAGGCGGCGGGCGTCCGAAAGGGCGTCCGCCACGACGCGGGTTCGGAAAACAATCTTCTCTGCGATTCCCCGGCAACGCGTAGAACGTACCTGAAACGGGAATCTACTCGGAGTAAGTAGCAGAATCCACCAATCTCGGAACGCACATCGGTACCGGGCCGCCTAACGGCCCGAAGGCAGCAGGCGGGAGCGCGACCCGCCCTTCGCCGCGCTGCGCGCATTCGCCGTACAACGGCGCTCCCCTTTTCCGGCCGGCCCACCCTGCCGGCATGCCCGGAAGGCCCGCATTGCTCCGACGCTCCACCCCCGTCGCAGGGCCGGGGTCCCTCGCCCTGCTGCTTCCCCTCGTCCTGGCCGCCGCGCTCGCCGCGGCCGTCCCCGCCGCCCGTCCCGCCGCCGCGGCGAGTTCCGCGACCGGCGCCGTGACCGGCGCGAAGGTGATCGCGGAGACGACCGTCGCGCCGCGGACCATCGACCTCACCGTCCAGTCCCCGGCGATGGGCGCGCAGGAGAAGGTGCGCCTCCTCGTCCCCTCCGGATGGTCGAAGAACGCCGCCCGCACCTGGCCGACCCTCTGGCTGCTGCACGGCGGCGTCGACGACTACACCGCCTGGACGCGCGGTACCGACGTCGCCGCCCTCACCGCCGATTCCCCCGTCATCGTCGTCATGCCGGAAGGCGGAAGCTGCGGCAATTACTCCGACTGGTGGAACTACGGAAACGGCGGGCCGCCCGAATGGGAGACCTTCCACATGAAGGAGCTCCGCGCCATCCTGGAGAACGGCTACCGGGCGAACGGGCGCCGCGTCATCGCCGGCAATTCCATGGGCGGTCTCGGCGCGATGCTGTACCCGGCCCGCTTCCCCGGAATGTTCGCGGCGGCCGCCGCCTTCAGCGGCTACGTCGACACCCTCTACGACTACGAGCCGGGCGACGACTCGATCGGCTGGGGCCCGTCCTTCTCCTGCCCCGGCACCGACTGGCGGCGCGTCTGGGGCGCGCCCGACGCGCAGGCCGCGATCTGGCACGCGCACAACCCGACCGACCTCGCCGGCCGGCTCGCGGGCGTGCGCCTCTACGTGGCCAGCGGCAACGGCACGGCCGGATCGCTCGGCGGGCTCCCGTTCACCGACCCCGTCGAGGCGGCGGCGAACGACGTCTCGCACGCGTTCGTCGACCGGCTGGACGCCCTCGGCATCCCCGTCACCACCCGCTTCTTCGACGGCCAGCACTCCTGGCCGTACTGGCAGCGGGACCTCCACGACGCCTACCCGATGCTGATGCGCGCCCTCGGCGTGTCGTGACCCGTGACCGGACGCCCCGTCCCCGGCGCGGGTCAGGCCCCGTCGGGGGCGGGACGGCGCACGCCGCCGCCCGAGCCGCGCCACTCCAGCAGCAGGACGGTGGCGTCGTCGTCGAGCCGGCCCTCGTGGTGCACGAGGATGCTGTGGACGAGCCGGCGCAGCGTCTCGGGGACCGGCAGCCCGTCGGCGTTGCGGCGGATGATGAAGTCGACGAACCGGACGAGCCCGAACTCCTCCTTGTCCGGGTCGCGGGCCTCCACGATGCCGTCGGTGTAGAGCAGCAGCCGGTCGCCGGGTTCGAGCTGCTCCCGGCAGACCGCCGGCTCGACGCCGAGGTCGGTGCCCAGCGGGTGGCCGGGCTCGCAGGCCAGCGTCGTCACCCAGCGGCCGCCGCGGATCACGACCGGCGGCGGGTGGCCGTGCGAGATCCACGAGAGCATCCCGGTGCGGGTGTCGAGCTCCGCGAGGACCCCGGTGACGAAGCGGCCCGACGCGTCCTGCTCGATCAGCACCTCCTCGATGGCGCGGCCGCTCTCCACCAGGCTCGCGCCCTGCAGCCTGCTGTTGCGGTGCGCCCCGACGGCGAGGGTCGCGGTGATGCCGGCCGAGGTGTCGTGTCCCATCGCGTCGAAGACGGCGAGGTGGACGGTGTCGCCCGCGATGCCGTAGTCGAAGGTGTCGCCGCCCAGCTTGTAGGCGGGCTCCAGCGCCGCGCCGATCACCATCGCGTCGTTGGCGAACGTCATGGGCGGGAGCAGCCGCCACTGCATCTCCGCGGAGACGGTCATGTCGCGGGTGCGCACCAGCCGGGCGAGCGAGTCGCTGGTCGGTCCCTTGCTGACGATCAGCAGCGCGACCAGGCCGGCGAGGTACTCGGCGTCGGCCTCGGCCTGCTCGTCCCCGGGGTCGACCGTCACCCGCATCACGCCGATCCGTTCCGAGCCGTCCAGGATCGGTACCCAGATGTGGTGGGCGCCGTCGTGCTCGGACTGCCCCGCGACGCTCGCGACGTTCTGGTACGCGCGGCCGGCGAGGGTTCCCTCGACGCGGATCTCCTCCGTTTCGGGACCGGAGTCCCGGCCGGCGTCGGCGCCCCGGCCGGTGAGCAGCCGCAGCACCTGCTGCTGGAGGTCCACCACGTAGATCCGCACGTCGTGGAGGCCGGCGCGCGCGGCATGCTCGGCGACCACGCCGGGCAACTGCTCCAGCGAGATCACGTGGCTGGCGGCCACCAGGTCGCACAGCAGCCGCTCGCCGCGCGGGCGGCCGTCCGGCCGTCCTTCGGCGTTCATCGCGCACCTCCGGCTAGGGGCCCCGCCCGGGCCCGCCTCCAGCCAGGGCCCTACCCCTCATCAGCGCCGGTATGACCCCCGGGACGCTCCGGGCGCGGGCGGTCCGAGCGCGGCCAGAGGTAAGGGAGATCGTCGGGAACGTCCGGGAAAAGCGGGCCGTAGTGGACCGGGTCCTTGCGGACGAGCGCGGAGCGGTGGCTGCGGTGGAACGCGGGCTCGCCGAGCCAGGGCGGCAGCTGGCCGGCGCGGTGCAGTGCCTCCTGGTCGCGCGCCCGCGTGGGGCCTCCTCCGGCGGCGAGCTCGGCGGTCATCGTCGCGGCGCAGGTGTCGGCGCGGCCGAGCGCGCACCATCGCGCGCAGATCTCCAGGCCGTAGCGGACGACGGCCTCCTCGTACCCGGTCCACATGAGCACCGCGGGGTGGCGCTGCCAGCCGTATCCGGGGACGGTCAGGGCGCGGAACACCTGGAGCGCCTCGACCCGCTGCTTGCCGAGCCGCCGCGGGTCGAGGACGCGGGCGGTGGCGGTGAAGTCCGGGTACGGCAGGAACGTCTGCACCTCCCTCCCGTACCCGGTGCCCGCCCGGTCACTTCGGCAGGAGCGCGGCGAACTCGGGTTTCAGCAGGTCGCGGACCTTGGCGTAGGGGGCGCCGAAGTCGAGGTTGCCGCAGCCGTCGCTGCCGGAGTCGAACCAGGCCACCTGGAAGTCCGACGGGGTGAGGAAGGCGCTCAGGCGCGGCGGGGTGTGCGGAGCGCCCCGGTACAGGCCCTCGGGCGAGGTGGGCTGGAAGTCGCCGGGCTTCCAGGGCTTGCCCCCGGAGCAGTCGGCCCACGGGCGCCCGTCCCGCTGGACGAGCCGGGAGTAGAGCGTTCCCGTCCCGGGCGCGGTCAGCGTGCCGGGGCGGAAGACATCGGCCGCGGCGAGCCGCCGCCCGGTGCGCAGGTCGATGGTGACGACCTCGCCGCCGGGCGCTCCGTCGGCCTTCTGGCACCAGTCGGACATCTGGAAGTACCGGACGGACACCAGGCGCGGCCCGTTGAGCCCCAGGCGCGTCTGGACGGTCACCGTGGTCGGGGTGCTCCCGCACGCGACCTGCTTGCGGCTCTCCTTCGCCAGCGCGATCAGGTCGTCGAGCGGGGCGCGGAGCTCGGCGTTGATGCGACGCTGGAGGGCCGCGTCGTGCAGTCCGGTGACGGTCGCGTACCGCGCGCCGTCCACCTTGATGGACGCGCCGGGGATCGTCTCGTTCTGGGCGGCGAGGGTCAGGACGGGATGGTCCTTCGGGGGTTTCTTGGTCGTGTCCTTCGTCGCGTAGACGGCGCCCCCGGCCGCAGCGGCGACGACGGCGGCGCCGGCCGCCGCCAGCGCGCCCTTGCCCGCGGCGGTGGCGAGGAAGCCCTTGCCGGCGGCCGCCCCGGCGGATCCCGCTCCGGCGGACGCGCCGCCGCCCGTCCCGGCGGCGCCCGCCGTACCGGCCGTCCCTGCCGTCCCGGCCGTCCCCGCGGCGCCCGCGCCGGTGGCGGCGGCGCCCGGGGCGACCGCGAGAGCGCCCAGCGGGAACAGGGCCGCCAGCGCGACGGCGGCCGCCGCGAGGGCCCGGACGCCCCGCTGCTCCCAGTCCGGCCCGTAGGCGGCGACCGCCGCCGACTCGAGCTGGCCAACGAACGCGGCGGCGCCGGGCGGGCGGTCCCCGGCCTGCTTCGCCAGCCCCTTCAGCACGAGCGGGCGCAGCGCCTCGGGGACGTCCGCCACGTCCGCCGCGGCGGTCAGGTGCTGGTTCATCAGCGCGACGCGCTCGCCGGCCGCGAACGGCCGCCGCCCGGTCACGCACTCGACGAACACGCAGGTCGCGGCGTACACGTCGGTCGCGGGGGTGGCGGCCTCGCCGCGCCACTGCTCGGGCGCCATGTAGGCGGGCGTCCCGGCGGCCGAACCCTGCCCGGCCAGCACGGCCACGCCGAAGTCGACCAGCTTGCTCAGCCCGTCCGGCCGGACGACCACGTTCGCGGGCTTGTAGTCGCGATGGACGACGCCGACGGCGTGCGCGGCGGCGAGCCCGAGCAGCGAGCCCTTCAGCACGGTCAGCGCCGCCTCCGGCGCGAGCCGCCCGTGCTCGGCCAGCACCGCCTTCAGCGACGCGCCGTTCACCGCCTCCATCACGATCGCGGCGCCCTCGCCGCTCTCCACGAAGCGGAAGAGCCGCGCCACGTACGGGCTGGTCAGCCGGCCGAGCATCTGCGCCTCGGCGCGCAGCCCCGCGACGGCCGCCGGGTCCGCGCCGGTCAGGTACTTGATCGCGACGGGCGCGCCGGTCTCGGCGTGCCGGGCCAGTACGACGCGGCCCTGCGCGCCGCGGCCTAGCTCGCGATCCTCGATGAAGCCCGTCAGCCGCCAGTCCGCCATGCGCCCTCCTGGGGAAAAGTAGTGGACCAGTGTCCCAACCGTCGATGACGCCGTCACCCGGGCGAAGGTTCGCGCCGATCGCGACCCGGGGGTGATATGGGACACACCGGACAGTGTGCCGGCGCGGGCAGTGGACCGTTCGAAGACACAGGTCACCGACCGGGCTTATCGAATTCTGACAAAGCCGCCGGGAAAACACGGCCATGAATGTGCACGGGGAATGTGCTAAAACCCGGATGGGGTTCGCCACGCGGAAGGATCTTGATGGGCGCAGTGGAGGCTCGGGCCGCCGGCCGGGCGGCAGGAACGGAACTGGTCGACACCGATCTCTATCCGCTGGACGAACCGGACGGCGCGGGCTGGACCGCCGTCGTTTCCCGGGTCCGGGAGGAGCTGGCAAATTCCGGGTGCTGCGTGCTTCCGGACTTCATTCGCGGCGCATTGCAGGAGCGGCTGCGGGCCGAATGCGCCGCCATCGCGCCAGACGCTCATTACGACGTCGAAACGGTGAACGCCTACAACATCGACATCGGCACGCCGCTGCCCGGCGACCACCCCGGCCGTATCACCGTCGAGCGCGGGAACGCGTTCGTGGCCCGCGACCTCATCCCGCGCGACCTGATCGTCCACCGGCTCTATTCCGACCCGCTTTTCCAGCGGTTCGTGGCCGCCTGCTTCGGGCTGCCGCGCGTCCACGAGCTGGGCGACCCGCTGTCCGGGCTCTGCCTGAACGTGGTGAATCCCGGCATGGAGCACCCGTGGCATTTCGACACCAACGAGTTCACGGTGAGCCTGCTGACGCAGCTTCCCGAGGACGGCGGCGTCTTCGAGTACTGCCCGAACATCCGGTCCGCGGCGGACGAGAACTTCGCCGACGTCCGCGACGTCCTCACCGGCCGGGGCGCGCACCTGGTGCGGCGGCTGGTGCTGCGCCCCGGTGACCTGCAGCTCTTCAAGGGGCGCTACTCCCTGCACCGGGTCAGCGAGGTGCGCGGGGACGTCGCGCGGCACACCGCGATCCTCGCCTACAGCGAGCGGCCCGGCGTGGTCGGCAGCGTCGCGCGGACCCGGCAGCTGTTCGGCCGGGTGCTGCCCGAGCACCTGGCGGCGGAGGGACGCGCCGTCCGGGTGGACGCGCTGCTCGACTGAAGCGAGAACCGCCCGGCCCATCCGCCTTCTCCAGGAAGGACCGCGACGTGCGCGTCGACACGACCGGAAAGATCTCGCTGGACCACATCTACACCGAGCCCGACCCGCGCGCCTACTTCGGCACCCTGCGGGGCCTCGACTACAACATCCCCGAACTGGCGAAGCCGCACTTCTCCGGGCTCATCGCCGAATACCGGGAGGCCCGCGGCGTGCCGGTCCCGAAGGTCGTGGACATCGGCTGCTCGTACGGCATCAACGCGGCGCTGCTGAAATACGGCGCCACCATGGCGGAGCTGTACGATCGCTACGCCGGCCGCGACGCCGAACGGCTCACCCGCGGCGCCCTCCTGTCCCGCGACCGTGAGCTGGTCCGTTCCCGTGAAGCTGCGAATCGCGTCCGCTTCGTCGGTCTCGACGCGTCCGAGAACGCGCTCTCCTATGCGCTCGACGCCGGTTTCCTGGACGGCGCCGTGCACGCCGATCTCGAGGACCGCGATCCGACGGACGAGCAGGCCGCGCTTCTGGCCGGCGCCGATCTCGTCATTTCCACCGGCTGCCTCGGTTACGTCACCGAGCGGACGATCGCGCGCGTCGTCGAGGCGGCGGGCGGGCGCCGGCCGTGGATGGCGCATTTCATCCTGCGCATGTTCCCGTTCGACCCGGTCGCCGACACGCTGGCGGCGGCGGGGTACGAGACGGTCCGCCGCGACGGCCTGTTCCGGCAGCGGCGGTTCGCGACGGAGGAGGAGCAGGCGCTCGTGCTGGACACGCTGGCGGACGCCGGCGTCGACCCGTCCGGGCTGGAGGACGGCGGCTGGCTCTACGCGGGCCTGTACGTGTCGCGCCCGCGCGGGGAATGACCACCATCGGCCCCGGGCGTGCGGAACGCCCGGGCATGGAGAACGAGGGACGAAGTGAACCCCACCCCTGAACCGTCGGCCCGCACCTTCGGCAACGAGGACGCGCTGCCCCGGGTGCCGCTCCCCGCGCTCGACGAGACCTGCGAGCGGTTCCTGGAGTGGTGCGCGCCGCTGCTCACCGAGGCGGAGCTGGCGGAGACGCGCGCGGCGGTGGAGGCGTTCGCCCGGCCGGACGGCCCGGGCCGCGCCCTGCACGCCGCCCTGGAGCGCTACGACGCCGAGCCCGGCGTGCGCAGCTGGCTGGACACGTTCTGGCCGTACCGCTACCTCGGGCGGCGCGACCGGATCGCGTTGAACGCGAACTTCTTCTTCCTGTTCCAGGACACCGGGGAGCGGCAGCTGGAGCGCGCGGCCGGGCTGATCGCCGGCGCGCTGGACTACAAGCTGCTGCTGGACGACGAGCGGGTCCCGCCGGTCCTGCAGCGCGGCGCGCCGCTGTCGATGGAGCAGAACAAGTTCCTGTTCTCCACCACGCGCATCCCGGGCGCCGAGCAGGACACCGTCCGCGCCCCCTACAGCGCCGAGTGGCCGGGGCCGTCGCAGGCCAGGCACATCGTCGTGTTCTACCGGGGCAACATCGTCCGGATGGACGTGATCGGCCCGGACGGCGTCCCGCACACGCTGGACGAGCTGGTCGCGGGCCTCGGCACGATCATGAAGGCGGAGCCCGCGCCGGAGCCGTCCGCCGGGCACCTCACCACCAAGGCGCGCGCCGAGTGGGCGGCGAGCCGGGAGGCGCTGCTCGCCGCCGGCCCCGCCAACGCGCGGGCGCTGGACGACATCGAGACCGCGCTGTTCTGCGTCTGCCTGGAGGACGTCGCGCCGAGGAACGACCTGGAGGCGTGCGACAACCTCCTGCACGGCGACAGCGGCAACCGCTGGTTCGACAAGGCCGTCTCCCTGGTCGTCTTCGCCGACGGCACCGCCGGCATCAACGTGGAGCACTGCGGGCTGGACGGCACCACGATCCTCAGCTTCGTGGACGCGCTGCTCGGCGCGTCCGCGGAGGCGCACGCGCAGCGGTCCGGCGCCCGCTCGCAGGGCCTGCCGGCGATCGAGGCGATCGAGTTCGCGCTGGACGACGCGCTGCGCGCCGACATCCGGGACGCGGCCGCCGCGTTCGCCGCCTACGGCGCCGCGACCGCCACGACCTGCGTGTCGTTCGACGACTTCGGCTCCGAGCGCGCCAAGGCGCTGAAGACCTCCCCCGACGCGTTCGTCCAGATGGCGTACCAGCTCGCGCACAAGCGGGCGAAGGGCCTCACCGGCGCCACCTACGAGTCGATCGCGACCCGCCAGTACCGCAACGGGCGCACCGAGGCGATGCGGGTCGTCACCCCGGAGGTGCTGCGGTTCGTCGCGGCGATGGACGACCCGGGCGCGGGCGCCGACGCCCGCCGCGCCGCGTTCCGCGCCGCAGCCGAGGCGCACGTCCGGCGCGCCAAGGACTGCCAGGCGGGCCGCGCGCCCGAGCAGCACCTGTGGGAGCTGCAGCTGATCCAGAAGCGGCGCGGCGCGGAGCTCGGCGTCACCGAGCACCTCGCGCTGTTCGACTCGCCCGGCTGGGTGACGATGCGCGACGACTACCTGAGCACCAGCTCCGCGCCGTCGGTGAACATCCGGTACTTCGGGTTCGGGTCGACGAGCGAGCAGTGCATCGGCGTCGCCTACGTGCTGCTGCCCGACCGGTTCAACCTGTACCTGAGCACGCCGGAGCCGGTCGCGGGCGCCATGTACGACTTCGCCGACCGGCTCCGCGAAGCCGTCCGCGAGCTGCAGGACCTGCTCGCCGGGTAGCGCGCCCCGCCCGGGGGCGCGGTCACCCGGCGCGCGGTCACCCGGCGGGGACGGCGCCGCTCGCGATGTCGTCCGCGAGCGGCGCCACCACCGCGACGATCTCGGCGATGGTGGCGTCCGGGACGCCCGCGGCGGCGAGCGCGGCCACGAGGTGGCCCGCCACCTTGTCGAAGTGGGCGCGCTCGATGCCGCGTCCGAGGTGGACGTCCTTCATCGAGGCGCCGCCGTAGACCATCGGCCCGCCGAGCGCCTGCCCGAAGAACTCGACCTGGCGGCCCTTCAGCCGGGCGAGGTTCGTCCCGGCGAAGAAGCCCTTCAGCTCGTCGTCGGCGAGGATGCGGACGTACAGGTCGTCGACCACGGCGGTCAGCGCGGGCTCTCCTCCGATGGAGTCGTAGATGCTCATGCGTCGAGGACAGCGTCCGGCCTTTTCGCCGCCGTTGCGGGCCCGTTAGCGCTGCGGTACGAAGCGCGCACGAGGCGTCACGGGCGCGGTGAGGGCGTCAGCCCGTCATGAGGTGGCGGTGCACGAGGGGGCCGAGGCCGGCGATGACGACGAACAGGCCGGCGGCGACGTAGAGGTCGCCGTGGGGCGTCGACCGCAGCAGGTACGAGGCGAGGAGCGCGGCGGCGAGCAGCACGCCCTTGGCGGCGGCCGCGCGGGCGAGCGACAGGCGCGGCCCCTCCTGCGGGCGTCCCGCCGTGCGGCGCTTCTGGACGAGGTGCAGCAGCGGCACGCCGACGAAGAGCAGCAGCCCGAACTTGAGGGCGTGCTCCCACAAGGGCTGGCCCGCGTTCCAGGCCCAGACGGCGCCCATGATCAGGCCCGCCGTCCGGTAGACCCGCTTGGTCGATCGGGGGCCGGCCAGGGCGGCGGCGCGGCGGGGCAGGGGGAGGTCCTGACGGGTCACGGCCGCTCCTCGGTCGACGGGTCGGGGGTGTTGGCGATGCCGACGAACAGCCACCGCATCGCCTGGCGGAGCAGGTCGTCCGGCACGCTCGCCGGGTCGAGGCGGCGCTGCCGCAGCAGGCCCTGGAACATCGCGCTCGCGACCGTGGCGACGGTGGCGGCGGGAACCCGGCCGGAGGCGCCGACGCGCGCGAGCACCGGCTCCATGAGCTCCGCGAGGGCCGCCTGCGGCTCGCGTTGCGCGGCGGCCAGCGCCTCCTTCATCTGCGGGTTCCGCATGGCGTAGAGCCACAGCTCGGCCTGCAGGAGGGGCAGGTCGTCGTCCTTGTCGGCGGCCTCCAGGAAGAACCGGCCGAGCGCCGTCTCCGGGTCCTCGGTCCCGGTCTGCACGGCCTCGACGGTCTGCTTTCCCCGCTCGACCCGCGCCCTGGCGCCGCCGGCCATCAGCTCGAGGAACAGCTCCTCCTTGCCGCCGAAGTTGGAATACAGGGCGCCGATCGAGTAGCCCGCCGCCTCGGCGATCTCCTCGACCGACGCCCCCGCGTACCCCTTGCGGGCGAACGTGCGCGCCGCCGCGTCCAGCAAGCGCCGCCGGGTGCGCGCCTTCGCCTCGGCGCGGGTCAGCCGCCTCGGTTTTTCATCACTGTCGCTATCCACATAGCAGACCATATTCAGATAGTGCTCGCTATGTCAATTGCTCAGGGCGCCGCCAGCGCCTCCGTGGGCGACAGGCGGGACGCCCGGATCGCCGGGTAGAGGCCCGCGACCGCGCCGATGACCAGCGTCGCGGCGACGCCGCCGAGCACCGCCCAGGCCGGGATCACGATCGGCCACCCCTGGTACGCGGCGTAGCCGCCGGTGACGAGCGCGCCGATCGCGGCGCCGCCGAGCCCGCCGAGCGCCGACAGCAGCAGCGACTCCGCGAGGAACTGGGTGCGGATCTGGCCGCGGGTCGCGCCGAGCGAGCGGCGCAGCCCGATCTCCGCCCGGCGCTCCAGCACCGAGATGACCATCGTGTTGGCCACCCCGACCCCGCCGACCAGCAGCGCCACCGCGCCGACGCCGAGCAGCAGCCCGGTGAACGCCTCCCCCGCCGCCTTCTTCGCGGCGAGCGCGTCCGACGGCCGCGACACCTGCACCTCGTTCGGCGCCTCCGGGTTCGCGGTCGCGCCGAGCACCTCCCGGACCTGCTCGACGCTCGCGTCCCGCGACCGGGTGTAGATCGTGGTCGCGTGGCCGTCGAACCCGAGCCGCGCCTGCGCCGCCGGCCAGCCGACCAGCGCCGCCGCGTCCAGCTCCGGCGCGAGCGGCGCCGGTTCGAGGATGCCGACCACGGTGAACCACTTGCCGCCGACCAGCACCTGGACGTCCGTCCCGGCGTGCCCGATGCCGAGCCGGTCCGCGGCGGACGAGCCGAGCACCACCGCCGGGAAGTCCTGCGTCGCCGCGGTCAGCCACACCCCGCTGCGCAGCCGCGCGCCGGTCGCGGCGCGCAGGTCCGTGCGGGCCGCGTAGGCGGCGATCCCGTTGGTCTGCGCCTTCGGGACCTTCCCGTTCCGGTACACCTTCGCCCCGTCCAGCAGCCCGATCGCCGACACCTCCTCGACCGGCCGGATCCGCCCGACCATCTCCTCGGCCTCCAGCGGGAGCTGGGCCTGCCCGCCGGTCAGCGTGTTCCCGGGCGTGACCGTGAGCAGGTTGGTGCCGAGCGCCGCGAGCGCGCGGTCGAGGTCGGCGCGCGACGAGGACGACACCCCGACGACCGCGACCATCGCGGCGATCCCGATCGCGATGCCGAGCGCGGACAGGAACGCCCGCATCGGCCGCGTCCGCAGGCCCACCGCGCCGACCTTCAGCACGTCGCCCGGCCCGAGCCGGGCCGGACGCGGCCGGGCCGGACGCGGCCGCCCGGGACCCGGCCGCTCGGGACGCAGCGTCCCCGCGGTCATCGCGCCGCCTCCGCCGGCTCCGCCCGCGCCGGGAGCGCCGAGTCCTCGACCACCAGGCCGTCGCGCATCCGGACCCGGCGCGGCAGCCCCGCCGCGATCTCCCGGTCGTGCGTGATGATCACGACGGTGGTGCCGGCCGCGTGCAGCCCGCGCAGCAGCGCCATCACCCCGTCGCCGGACGCCGAGTCCAGCGCGCCCGTCGGCTCGTCCGCCAGCAGCAGCGCGGGCTCCCCCGCGACGGCCCGCGCGATCGCGACGCGCTGCCGCTCGCCGCCGGACAGCTCGTGCGGCTCGTGGTGCATCCGGTGCGCGAGCCCGACCCGTTCCAGCGCGTCCGCCGCCCGCCGCCGCCGCGCGGCCGGCCGCAGCCCCGAGTACAGGAGCCCGTCGGCGACGTTGTCCAGCGCGCGGGTCCCGGCGGCGAGATGGAACTGCTGGAACACGAACCCGATCCGGCTCGCCCGCAGCGCCGACAGCGCCGCGTCCGGTAGCCGCCCGACGTCGTGCCCGTCGATGCGGACGGTCCCCGACGTCGGCCGGTCCAGGGTGCCGAGCACGTTCAGCATCGTCGACTTGCCCGACCCCGACGGCCCGACGATCGCGACCAGCTCCCCGGCGCCGACGTGCAGCGACACCCCGCCGAGCGCCCGGACGCCGCCCGGGTACTCCTTGGTCACCTCGCGCAGCTCGATCATTTCGGCACCCCCACGACGGTGCCCTCGGCGACGCCCGCGCCGGACACCTCGACCCGCCCGTCGGCGAACAGCCCGGTCTTCACCGGGACGTACGACGACGTCGAGCCCTTCACGACCTCGACGCCGAACCCGCCCTCCGACAGCGCGACCAGCGCGGTGACCGGGACCGTCAGCACCTCCTTGCGGGCGCCCGCGGTGAAGGTGACGTCGACGGCGGCGAGCGCGTACCTCGCCGCGGCCTTGCGCGCCTTCGACGACCGCAGCCAGATCATCACCTCGACCTTCGTGGACGGGTCGGCGCCCTGCCCGTCGCCCGGCTTGATCACCGTGGAGACCTCGTCGATCCGCCCGCTCACCGTCGTGTCGTCGGGGAGCGTGACCTCGACCGCGGCGCCCTTGCGGGCCATCCGCTGGTCGGTCGTGTCCAGCTCGACGGTGACGGCCTTGTCGGTGCCGGTGTAGGTGAGCACCTTCCGGCCGGGGCCGGTCGGGTCCCCGGCATTCGCCTGGAGACTGTCGATCCGGACGGGTTCCGGCGCGAACACCACCCGGCCCAGCTCGACCGTTCCGGTCTCGTCGAGGCCGAGGTCGTCCTGCCATTTCTCGACGGCGTCGGCGGTGTCGGCGGTGTACTCCTTGTCGACGGTGAATCCGTCATAGCCGAGCGCTTTCAGGTTCTTCTCGAAACGCTCGACGTCCGCCCCCTCGGTGCCGATCCGCAGCGGACGGTACGCCGGTTTCGACCCGTACATGAGGACGACCGGATCGCCGTCCACCTCGTACAGGGCCTGGCCCCGCTTGATGACGTCGCCGCTCTCGGGGACCTTGGTCAGCGTGCCCTGGAGCCGGCTCGTCGCGGTGTAGGTGGGGCCGTAGCCGAGCGAGCCGTCCTCGGTCTGCTCGTCCTTCAGCGTCTGCCGCGTGACCTGCGTCGTGTTCGGCGGAAGGGCGGTCGCCCGGTCCTTGCCGGAACCGCCTCCGGTGTTCAGCGCGACGGCGGCCGCACCGCCCGCGACGGCCACCGCGGCCGCCGCCGCGAGGACGGCCCGCCGGCCGGGACGGCGCCGCCGCGCGCGGCGCCTGTCGTCCTCGGGCGCCCGCTCCCCGGGCGCCCGCTCCCCGAGGGCCGTCACTTCGGGCCGCCCGCCATGATGTCCTTGCACTTCTGCTGGGCGTTGTTGAAATCGGGGTCCTCGGACAGCTTCTTGTCCATGATGATCCCCTGCTGGCCCGGCTTCGGGTCCGGGAAGTCCTCGACGCCGTTCTTGCGCATGCACTCGGCGAATTTCCCGACCTGCTCCTGCATTTTCGGATCCGGCTTCGCGGCGCCGTTCTCCATCGGGTTGTACTGGCGGCACGCCTCCTGCGCCTTGTCGACCTTCTCCTTCGGCGTGCTGCCGTCGAGCTTGAGCGTCACGCGCCCGCCCTGCGGGTCGTCCATCGGAACGCCGTGCTCGCGCATGCACTGGGCGTACTTCACCCCCATCCCCTGCGGGTCGGCGCTCTTGGACGCGGTGGCCTGCTTGCCGCCGCCCGCCGACGCCACCCCGCCGTCCCCGCCGTCCTTCGACCCGCAGCCGGTCAGCGCGAGCGCCATCACCAGCGGCAGCGCCGCAAGGGCGCCCTGGGTGCGCAGTCGCATGTCTCGTCCCCTCGTTCGGCGGCCGGACGTGCTCCGGCCGGACGAGGAGCGATGCAACGCGGCCGCACGTTTCCCCACCGTTTCCGCCCGCCCCGGCCACGGCCCTTACGGCGAGGAAACACACCGCCCGGCACCATCGGCGGTCTGGACCTGGCGGAGGGAACGGCATGCGGGTGCTGGTGGTGGAGGACGAGCGGCTCCTCGCGGACGCGATCGCGGAATGGCTGCGGGACGAGGCGCACGCCGTCGACCTCGCGCACGACGGGGCGTCCGCCCTCGAACGCGCGGGCGTCAACGACTACGACGTCGTCGTGCTGGACCGGGACCTGCCCGTCGTGCACGGCGACGACGTCTGCCGGCAGCTGGTCACGGCGGGCGCGGCGGCGCGGGTGCTGATGCTGACCGCCGCCGCCGAGATCACCGACCGGGTCGCCGGGCTCGGCCTCGGCGCCGACGACTACCTGACCAAGCCGTTCGCGTTCGCCGAGCTGGCCGCCCGCGTCCTCGCCCTCGGCCGCCGGTCCCGGCCCGCCGCGCCGCCGACGCTGTGCCGCGCCGGGATCACCCTCGACCCGGCGCGCCGCGAGGTGTTCCGCGACGGCCGGTACGTCCCGCTGGCGCGCAAGGAGTTCGCCGTCCTGGCCGAGCTGCTGCGCGCGGACGGCGCGGTCGTGTCCGCCGAGCAGCTGCTGGAGAAGGCGTGGGATGAGCACGCCGACCCGTTCACCGGCGCGGTCCGGCTGACCGTGCTGAAGCTGCGCCGCAAGCTCGCCGAGCCGCCCGTCATCGAGACCGTCAAGGGAGCGGGGTACCGGATCCCGTGAAGATCCCCGCGATCGGACGGCCGCGCCGCGTGTCGCTGCGCGCCCGCCTCACGCTGACCTACGGCGGCCTGTTCCTCGCCGCCGGCCTGGTGCTCCTCGGCGTCACGTACGCGCTGTTCACCCAGCAGCTCGACCGGTCCGGGACGCGGGTCCTCGCCCGCGTCACGACGCAGCAGTCCGGGGCGCCCAACGGCGGTGGCCGGACGCTGGTGAACGTGGACGGGACCTCCCGGAACCTCCCCGACGCCAACGCGGCCACCGCGGACATCGAGCGCATGATGCGCAAGCAGCACGACGAGTACCAGGCCGCCGCGACGAAGTCCCTGGTCACCGAGGGGTCGATCGCGCTGCTGATCGTCGCCGGCGTCGCCGCCGGGTTCGGCTGGCTGATCGCCGGCCGCGTCCTGACCCCGCTGCACCGGGTGACCGAGACGGCGCGGCGGATCGCCGCCGCGCCCGCCGCCGACCGCGTCCTGCACGAGCGGATCGCCCTGCACGGGCCGCACGACGAGGTCAAGGAGCTGGCCGACACCTTCGACACGATGGTGGAGCGGCTCGACCGGTCGTTCGACGGGCAGCGCCGCTTCGTGGCGAACGCCTCGCACGAGCTGCGCACCCCGCTGACGCTCGGCCGCGCGCTCGTCGAGGTCGCGATGCACCGCAGGACGGCGTCCCCGGACGTGCTGCGCCTCGGCGAGGACCTGCTGCAGATCACCTCGCGGCACGAACGCCTGATCGGCGGGCTGCTGCTGCTCGCCCGCTCGGAGAACGAGATCACCGGCCGCGCCCCGGTGGACCTCGCGGACGTGGTCCCGCACGTCGCGGCGCGGACCGCGCCGGAGGCCGAGCAGGCCGGCGTCACCGTCACGGCCGCGCCCGAAGAGGCCATGACCAGCGGCGACGCGCTGCTCCTCGAACGCGTCGTGGAGAACCTCGTCGAGAACGGCATCCGCCACAACACGGGCAAGGGCGGCGGCTGGGTGAGCGTCACGTCCGGCACGCGGGGCGGACGCGCCGTCCTGGAGGTCGCCAACTCGGGCCCGCACGTCCCGTCCTACGAGGTGCCGGGCCTGTTCGAGCCGTTCCGCCGCCTCGACGCCGACCGCGTCATCACCGCCAAGGGCGCGGGCCTCGGCCTGTCCATCGTGCAGTCGATCGTCCGCGCCCACGACGGCGAGGTCACCGCCCGCCCCCGCCCCGAAGGCGGCCTCACCGTGACCGTCACCCTCCCCGCCACCCCGCCCTGACCCCGGAATTCACCGTCCGGCGCCGGGTCATATCTGGAAGTTATGACCTGTTGGCATTTCCCGGCTTTTTGGGGTGGATGAGACTGTCATGGCGTTGCTTCGGCCTCGCGCACGGCAGTTTCCGTCCGGAGAATCCACCCCCGGCACCGGAGGGAATTGCACGGCTCCCCGTGCGCGAGGCGCTCTTCGGCACGCCGGGAGAAAAGGCGGAAGCGAATGAGAACGCGTACCCGGTCCGCCCGGGCACGGTGGCGGCTCACGTGCGGGGCCGCGGCGGCGGGCGCCCTCACCGCCGCGGCCGGCACCGGAGTCGCCGCGGCCGGCGAACTCCCGATCACCCAGCAGGTGCAGCAGCAGGACCAGTGGTGCTGGGCCGCCAGCGGGCTGACGATCGCGAAGTACTTCGGCGTCGGCAACGTCAGCCAGAACGACTTCTGCAACCTCGCGCGGGGGTACCCGCGGGGCGGTTACTGCCCGAACCAGGCCGGGCAGCTGCAATGGGACCAGCGCGCGTTCCAGGCGCTCGGCCTGAGCCCCGGCTACGTCAGCGGGCCCCTCTCGTTCCAGGGCGTGGAAAGCGAGATCGACGGGCGGCGGCCCGTCCAGACCGGAATCTACTGGAGCGCCGGCGGCGGGCACTCGCAGGTCATCTACGGCTACGACCCGTACAGCCGGACCATCTCCTACGGCGACCCGTGGCCGTCCAGCCCGCGGTACTCCGAAATGGCCTACAGCAGTTACGTCAGCAATTACCAGTTCCAATGGGCCCAGGCCCTGTCGGGGATCGGTGGTTGAGATGCGCACCTCAGCGAAGCTCGCCGCGGGAGCGGTGACCGCCGGCCTCGGCGTCACGATGGTCGCGGGCAGCGGGACGGCGCTGGCCGACGGCCCGTCCCCCGCCGACACGGCGGCCGCCGCCAAGGTCGCCGCCTCGCCCGCCGCCAGGGAGCGGCTCGCGACCTTCTTCGTCCACCTCGACCAGCACCAGCGGGGCGAACTGACGGACCAGGCCGTCAGCAAGGCCGCGAAGGCGGCGAAGGCGCCGGCGCTGGACGGCGCGGTCCGCCCCGTCTACACGCTGAACCCGGCGTTCGTGCAGGGACGGCGGGACGCGTCCGTCGCCGCGTTCGCCTACCTCGCGGTCGGCGCGCACTCGGCGACCGGCCAGCACGCCACGATGTGGCTGGTCAAGCAGGGCACGGGCTGGAAGGTCATGAACGTGATCTCCGGCACCGACGAGGCCGCCTACCCGGCGCGGGCCGGCGGCGGCACGGTGTTCACCGAGCCGCAGATCAACGCCTGGTACCGGCTCAAGGACGGCCGGGTCACCGGCCTGAACCGCACCGCCACGACGTCTGTAGGGAAACGCGGCGTGACGGTGGCGGCGTACCGGAACCTGGTTCGCGCCCGGTACGCCGACAAGCTCCCGGGATCGTCCTACCAGCGGTCCGGGAGGCTCGGTGGCTACACGCCCCGCACGGGCGTGGGGACGGGGAGCGGCGGCGGAGGCACGACCCTCCTCCTGCCGGCGCTCGGCGCCTGCGGCGCGCTGGCCGCGGCGGCCGGCATCGTCGCGGCCCATCGCAGGCGCGTCCCCCGGTAGCCGCCGTCCGCGGGTTCCCGTCCCCCTCCTGGAACCCGCGCCTCGGGGCGTGTCCCGCGGGTCCTGCGCGGTCCGCGGGACGCGCCCCGCGAACCCGCGTCAGGCGGGGAGGGAGGGGCGGGCTTCGGGGTGCTCGTCCCACCACTCGCCGTAGACGCGCTGGGCGCGGACGAGCTCCATGTAGACGTCGGCGAAGACGTCGCGCAGCCGCAGGGCGGCGTCCTCGGCCTCGGGACGCCAGACCAGCACGACGCGCTGGGCGAGCGGGTCGCCGGTGAGCCTCCGGAACGCCATGCCGTCGCGGGGGCCCGCGGTCGGCTGGTAGATGCCGATCGCCCGCCCCGACCGGATGAGCGACGAGGAGATCTGCCAGTCGGTCGCCCAGAACCGCACGCGCGGCTGGAACCCGGCGGCGGCGCAGGCGGCGCGGAAGTAGGCCGGCCAGGGGCCGTCGTCCAGCGGGTCGTCGATCCAGTCGTGCTCGGCCAGTTCGGCGAGGGCGACGGTGCGTCCGGCGGCCAGCGGGCTCGCCGCCGACATCCCGACCAGCGCGGGCTCGCGCTCCACCAGCACCAGCCGCCGCAGCCCCTCCCTGACCGGGCGGCCGTGCCCGACCGGCTCCTGGAACAGCCCGATGTCGAGGGCGCCGGAGGCCAGCAGCGCCGGGATGCGGCCGCCGCCCGGGTCGACGCGCAGGTGCAGCCGCGCGGACGCCGACAGCTCGCCGAGGTGGTCGCTCAGCCGGGTCAGCGCAGGGCACGCCTGCACCCCGACCCGCAGCGACGGCACGGACGCCGGGTCGCGGCGGTGCGCCAGCGCGGCGTTCAGGTCGTCGATGCAGGC
Organism: Actinomadura sp. RB99; assembly: GCF_014706005.1. Lineage (NCBI taxonomy): Bacteria > Bacillati > Actinomycetota > Actinomycetes > Streptosporangiales > Thermomonosporaceae > Actinomadura > Actinomadura sp. RB99. The sequence goes on along the minus strand of NZ_JABMCA010000016.1, from coordinate 2,745 downwards.
CAGCGCCGCGCGCGCCCGCGTCGCGACCTCCGCGCCGACCGGCGTCGGCAGGACCCCCTCCGGGGAGCGGACGAACAGCTGCACGCCGAGGTGGCCCTCGACGCGGCGCAGCATCGTGCTGACGGCGGGCTGGGTGACGCCGAGGCGGGCGGCGGCCTTGCTGATGCTGCCGGTCGCCGCGACGGCCTCGATCATCCTCAGGTGGTGGGGGCCGAGATCCACGAGCGCACGCTCCTACCCGCGTCTGCCCCGTCCGACGAAGTCAGCGGAATGGTAACCCCGAGGGGCGCGCGGATGAATGGAAATGCGTGCCAATCCGGCCGCCCTGGGACGGGGTCAGTGCGCGGCGTGGCGGAGTTCGCGCGGGCTCACCCCGAACCGGCGGCGGAACGCGGTGCTGAGCGCGCTGGCCGAGGAGAACCCGGCGGCGTGCGCGAGGTCGGTGATGGTGACGTCGCGGTCCTGCGGGTTGCGCAGCCGGTCGCGGACGAGCCGCAGCCGCTCCTCGCGGATCAGCTCGCGCGGCGTCGTCCCGGCGTGCTGGAGGGCGAGCTGCACCTGGCGCAGCGACCAGCCGAGGTCCTGGGCCACGGCGGCGCCGGTGAGGCCGGGCTCGGTGGCGTGCTCGCGCACGTACCGGCGCACCACCGCCTCGACCTCGGCGAGGTGGCCGGGCGCGGCGGGCCGCTGCCGCTCGGCGACGATGACGCAGAGCAGCTCGGTGATCCGGTCGCAGGCGGCGTCGAACTGCGCGGCGCTGAGGGCGCGGCGCTCCTCGCCGACGGCCCGCACCATGTCGGCGACGACGCGGCCGAGGCCGGCGGACAGGTCGAGGCCGGTGGCGACCGGCGACGGGCGGCGCAGCCGGCGGTCCATCTCGCGCGCCGGGATCGTCATGACGAACGCCCTGGCGGAGCCGTCGCGGCGGCCCCCGTCCTGCGGGCGGACGGCGCTCGGCCCGTGCCCGGACGCGATGCCGATCCGGAACGGCTCGGCCAGCGTGACGAGGCCGCCGGTGCCGGGGCGCAGCCGCGCCTCCCGGCCGTCCTGGACCAGGGTCAGCTCGCCGTCGAGCGGCAGCAGGAAGCGGTAGCCGTCGGCGCGCTCGCGGCGCGCCTGGCCGGCGGTGCGGACGCAGTCGATCTGCTCCGACCAGCACAGGACGAGCCGGTAGGCGCCGTCGTCCACCCCTGCCCTTCCGCCGTGCCGCACCCGGGCGGGCGCCGCCGAGCCGGCGTCGGGGACGCGCTGATCAGGGCGGCCCGCCGCAGGCGAGGGTAGTACGATCACCGCCGCCAAATCAGGCGAACACGCCGGAAAGTAACGCGTATCGGACTGCCGGTGATCGTGGCATGCGCCTCGCGGCAAGTTCTCTGCGCGCGGGCACAAGCGCGCCCGCCGCGCCCCGGCCTACGGTCACGAAACCGCGGCGCGTCACCTCCCCGACCTGCGCCGTCGGCACCCGTCCCACCGGCCACGAGACGGTCCGACGCCGGCTCGTCCCGCCCGACCCCCTGCGTCACGAGGATCCGATGGAGCAAACCCTGTTGGCGGCGGCGCTCGTCGTCGTGGCCGCCGCCGGCGTCGCCGCCGCCGTCCAGCTGGCGCGCCAGCGGCGGCTGACCGCCGAGCTCCGCGACCAGAACGCCGCCCTCGCGGCCGGCGTCGAACTGCGCGACAAGGAGCTGCGGCACCTCGCCGATGTCCGGCTGCCCGAGCTGATGGACTCGCTCCACAACCCGGGCATGCGCGTCGCCGGCCCCCTGCACGACCTCACCCGCAAGGCGCCCGCCTTCGGCCAGTCCCTGCAGACGGTGATGGACCTGTTCGCCGGGTCCGCCGACCGGGTCAGGGCGCGGGCCGACCAGTCCGCCAAGTCGACCCTCCGCGCGATGATGCGCGCCGTGCAGAGCCTCGCCAACGAGCAGCAGCTCGCCATCTCCTCGATGCAGGAGCGGCACGACGACCCCGACGTGCTCGACGGCCTGCTCCGCATCGACCACATGAACGCCCAGCTCGGCCGGCGCGCGCAGGCCACCGCCGTGCTGTGCGGGTCGTGGCCGGGCCAGCAGCGCTCGGCGTCCTCGATGACCGACGTGGTGCGCGGCGCGACCTCCCGGATCCGCGACTACCTGCGGATCAACCTGGAGGGACCGGTGAACGTCGCGATCACCAGCCGGGCGGTCGAGCCGGTCGTGCTGACGCTCGCCGAGCTGCTCGACAACGCCGCCCGCCACTCCCGCCCGGACACCGCCGTCGAGGTCAACTTCCGCACGGCGCACAACGGCGTCGCCATCACCATCGACGACGCGGGCGTCGCGATGGACGCCGAGGAGCTCCAGCGCGCCGCCGAGCTGCTGTCCGGCGAGACGTCGGTGGACGTGCACCGGCTCGGCGACCCGCCGCGCGTCGGGTTCGCCGTCGCGGGGGTGCTCGCCGCCCGGTACGGGTTCTCGGTGTCGGTCGACTCGCGGTCCCCCTACGGCGGCGTGCGCGCCGTCGTGTTCGTGCCGAGCTCGCTGCTCACCGAGGTGCCCGACGGCCCTCGGACGCGGCCCGCCGCGTCCGGCGGCGCCGAGGGCGGGCAGGCGGCGGCCGCGCCGGACGTCCCGTCCACCGAGCACGGGCTGCCCAAGCGCAGCCGCGTCGCGGTCGCCGACCGCGCCCCCGAACCGGACGAGCCGGACGCGCCCGCCCCGGCCGCCTGGGCCGCGCCGGTGCGCACGGCGCGAGAGACCGCCGCCG
>NZ_JABMCA010000159.1:0-2342 GCF_014706005.1 Actinomadura sp. RB99 | reverse complement strand
GCCAGGTCGCGTGCAGCCCGGCCCGCGCGCCGCGCCGGACGAGTCTGCTCAGGACCGTGATGGCGCGCTGCTGGCGCGGCCTCTTGGTGGTGTCGTTCGTCATCGCGCACCGCCCCGGGGGATGTAGGTGAGGTGGTGGTCACGGGCGTGGCGGCGGGCGGCGGTCACCGGCGGTGCGCCGCGCGGCGGCGGGGCGACCGTGCCGAGCCTGCCGTCCGTCCGCTCGACGATGACGAGGTCGCCCGCACTGAGCCGACCGGGGACGTACCGGGTCGCGTGCCCCTGGGTGAGCCGCTCGCCGCTGACGGTGTGGCCGCGCCCGGCGAGGTCGTCCCGGACGTCGGCCGTCAGCGGGTAGTCGGTCGGGACGGAGGCGCGGCGGGGCGCGGCGGGCGTCGGCCGCGCGGTCGCCAGGGCGGGCTCGGCGTCGCTCCGGCGCGGGCCGAGCAGGAGGTACCAGAGTCCGAGGACGTAGTGGATGATGGACATGTGGGTCCTGCCTGTCTGAGATGGGTGGGTGTGGGACTCGCCGCCCGGCATGGCGGCGGGTCTCACTTGGCGGCCGGGGTGAGGCCGAGGTACTCCAGCAGCGGCGCGGTTGGCACGATCCAGCGGCGGCCGATCCGGCGGGTCGGGAAGTCTCCGCGCCGCGCGGCGTCGTAGGCGGTCGAGAGGCCGATCCCGGCGAGCGCGGCGACGGTCGCGAGGTCGGTCATCGGCGTTTTCTCCGGGTCCGGGATCCCCACCGGCTCCCGCGTCTCCTTACTCACTGGCCCGGCTCCCCGCGCGGCCCGACACGGCCCGTCCGGCAGATCGGGCAGGGGATCGGGTCCCCGCCGTTGTCGCCCGGGTTCGGAACGGTCCCGCGCCCGTTGCACTCGCCGCATTTCGGCACGGTTCGGTCTCCTCGGCGGTGTCGGGGTAGGGGAAGGCGTCCTCGACGCGGCAGCCGAGCGCGGCGGCGATGCCCATGCGGACCTCGTCGCCGATGCCCCGGGCGCCGGTCTCGCCGCGCTCGATCTTGCTGAGCCAGCTCTTGTCGATCCCGGCGCGGGCCGCGACCTCCATCTGCGACAGCCCGGCGTCAAGCCGCCGCTTCTTGATCTGTTCACCCCAGCGGGCTCTGATGTTCGCGATCACGTAACCAATGCTTGCCTGGTAGGCGTCGCCTGTCAAGCGAGTCCAGAAAGTTCACCGCATGTGGCCGGATGTTTGACAGGTGGTGCCTGTCAGGCAACCCTTGTCACATGACCAGAGACAAGGGGCTCGCGGCCGGCGACTGGCTGCGACATCAACGCGAGCTGCGCGGGCTGGAGGTGCGCGAGGTCGCCATAGCGCTCGGCGTCGCGACCCAGACCGTCTACGGGTGGGAGACCGGCAAGCACCGATGGAGCGACGAGCGCGCCGAGCAGCTCGCCAAGATCCTCAAGCTCGACATCCTCGAGGTTCGTGCGGGCCTCGGGCTGTGGGTGCCGCCGACGTACGAACCGCCTGGGCCGATGGACCGGGCCGAGGAGATGCTCGACGCCCTCGAGGCCGACATCGCCGAGATCCGCGAACGGCTGGAGGGAATGGACGAGGACCGCCGGCAGGCGGTCAAGGAGGTCGCCCGGGCGCTCGCGCCCGACCCGGAAAGTTCGACGGGCTAGCCGTTATCGCAGGTTGACAGCTTATCGTGGCCGGATACGGCCAAATTGGAGGTTTCCTACTACGCACCCTCGGTGCAAGATGGGTGATTCGGAGCTGACGCGACGTATCGGCTGAGAGTCAGGCGGCCATGGGGATGGACGTCAATGCGCACGCCCGGATCACGAATCATTGTTCCGAGGGGGGACCTTGAGCGACAAACAAATCGTCAGCGTTACCGCCACCGCTGGCGCCGCCTGTGTCGTGATGCTCGCCATTGCGACGCCGAACGCCGAGCTGATGGAGACGCTCGGGATGCTCGGCGCGATCGTCTGCACGCTGGTCGTCATCGGCCGCGTCGGCGTCGTCGCGGTCCACGCCCGAGCCGAGCAGCAGCTCAGCCGACTTGAGCACATCGCGGCCAATGTCGCGACCATGCGCGATGACGTCGCCCGCCAGATCGCCGCACACGAGGCGGCCAGCGACTGCCAGATCGCCCGCATCGAGGCCATCATCGAGCGCCTCGTCGCGGCTGACCTGAACGTCGCGACTGCCCTGCGGCACGGCACCGTCGTCCGCCCAGGCCTCCCCTCGACCGTGATCCCCCTGCCGACCGGCAGCCGCCGAACCCGGGGCTGACCAGGCCGAGCGCGGGGAATGATCCTTGTGGCGCGGCGCCCCCGCCCGCCGCGCCACAAGGGCCAGGGCGGACATCA
>NZ_JABMCA010000158.1:2706-3167 GCF_014706005.1 Actinomadura sp. RB99 | reverse complement strand
TCGCCCCCCTGCTCGTCCGGCCCGAAGGGACCAACCGATGACCGACCAGCCTGCCGACGCCCCCGTGGACAGCCTCGTCCGCGCCGTCGCGCTCCGCGATGTCGCCAAGCTCACCGACGCCCTCGTCGCGGTCCTGGACGAGGACTATGCCGCCGCTGACGTCGCGCTCGCAGGCCTCGACAACGACCGGATCCGCGACCTTGCTGGCGCCGCGTTCCGGCTCAACTGCCGCGCCCGCCGAGTCGCAGCCAGGAAGACTGAGTGCATGGCGATGGACATCGTGGAGTTCCTGGGGGCACGGCTCGACGATGACGAGCGGGCGGCACGAGCGGCGGGCAATCGCCGCTGGCTGGTCGAGGACAACATGATCAGCCTGTGGCCCGAGCGCGACGACGACGGGTTCATGAGCTGGCCGACCCGGGACGATGCGCGTCATGCCGCGCGCTGGGAACCAGTGCGGG
>NZ_JABMCA010000158.1:0-2696 GCF_014706005.1 Actinomadura sp. RB99 | reverse complement strand
GCGGGTACTGGCCGAAGTCGAACTCAAACGGCGGATTATCGACGAGCACTCGCCGAACCGCTTCGGTGAGTGCAAGACCTGCGGCGGCACCGACTCCTGCGGCTGCGTGAGCGGCGTTGATCATCCGTGCGACACGCTGCGCCTACTCGCCCTGCCGTACGTCGGTCACCCTCAGTACGACCAGGCGTGGACGCCGCCACCGAATTCATGATCTAATTACCCCATCTTCCGCGTGCCCGGAAACGGACCGCCCGAGCCCCGACCGCACTGCGCGGCGGGGCTCCTGTCGTTCCAAGGGGTGGTGACATGCCCGCCCCGAGCGCCGGACGTAAGGGCCGCCGCTGGCGCCGCGCCCGCGCCGAAATCCTGAGCACGAGCACCGTGTGCTGGCTCTGCGGCCACGACGGCGCAGGCGACGCCGACCATGAGCCTCCGCTCGCCGAGCTGCTCGCCCTCGGCCTGGACCCCGACGACCCGGCTCACCTGCGGCCCGCGCACGGCGCGTACTCCCGGTGCCCGACCTGCGGGCAATGCTGCAACCAGGTCAAGGGCAAGGGCGACCGGCCGCGCGTCGCCCGCCCGTCCACGTCACGGGACTGGTGATGCTGACCGTGGTGACCGGCCCGCCGTGCGCGGGCAAGACCACCTACGTCCGGGAGCACGCGGCGCCCGGCGACATCGTCCTCGACATGGACGCCATCGCGAACGCGCTGCACGCTGGACCCGCGACACGACGGTACGGCCGCGCGCTCCTGGCCGTGACGCTGCGAGCCCACACGGCCGCGCTCGTCGAGGCGCTGCGGCAGTCCGCCCGCGTGGACGTGTGGGTGATCCACACGCAGCCGAGCGAGGCCGCGATGCAGCAGTACGTACGGCACGCCGCGCGCGTGGTCGTGGTCAATCCCGGCCGCGCGATCGTGATGCGGCGCATCGCCGAGCAACGGCCCGCGACGGCCCGCTCGGTCGCGACCCGATGGTACCGGTGGCACGCGGCCACGGACATCACGTCCAGTGACCTACCTGCCGAGCGCCCGACTACATCCCGTGAGTGGTGACGCTCCGCAACACCGGGCGTGACGCACGGACCGTGACCGCGCGGCGCTCACTCACCGTGAACCCGGGACCGACAGGGCTCTGACCTGGGGTTATCCGGGGAGGGAGGGGGGAGGGCCGATCCCGCGGGATTCGGCCCTGCGGGGGACCCCGCGCCCTGCCTCCCTTTTCTCTCTCCGTGACTTTAAGTGACTGGCCTTGATCATCCGGCCGTGACTCCGCGTGACATTCACCGTCTGTGATCGGGGGTGGTCGCCGTGGACGACGCGTTCGATGACGAGTTCGACGACGACGCTCCGGTCACGGACGCCCTCGTCCGCGCGGTGACCGACCAGCTCGCCGAGTGGGGCCTCGACCACGCGCCCGAGGGCGCGGCGGCGCTGGACCTCGCGCGGCGGATCGGCCGGCCGAAGACGACCGCGCCCGCCGCGGCGATGCTGCACGGCCAGCTTCGCGCGCTGCTGTCCGACCTGCGCAAGCTCGCCCCGCCGAAGGTGGAGAAGGACGGCGTCGCCGAACTTCAGGCCGAGTATCAGGGCCTGCGCATCGTCGGTGGTGGGTCGTGACGGCGGTCGCGGAGGAACGCGAGCTGCCGCCGCTCGTCGGCGCGAACGACCCCCGGATCTGCGTCTACCCGGAGTCGCGGCGGTCGGCTGGGCGGATGGCCGTGGACCTCGCGCGCCGCGCCAAGCTGGTCCTGGACCCGTGGCAGGCGCTCGTCCTCGAGCGGTCGCTCGGCGTTCAGGCCGACGGCCGGTGGTCGGCGTTCGAGGCCGGGATGATCGTCGCCCGCCAGAACGGCAAGTCTGCGGTTTTCGAGGCGCGGATGCTCGCCGGCCTGTTCTTGTTCGGCGAGGAGCTGATCCTCTACTCGGCGCACGAGTTCAAGACGGCCGGTGAGATTTTTCGGCGCGTCCTGGGGCTGATCGAGGGCGCGCCCGAGCTGCGCAAGCGCGTCAAGACGGTCGCCCGTTCCAAGGGCGAGGAGGGCATCGAGCTGGCACCGACCGCGCAGTGCCCGAACGGGCAGCGGCTTCGGTTCGTCGCCCGCTCGACCGGCTCGGGCCGTGGGTTCTCGGCGGACTGCGCGCTCATGGACGAGTGCCAGCACCTCAGTGACGCGCCCGTGGACGCCATGATGCCCACGCTGCTCGCCCGCCCGAACCCGCAGGTCTTCTACGGCGGCAGCGCGGGAGATAAGGACATGGCGCCCTGCGACCAGATCGCCCGCGTCCGCGAGCGCGCCCTGTCGGACAACCCCGGACGGCTCGCCTTCTTCGAGTGGTCGGCCGACCTGTGCGGTGATCAGTGCGGCGAGGGCTGCGCCGAGCACGACGATCCCGACGACCCGGCGGTCTGGGCGCGGACGAACCCGGCGCTCGGGCGCGGCCGGGTGACGCTCGAGGGCCTGTCGAAATTGCACGCCACCATGTCGCCGCGCGGTTGGCGGCGCGAGTTGCTGAGCGTGGGGAACTACCCGGTTCAGGCGGGCGGCTGGGAGGTCATCTCTGAGGCCGCATGGATGGCGACGGCGGACGAGGAGTCCGTGCCGGTCGGCGAGGTCGCGTTCGTCCTGGACGTCACCCCGGACCGGTCGGCCGCCGCTATCGGGATCGCCGGCGTGCGCGAGGACGGCCTCGGGC
>NZ_JABMCA010000157.1:0-3196 GCF_014706005.1 Actinomadura sp. RB99 | reverse complement strand
GCCCTGGCCCGCCGACGAGTGAACGTTCTGTGGGCACTTCTGCGTGACGGACGGTGCTATCAGCTCACACCACCGGTCACCGCTGCGGCTTGACAACAGCATTAGGAAGCGTCCTGGCCGGGCATCCGGCCGGAGAGCAGTTCGGGAGGCGGCGCGGCCAGCAGCACGGCCCACAGGTGCGACTCGGCGCCCTGCGCCTCCAGCCGGCGGCGCAGCCGCTCCACCCCTCCCCTGGTCGGCAGCGCCAGCCACAGCAGCAGCGGGTAGCCGACGACGAACCCGGCGACGAACACCACCACGGCGTGCCCGATCATCGCCAGCGGCAGGCCCAGCAGGATCACGCCCTCGGCCAGCGCGAACCGCAGCAGCACCGCCTGCCGGAACTGCGTCAGCGCCAGCCGCGCCGCCGCCGGAGGCTCGGCGCCGGGCGCCATCGCCAGCGGGGCGCGCGGGCCGGCCAGGGCCGCGACCGCCGCCGCCAGCAGCAGCGGCGCGTAGATCCACGGCGGGGCGTCCCCGGCGGCGCCGCCGCGGTTGTCGACGATCAGCGGGGTCAGCGCGAGGATCAGCACGGGCGCGCCGACCAGCACCAGCATCATCAGGCGCATCCGTCCCAGCACCGTCGTGCCCCGCAGCGAGGCGAGGTAGCCCGGGTCGTCGCCGGGGCCGGCGCCGAACACCGGGTCGGCGGACGGCCCGCCGGCGCCCTCCGGCGAGTGCATCGAGTACGGGGATGGTGCCATGGCCCGGCACTTTAGCCCGGCGGTGACCCGCCGGAACAGATCCCCTGAGGATCTTCGCGCGGGTCAGGCGGCGCGTCCGTCCCGCGGAGCGCGGCCGTGGCCGGGTCCGGGGGCGGGCGGGTCAGGTCGCGGAGATCGCGCCGGCCGCGAGCAGGCCCATCAGGACGCCGCCGAGCGCCACCCGGTAGAACACGAACACGTTCGTGGAGTGCCGGGTGAGGAACTTCAGCAGCCAGGCGATGCACGCGTACCCGACCACGAACGACACCGCGGTCGCGATCGCGGTCGGGACGACCTGCAGCGACCCGTCGAACGCCTTGCGCAGCTCGAACAGACCCGACAGCACCACCGCCGGGATCGACAGCAGGAAGGAGTAGCGGGCGGCGGCCTCGCGGGTGTACCCGAGAAACAGCGCCCCGGTCATCGTCGAGCCCGACCGCGACGACCCGGGGATCAGCGCGAGCGCCTGGAACCCGCCGATGATCAGGCCGTCCCGCATGTTCAGGTCGGCGACCTCGCGCTTGCCGATGCCGGCCCACTCGGCGACCATCAGCAGCAGGCCGAGGACGATCAGCGAGGACGCGTTCAGCCACAGGTTCCGCGCGCCGCCCTCGATGAAGCCGTTGAGGGCCAGGCCGATGACCGCCACCGGGACGGTGCCGAGGCCGATGTACCAGCCGAGCCGCGCGTCCTGCCGGGGGCGCAGCTCCGGCGTCCACAGGCTCTTCGTCCACGTCGTCAGGATGCGGACGAGGTCGCGCCAGAAGTAGATGACGACCGCGGCCATGGTGCCGAGCTGGATGACGGCGGTGAAGGCCGCGCCCGGGTCCTTCCAGCCGAGCAGTTTCGGCACGATGAGCAGGTGACCGGAGCTGGAGATCGGCAGGAACTCGGTGAGTCCCTGGACGATCCCGAGCACGGTCGCTTCCACGACGTTCACGAGCGGCGGGTCCCCTCCGAATGCGAGATCGGCCACGGCGCCGATCCCGGTGAAGCGTATCCGCCGCCCGCCGCGCCCCGGTTCCCGCGCATCGCCGCCGTCCGGCCCGGCGCCCGCCCCACCTGCGAGAACACCCTTTTCGGCCACTGCCGGGACGAATCATGCTCATGTTCCCGTCACCTGCCGTACACCTGCCTTCGCGCACGTCACCGGGCGGACGCGGATCGTGACGGCGCCGTGGGGCGCCCGCGATGACCGCTAGATTGACCGCCTATGAAGGAGCGTCACCTCGGGCGGAGCGGGCTGCTGGTGTCCCGGCTGGGGCTGGGCACCATGACGTGGGGCCAGGACACCGAGCCGGACGAGGCCGCGGAGCAGCTCGTGGCGTTCGCGGAGGCCGGCGGCACGCTGGTGGACACCGCCGACGTCTACAGCGACGGCGACAGCGAGCGGATCCTCGGGGCCCTGCTGCGCGAGGTCGTCGACCGCGACGCCTTCGTCATCGCCACCAAGGCGGCGATCCGCCCGAACGGGCGCTACGACGGGTCCCGCCGGCACCTGCTGCGCGCCCTGGACGCGTCCCTGGACCGGATGGACCTCGACCACGTCGACCTGTGGCAGCTGCACGTCTACGACCCGGCGACGCCGCTGGAGGAGACGCTGTCGGCGCTGGACGAGGCGGTGGCGTCCGGCCGCGCCCGCTACGTCGGCGTCTCCAACTACGCGGGCTGGCAGGTGGCCAAGGCCGCCGCGTGGCAGCGCGCCTGGCCGGGGCGCGCCCCGATCGTGTCGGCGCAGCTGGAGTACTCGCTGCTGAGCCGCGACATCGAGCGGGAGGTGGTGCCGGCGGCGCTGGACGCCGGCGCCGGGCTGCTGCCGTTCTCGCCGCTCGGGCGGGGTGTGCTCACCGGCAAGTACCGCACCGGCATCCCCGCCGGGTCGCGGGCCGCCGCGCCGCGCTTCGCCGACTTCGTCCAGCCCTACCTGGACGAGGAGTGCGCGCGGATCGTGGAGTCGGTGGTGACCGCCGCCGAGGGCCTCGGCGTGTCGCCGCTCAGCGTGGCGCTGGCCTGGGTCCGGGACCGGCCCGGGGTCGCCGCCCCGATCGTCGGCGCCCGCACCGCCGCGCAGCTGGGGGCCATCCTGGACAGCGAGGACCTGACGCTGCCGAACGAGATCCGGGCCGCCCTGGACGACGTCTCCGACATGTCCCCCTCCCACCAGTGACCGCGCCCGCACCGTGACCGCCCGCACCGTGACCGCCCGCCCGGTGACCGCCCGCCCCGCGACCGCCCCTCTCGTGCCCGCCTCCGTGACCGGGCGGGCCGTCCGTGGCACGCTCGGGACGGTCCACCGCCAACCGTGAGAAGCCGCGACGGGAAGCCCGTGACCGACACCCCACCTGAGATCGACAGCCCCTCGCCCGAGTCCCCGCAGGAGCGCGCCGCCCGCGCCGCCGAGGCGATGCGCGCGGCCGAGGCCGCCGGGGCCCGCGCCGCCGAGGCCGCCCGCG
>NZ_JABMCA010000156.1:1215-3371 GCF_014706005.1 Actinomadura sp. RB99 | reverse complement strand
CGCGCCGGGCCGCACCAAGGCGGCGGGCTGATGGAGTACGTCACCGTCGAGGAGCTGCGCGGCCAGCTCGCCGACGTCAAGGAGAAGGTCGCCGAGGAGCTGCTCGCGCCCGCGGTCGTGGCGGCGTCGCGGGCCGTCGAGGACTGGACGGGCCGCAGCACGTTCGGGCTCGCCGACGTCGCGACGGCCCGGCTGCTGCGCCCGACCGGCCCCGAGGTCACCGACGTCCCCGACATCGGCGCGCTCGACGGCCTCGTCGTCGAGACCCGCACCGGACGCGGCGCCGAGTGGCGCACCCTCGACCCCGACGACTACCAGCTCGAGCCGCTGGACGCGCCGGACCGCCCCGCGTACACGTGGACGCAGCTCGCCGCGCTGTCGGGCCCGTGGCCGCGCGTCGGCCGGCGGCCGTCTCTGCGCGTGACCGCCCGGTGGGGCTGGTCGAGCGTCCCCGAGCAGGTGAAGCGCGCGACGCTCCTGCGCGCCGTTGCGCTCTACAAGCGGCGCGACAGCCCGCTCGGCGTCGCCGGGTTCGGCGACTTCGGCGCGATGCGCATCACGCGGCAGGACTCCGACGTCGTGGCGCTGCTCGCGCCGTTCCAGCGGGTGATGGCGGCGTGAGCGGGCTCGGAGAGATCCGCACGGCGCTCGCCGCGCTGCTCGACGACGTCGAGGGCCTGTCGGCCTACGCCTACCGGCCCGCGTCGGTCCCGAACCTCCCGGCCGCCGTCATCAGCCCGAGCAGCGCGGAATACGCGACGCCGATGCAGGCGCGGCGCGGCCAGGACATCTACCAGTTCGACGTGCTCGTCCTCGTCCCGTTCGTGGACGCCGAGGTCGCGCAGGCGACGCTCGACGAGCTGATCAGCGCGGACGGTCCGATCCGCGCCGCCCTCGCCGCGTCCCCGCACCTGGGTCCCGGCTACGGCACGACCGCGTACGCGACCGCCCTGGCCGACTACGGCGTGACGATCGGCGGCGCGGACGAGCAGCAGAACCTCGGCGCGACCCTGCGCGTCACCGTCCGCACGACCACGGGATGAGGCACCCATGAGAAAGACGATCACCATCACGCACCCGGGCGGGATGACGTCCGACGTCCCGGTGATCTCCCTGCCGCACTGGCTGGAAGCCGGGTGGCAGGTCGCGGCGCCGGACGAGGTCCCCCGCCGCGACCTGACCGACAAGCCGTCCGGCGAGGACGGCGCGCGGCCCGCGCGCCGCCGCACCAAGGAGGACTGACCCATGCCCGCTACCCCGATCGCCGCCGAGGAACGCTACTTCGAGCGCGGCGTCACGAAGGTGTACTTCCTCACCGCGATCACCGCCCCGACCAAGATCCCGACCCGCACGGAGCTGAACGCGGGCAAGGACATCACCGAGGCCATCGCCGACATCGACGGGTGGAAGATCGAGGGCGACGACATCGAGACGCCCGACCTCGGCTCCCGGTTCAAGAAGACCATCCCCGGCGAGCTGAGCGCGGACGACTCGTCCCTGACGTGCTACCGCGACGCGATGGGCCTGGACATCCGGACCCTGCTGCCGCGCGGCACCAAGGGCTACGTGGTGTGGCTCGACGCCGGCGACGTCGAGGACGGCCCGATGGACATCTTCCCCGTCCGCGTCAAGAGCCTCGGCAAGTCGCGGACGGTGGACACCGACGCCGCGAACATCGAGGTCACGTTCTCGATCCTCGACGAGCCCGTCGAGGACGCGTCCGTCCCGGCCACGACGCCGTGACCCCGCGCCGCGTCACGGTCACGCCCGGCGCGCTCGCGCACCGCATCGCGATCAACGGCACCGACATCTCGGCGGCCGTCTCCGACGCGACGATCACACTGCGGGCGGGCGACGTGCCCGAGGTCGATCTCACGCTGCACACGTACGAGATCGACCGAATGGACCTGCCGAACCCGCAGATCCACATCCCCGCCGAAACCCGCGACGCCCTGATCCTGCTCGGCTGGACACCGCCCGACGACGGGCAGGACGAGGGGAGCTGACCGATGACGTCCCGGGACATCCTGCGCGTGCAGGGCGCCGAACAGCTCCGGCGGCTGTCACGGGACCTGCGCAAGCTCGAGGGCGGCAAGGAGATCCGCGCCGAGCTGGTCCGCCAGCTCAAGGCGGTCGCCGACGAGATCGTCCAAGCC
>NZ_JABMCA010000156.1:0-1205 GCF_014706005.1 Actinomadura sp. RB99 | reverse complement strand
GCTGCCGTCCAAGGGCGAGACCGCGCGCCGGCGCGGGCGCCGGAGCCTGCGGAAGATGGTCGCGAACGCGACCGTCAGCCGTGTCCGTACGGGCGCGAAAGAGCCCGAGGTGTCGGTGCTCATCAACCCCAAGCGCCTCGGCTCCCGGGCCGCGCTCCCCGCCTACATGAACGCCGACGTCGGCCCGTGGCGGCACCCGGTGTTCGGCACCGACACCTACGTCACGCAGGCCGCGACCCCGTGGTGGGACGCGACCGCGCGACCGTTCGAGGCGCGCGTGCAGCAGCGCCTCATCGGCGTCCTGGACCAGGTCGCCAACCAGATCGAGAGGGGATGACCCGCATGGGTAGCAACAAGCCGTCCGCGCCCGCCGACGACGAGGTGTTCGACCTCAACCTGAACGCCGTCAAGGTGGAGAGCAAGGGCGCCCGCCCGTTCCGGTTCCTCTGGGGTCCGGACAACAAACGGTTCGAGATGCAGCACAGTGAGCTGCTCAACCAAATTCCTCTGCTTGAGGCGGCCGTCCGGGGCGGCGAGGCCGAGGCGACGCTCGTGACCTTCCAGGAAGCGCTCGGCGAGCAGTGGAAGGAGTTCCGCAAGATCCCGCTGCCGGAAGCGCACTCGACCGCGCTCATGGAGGCGTACGCCAAGCACTGCGGCGTGGACCTGGGGGAATAGCCGGGCTCTACCGGCTCCTGCGGGAGTACGGCGGAGCCGTCGACTTCGACCTGCGTCACCTCTGGCCGGGCTACCGGCTCCGGGACCTGTGGGACCCGGACGACCCCATGAAGCTCACGCACCGTGAGCTGATCCAGTTCATCCGGCACCTGCCGCCGCAGTGCGCTACGGCGCGGGCGATGCACGGGCCGGTCGCCGACTGGACGCCCGACACCTACCTCGCCGCCAGCATCGCGAACGCGACCGCCGCGATCGCGTGGGCGCAGGGCGGTGGGAAGGGCAGCAAGCCCACCCCGATCAAACCCCCGAAAGCGCGGCGGCGCCGCACCTGACCGCCGAGGGGGTGAGCCGTGGCCCGCTCGGTAGTCCTCAACCTCATCGGCAACAACCGCACGTCCGGCGCGTTCCGGGACGTGCGGCGCGATGCCGACCGGACGGCCGGCAGCCTCGACCACCTCGGCGACCGGTCCGAGGACACCGGGCGCCGGTTCGGGCTCCTGTCCAAGGACGCCGACAGCGCGGGCGGG
>NZ_JABMCA010000155.1:0-3376 GCF_014706005.1 Actinomadura sp. RB99 | reverse complement strand
CCCGCCTCCAGCAGCGCGCGCAGCAGCTCGGGCCCCTCCTGCATGCTGAGGATGATGACCTTGGTGCCGGGCGACTGCCGCCGGATGCGCCGCACCGTGGTGACGGCGGCCGGGCCGGGCCCGCCGCCGGCGTCCGCCGGTCCGCCGACCGGCGACCGGTCCGGGAGGGTCTCCTGGGCCAACGTCCACCCCTCGTTCGCTCGATCCGTCCGCCGGAACGCTACCGGCCCGTGGCGGCCAGGGCGACCACGCCCCGATCACGGTGTTACCGCTGATGCGGCAACCGTATGCGTTCGCGGCCGAGGTCGGGGCGCCGCGGGCGTTGGAAGGCGCGGCCGGATCCGGCGGGAAACGGCGGCCGAGGGGAGGCGGCCGAGAGGACGGCGGGACCGGGAGGCGCACGGACGCGGAAGAGGGCCCGTGACATCCGTCGGGCCGGAGCCGTCCCACAGGCGGTGAGAGCGGGTCTCCGTTTTCTACTGGATGTCCGGGCCCTTCCCGGGTCCAACCCCCCGCGCGATCGGGCGGCTCCGCCCGGACACCGGCCCGGACCACCGCACTGGCTCGGGCGGGCGCGGCGTCGGCCACCGGTGTGGCCCGCTCTCGTCCCGCCGCGGCGCGGTGCCCGGTGGCGACCCGGGCGGCCGATCGGTGAGTCCCGTGCTGGACTGCAGCAAAACTACCGGCTTCGCGGCCCTTGTCAACCGCCGCATGTTCTGCGGCGACTCTCTGTTCTCCCAGCTCAACACCATGATCGCAGGTCACCGCCATTTCGGTCCCGGACGCGCCGATCCGGCCCCGCGGCGCGTCCCGCGCCGGGGGCCGGACGGCCCGGCGGATCAGCCGCCGGGCGCGGGGACGACCACCGTGCCGGTGGCGGTGACGGCCACGATCGGCTCGGCCAGCACCTCGGCGGACGACTCGCCCTTGTCCGGGCGGCCCCGGCACACCACCCGGGCCTCGAAGTCCAGCGTGCGGCTGCGGGTGCCCACGCGGGTGACGACGGCGGTGGCCTCCAGCACGTCCCCGGCCCGGATGGGCGCGCGGAACTGCACGTCGGAATAGGAGGCGAACAGGCCCTCGTCGCCGTCGGTGCGGATGCACACCTCGGTGGCGACGTCGCCGAACAGGCCGAGCATGTAGGCGCCGTCGACCAGGTCGCCGGCGTAGTGGGCGTGGGCGTAGGGCACGTAGCGCCGGTGGGTGACGGTCAGGCCCTCACGGGGGTCGCTCATCGTCCGTCCTCTCCTTCGTCGTCGTCCGCCTGCCGGGCCTCCCGCACGGCCTGCCCCGGGAGCAGGGCGTGGACGAGGTAGCTGGCGACCTCGGCGGGCGTGGTGCCCTTGCCGAAGATCCGGTCGACGCCGAGGTCCTCCTCGGTGACGGTGTCGAACCGGGGCCCGCCGACGACCAGCAGCGGGCGCCCCATCCCGGCGGCGACGGCGGTGGGGTACTCGGCGTGGAACGCGGCGGCCATCTGCTTGGTGTTGTGCAGGTGCGCGTTCTTCTGCGTGACGACCTGGGAGACCAGCACGGCGTCGGCGTTCTCGGCCTTGGCGCGCTCGACGAGCTCCTCGACGGTGACCTGGGCGCCCATGTTCACCACTTGGATCTCCCGGTAGTACTCCAGGCCCTTCTCCCCCGCGAACCCCTTGACGTTGAGGATCGCGTCGATGCCGACGGTGTGGGCGTCGGTGCCGATGCACGCGCCGACGACGATGAGCCGCCGGTTCAGCGCGCCGCGGATGGCGAGGTTGACCTCCTGCGAGGAGAGCAGCGGGTACGCACGCTCCTCGGGGACGGGGATGGAGGCGTAGTCGATCAGGTGCCCGACCCGCCCGTAGACGATGAAGAAGGTGAAGTCGGGGCCCATCGGCTTGGCGTGCACGACGCTGGCGGGGTCCAGGCCCATCTTCCCGGCCAGCTGGAGCGCGGCGGCGTCGGCGCGCTTGCCCGCCGGGACCGGCAGGGTGAACGACATCTGGACCATGCCGTCGCCGGTGGTGTCGCCGTAGGGGCGGATCACCTGGCGGGTGTCGGCGGGCTGGGCCGGGGCCTGCGTCCCGGGCGTCTCGACCGTCATGCGGGCACCTCCTGGGCGTCGGCCGTGCTGTGGTGGGCGTGCGGGTCCTCGGTGTCGAGGATCTCGATCGCGGGGTTGACGTAGCCGTCGGCGCGCTCGACGACGCCGTCCAGTCCCTTGCCGCCGTCGGGCGGGCGGCGGGTGACGCCGAAGGTCCCCTCGGCGATCGCGGTGAGCAGCCCGTCGTCGCTGATGCGCTCCAGCAGCTCGACCGACTCCGACAGCACCTGCCTCGACCGCTGGACGATCATCCCGTCGGGGCGGGGCATGAAGTCCTCGGCGAGGGCGCCGCAGGCGTCGCGGACGTAGCGGACGTTCTCCAGCGCGAGGTCGCGGTCCGACAGCCAGGGGGTGTGGATGCCCTCGGTCATCATCCCGATCAGGATGATCGACTGCCCGGTCAGCACCCCGGCGAGGTTGAAGAAGGCGTCCAGCAGGTAGCCGGCGAAGATGTTGCCGGTCATGTGCTTGGTGGGCGGCATGTACTTCAGCGGCGCGCCGGGGAACAGCTCGCGGACGAGCTGGGCGTGCGCCAGCTCCAGCCGGAACGAGTCGGGGATCGCCGGGTTGATCTCGAAGGCGTGGCCGAGGCCGAGCTGGGCGTCGGAGAGGCCCGCCTCGTGCCCGAACCGCTCGTTGAGCAGCTGGCTGACGATCACGGTGTGCGCGGCGTCGACCGCGTCGGCGGTGGTGAGGTAGTTGTCCTCGCCGGTGTTGATGACGATCCCGGCGCGGGCGTGGATCTGCCGGGAGAAGCGCTGGTCGATGAAGGTGCGGCGGGGGTTGATGTCGCGGAAGATGATGCCGTACATGCAGTCGTTCAGCATCATGTCCAGGCGCTCCAGCCCGGCGAGGGTGGCGATCTCCGGCATGCACAGCCCGGAGGCGTAGTTGGTCAGCCGGACGTAGCGGCCGAGCTCGCGGGACACGTCGTCCAGCGCCGCGCGCATCAGCCGGAAGTTCTCCTGGGTGGCGTAGGTGCCGGCGTACCCCTCGCGGGTGGCGCCCTCGGGGACGAAGTCCAGCAGCGACTGCCCGGTGGAGCGGATGACCGCGACCACGTCGGCGCCCTCGCGGGCGGCGGCCTGGGCCTGCGGGATGTCCTCGTAGATGTCGCCGGTCGCGACGATGAGGTAGACGAGCGGGCGCGGCGGGTCGGCGGCGTCCGGCGTCGGCAGGCGCCGCAGCAGCGCGTCGCGCTCGGCGCGGCGGCGGTCGATGCGGGCGATGCCGCCGACCCGCCGCGCCCGCTCGTCTACCTCATCGTCGCGACCGGCGACATCTACGAGGACA
>NZ_JABMCA010000154.1:0-3438 GCF_014706005.1 Actinomadura sp. RB99 | reverse complement strand
CGATCGGCACCTTCATCGACGGCTGGAACGACCGCTGCGAACCATTCTCCTGGACCAAAGACGCCGACGAGATCATCGCCAAAATCAAACGAAAAGAAACTATTCGAGCGAAACACTAGGGACGTCATCCCTTCACCGCAAGAAGGTCACCCTTTCCGAATCATTCGCCGCCGCGCGAACACCGCACCCCCAGCCCCCAATCCACCCACCACAAGGACGACCACAGCGATCACCAGCCCACCACTGCCACCAAGCCCCGAATCACGAGACTCACTGGCGGCCCCCGTCCGCCTTGCCTCCGACACCGCCTGACCGGACCGCCCTCGAACCCCGGACCCGAGATCGTCGTACACCGGATTGGGCGCGGTCTTAGGAACATCAGCCGTCAACGCCTTGTAAGGAATGATGGCGCCGTATCCTGTTCGCTTGTCCCAGCCCGTCGGCCCCACATCCTTGGCCGTGGCCAGCAGACGCTGCACGACCTCACGAGCCGACATTTCCGGAAAGCGTGACCGCATCAAGGCGACCACCCCCGCCGCAAGCGCCGCCGCCTGACTGGTCCCACTATTGTCCGCCGTGAACACCCCGTCTCGGCCGATCGAGCCGACCATGGCGCCGGGCGCAGCCAGCATGACGTTGTCTCCCGGGCTGGTCTTCGACCAGACATCGAGATGCGCGCCGACGGCCCCCACGGCGAGCACGCCCTTGCAGTTGGCCGGGGTGTTCGTCGACTCTTCCAGCGGATCGTTCCCGGCGCTCGCGACGACGACCACGTCATGATGGACGGCATAAGAGACCGCGTTCTCGATGCCGCTCGGGCAGTACGCGCCGGGACCGCCCTGCGATATGTCGATGACCTTTGCCCCGCGATCCACGGCAAAGTGGATCGTGTCCTCGTAATTTCCCAGGTCCGCGCTGATCGGCAAGATCCTGCTCCCGGGAGCGATGCCGACCATGCCTGAGCCGAGGCCCTGGCCGGCGATGAGAGCGGCCATCGCGGTGCCATGCCCGTTCAACTTGGCGTCATCGTCGGCACGGCCGTCCTTGCTCGAAGCGTCTCCGTACCCTTTACCGGGCAGCACGATGCCCTTCAGGTCAGGGAGCCCGGCTTCCACACCCCGGTCGATCACCGCGACCGTCACTCCGGCCCCCCGAGTCATGGGCCAGACCTTTCCAGGGATCTCCCACGCGTCGAACCACCATTCCTCGGCGCGAGGCTTCGGCATCGCGAGGGCAGGCGTAAGGTTGGACGCCATCACGGTGATCGCGGTAGCGAGGGCGGCGGCTCGACCGAGGAACCGGACGTTTCGGCGAAGCTCATAGCGCCGACTTCGCTGGAGTCCCACGATTCACCCGGCTCCGCCGATGACGCGCGGCGCGACGTCGGCATCGTCAAGCCAGAGGTCGGCCTCCTCTAGGAGCCGCACCTCTCTTGTGCGCTCGGCGTTCCTGCCTGCAGCCGCTCCCATTCCTCCCAGCGGCATACCTCCTGCGTTTTCCCTGGCGCCGTATCTCGTCCCGGCGGGTGCCTGGCTCCCGGCTTCGCCGATGGGGAGGCGTTCGTTCCCAAGGACGCCACCTGATGGCAGGCGAGGAACTCGTTCACCCCGGAGAGAGCCGGCCGGGCCTGCTCCTGTCTCTCCCAAAGATGGAGCGCCGTTTCGTCCGATGACACCACCCGCGCTCAACGGACCCATGCCTGGCCGCGTCGGCGGGATACCTCCGTCCCCGGGAATTCGCATCGACGGGAGCCGCGGCGCCGGGCTGCCGATCGTGGGGGACGGCCGTGAAGGCGGCCTTTGGCTGAAGCCGCCATCGTTGGGCAGTGGGTACCCCACTCCACCAGGACTGGCCGGGAAGCTTGGGCTCGACGGCCTTTCGGGACCGGTACCAGGCCCAACTGAAGGCGGTGAGGTGGGTTCGGGGGCGTTGTCCATGCCGGGCCGTGTACCGGCAAGGTCGGAGCCGCCCCTCCCCGGACCGTCGCCGAGTCGCGGCCCATTGCCGGCCGGAGGCCCAGCGGATCCGCCGTGAGGCGCGGGCACCGCATGGCCGCTCGGAGCTCGAGAGGCTGGGCCGCCGCTCGAATCCGCTCCGCCGGCCCCCGCTCCGCCGCCTGCCGCGCCTCCTGCCCCTCCGCCTGGCGTTCCAGGGCCGTTCGCCGCAGGAACACCAGCACTCGCCGGGGGCTCACCAGATGCCGTTCCTCCGAACTTCTTGGTCCCCTCACCGGTCGTCGAGAGGTCGAAGGTCACGGAGGACGGGATCTGGTCGAAGGCGGAGGTTAGGGCGGTGTTGGTTTTGGCGAGGTGTTGCTGGGCGGCTTTGTCGTCGGCCAGTTTGGTGGCCATGGCCTCGGCGGGGTTGGTGCTGGGGAGGGTGCCGAGCGGGGTGGAGGTGGGCGGCATGCTGTGCTGGGAGATCTTCATCGCGGTGTAGCCGCTGTGCATCGCGGTGGAGAACTGGCCGCTGGCCGTGGCGAGGGTTCCGGTGGCCTCGGTGAGCATGCGCATGTCGGCGATGCCGAGTTCCTTGGCGCCGCCCTTCCAGATCATGTTCAGGCGCTGCACGTGCTTGCCGAGGTTGCCTTCGGTCTCGCCCAGCGCCTTCTGGACCATGGCGTAGGCCTCCGCTACGCCGCCGAGGCCTTCCGGCCGGGCCTGCTCGAGGTAGCCGGCGATCGTGGCGTAGTCGTATTGCGCCGGGTTCCCGTGTCCCAGCGTCCCGGGTCGGATCCCTTGGTGGAACGCCTGCCCGCCCAACTGTCCTCCGCCTTTCTCGGTGCTACTGGTCCTGCCAGGGGGTCACGTGCGTGGGCGGCCGCCCTGCGCCGCGGGCGGCGTCGGTGGCCTTCTGCTCGCTCTTGCCGTAGTTGTGCGCCGCCTCGGTGATCCTCTTGATCGCTGCGGCGTAGGCGGCGCAGTAGCGGTCCAGCGCGGAGATCATGTTCTGGTGCGCGGTCTCCACCTTGGGGCCCATCTGCTGCGCGACGTCCCAGTGGCCGACCTCGCCGACCTGCACCTTCAGGGCCGTCAGGGTGCGCTGCAGGTTGGAGAGGTCATCCCCCATGGCCGCGGCGACCTGCAGGAGCTGCCGGCGGTGGACCTCCACCGTGCCGGCACCGGAACCGGCGGGTTTGGGGTCGGCGGTCGGGTCCAAGCCGGTGATGATCGGATCGAGGCCGTTGCGACCGCCCGGGGACGGCGTGACCGGTGCCGTGGCGCCCGGGTGCAGGAGTTGGCTGAGGTCGGGCGGAGGGTCTTGGGGAGGCATGCGCGGTGGTCCTTACCGGTGCGGGGTCAGCCGCCCCACATGGCGGTGTTCTGGCGTTCGGCGCCGAGGTGGATGTCGTGGGATTCGCCGATGACCTTGCTCATGCCGGAGACGGCGGTGGCCATGCGCTGGGCGGCGAGTTTCCATTCGCGGGATTTCTGCTCG
>NZ_JABMCA010000153.1:0-3611 GCF_014706005.1 Actinomadura sp. RB99 | reverse complement strand
TGCGGGCGCCGCGAGCGCCGCGGGCGGATCCGGCGCGAGCGCCGGGACGGCCGGGACCGCCACGGCCGGCAAGGGCGTCCTCGGCGCGCTCGGCGCGAAGGGCGCCGCGGCGGTCGCGGGCGGCGCCGCCGTCGTCGCGGCGGGCGCCGGCGCGGCCGTCTACGTCGCGGAGGCGAAGGACAAGCCGGAGCCGAAGCCGATCGTGGCCGCGCTCGCCGCGCTGAACGAACCGCCGCAGGACCTCGGCCGCGGGATGACGTTCCAGGCGCGGGGGCAGGTCGTCACGGTCTCGGGCGGGCGGCCCGCGCTCGTCCGGAAGATCAACGCGGCGCTGCGGGCGCCGCTCGAGGAGCGGTGGGCCAAGACCCGCAAGGGGCTCGCCGGGATCGGCAGGGGCGGCTACACCGACGTCGTGAAGGCGGCGATCCTGATGCGCGGCGACCGGCTGCTGTCGGTCTGGTACACCGTCTCCCTCCAGGGCGAGCGCGGAACCGGCTGGGACCACTCGCCCGCCGTGACCGTCGACCTGCGGACCGGTGCCGCCTACCGCCCGCTCGACCTGTTCCGCGTCCCGACGCGGCAGGGCCTCGCGCCGCTGGACCGGAAGATCAAGGCGCACCTGCCCCACGGCACCTACTGCTACAGCGACGTCGACGCCGGGACCGGGCCGATCCAGCCGCACGGCACCGACAACCCGTCGGCGTTCGTGGGGACCGGCGACGTCAGCATGGCGCTCACGCCGACCGGCCTGCGCGTGGCCTTCTACGGCGCGCTGCTCGGCTACGCGTCCGCGTGCGGCGAGGAGGACACGACCGTCCCCTACGCCGAGGTCAAGGACATGATCAAGCCGGAGTTGCTGGCGGCCGTCCCGTACCCGCGGCCGGCGCGCTCCTGACACGCCGGACGCCCCGCCCCCGGAGCGTTCCGGGGACGGGGCGTCCGGGAGAGGTCACTTGCGCTTGTTGATCTCTTCGGTGAGCTGCGGCGCGACCTGGAACAGGTCGCCCACGACGCCGTAGTCGACGAGCTCGAAGATCGGCGCCTCGGGGTCCTTGTTGATGGCGACGATGGTCTTCGAGGTCTGCATGCCGGCCCGGTGCTGGATGGCGCCGGAGATGCCGACCGCGACGTACAGCTGCGGCGACACGGTCTTGCCGGTCTGGCCGACCTGGAACGAGTGCGGGTACCAGCCGGCGTCGGTCGCGGCGCGGGACGCGCCGACGGCCGCGCCGAGCGAGTCGGCCAGGCCCTCGATGATCTTGAAGTTCTCGGCGCCGCCGACGCCGCGGCCGCCGGAGACCACGATCGCGGCCTCGGTCAGGTCCGGGCGCTCGCCCTTCTCCTGGACGACCTTCTCCACAATCTTCGTGGCCTTGTCGGCGTCCGACAGGGTCACCGACACCGCCTCCTCGGCCGGGGTGGCCGGGGACGCCTCGGGGGCGACGGAGTTCGGGCGCACGGCGATGATCGGCGTGCCGGTCTTCACCTTGGCGTGCGCGATGATCCCGCCGCCGAAGATGGAGTGCTCGGCGACGAAGCCGTCGGCGACGTCCACCACGTCGGTGAGCACGCCGGAGCCGGTCTTGACCGCCAGGCGGCCCGCGATCTCCTTGCCCTCCGCGGTCGCGGAGACCAGCACCGCGGCCGGCGACTTGTCGGCCACGAGCTGCGCGAGCAGCGCGGCCTTCGGCGCGACGACGTAGGAGGTCAGCTCCTCGTCGGCGGCGACGTAGACCTTCGCGGCGCCGTACTCGCCGAGCTTGTCCTTGGCACCGTCGGCGCCCGGGCCGATCCATACCGCGGAGGCCTCGCCCAGCTTGTTCGCCAGCGTCAGCAGCTCGAGGGCGACCTTCTTGACCTCACCGTCGACGTGGTCGACGAGGACGAGAATCTCAGCCATTGTTCTAATCCCCTTCCTCGGTCAGACGAACTTCTTCGACGCGAGGAACTCGGCGATCTTCACGCCGCCGTCGCCCTCGTCGGTGACGATCTGACCCTGCGCGCGCGGCGGGGCCTCGGCGAAGTCGACCACCTCGGTGGCCGCGTTCGCCAGGCCGACCTGCGCGGCGTCGATGCCGGCGTCGGCGATGCCGAGCGTCTCGACCGGCTTCTTCTTGGCCGCCATGATCCCCTTGAACGAGGGGTAGCGCGGCTCGTTGATCTTCTCGACCACGGAGACCACCGCGGGCAGGGTCGCCTCGACGCGGTCGAAGCCGTAGTCGGTGACGCGCTGCGCCTTGATGGACGAGCCGTCGATCTCGACCTTGTTGGCCAGCGACACCTGCGGCACGCCGAGCCGCTCGGCGAGCATCGCGGCGAGCACGCCGGTGCGCGCGTCCGTCGACTCCGAGCCGAGGATCACCAGGTCGAAGCCGGTGCGGCCGAGGGCCTGCTGGATCGCGTAGGAGGTCTGCAGCGCGTCGGAGCCGGCGAGGGCGTCGTCCACGAGGTGGACGGCCTTGTCGGCGCCCATCGCCAGCGACTTGCGGATGGAGTCGGTGGCCTTGTCCGGGCCCATGGTCAGAACGGTCACCTCGCCGCCCTGGGCCTCCTTGATGCGCAGCGCCTCTTCGATGGCGTACTCATCGAGCTCGTTGATGACACCGTCCGCGGCAGCGCGGTCGAGCGTGCTGTCATCGGACTTCAGCTTGCGCGGGCTCTCCGTATCGGGAACCTGCTTCACCAGGACGACGATGTTCATGGCCGGTGGCCGACCTCCCTGCACTCAGTTGGCCGCTGGGGTAAGCGGACAGAGGGGCGCCGCCCATGACGGGTCGACGCGGACATGCGTTTCGCTGTCACAGCCTGCCAAACACCCGAACGTGCTTCGGAGCCGGGTCCCCGGTTCGGCCGTGCACGACAAATGTTACTCATCGGTAGCCTACTGGCAAATCCCAGTTCGTGAGACCTTACCCACGTGCCCACCGGGTTTGCCGGGCCCGTCCCGTCCAGCGGACGGCGTGACGCGGGCACCGCTCACCCGCGGTCCAGGGCGTTCTGCAGCCGGTCCATCGAGCGCTCCAGCGTGCTCTGCAGCCCGTACATCGGCGCGAAGCTCGGCATCAGCGACATCGCCCCGACCACCGCGACCAGCGCGAGCACGCCCAGCGCCACCCCCGCGACCGCGATCCGCCGCGGGCTGCCCGCGACCGCCATGAACATCCGCTCCAGCTGCCGGCGCGGCGCGCTGACACCCGGCGCCGTCCACAGCACCGCCGCCCCCGCCCCCGCGCCGAGCGCGCAGGCGCCCAGCGAGTCGATCTCCCCGCCGATCACCGACGCCGCCGCCAGCCCGAGCGGCACCGCCGCCGCCAGCACCGCCGCGTACGGGACGGTCAGCGCCGTCCGTCCGAAGGCCGACGCCCACCCGGCGACCGTGTCGGACGTCGCCGCCCGCAGCGCCGTCACCGCGACCAGGGTCAGCAGCAGGCCCATGATCGGCATCATCACCGCGACGCCGACCCCGATCACCACCACCATCGCCGCGAGCAGCCGCGCCCACGCCTGCGCCACCGCCGGCCCCTCCGGCCTCCCGGCCGGCTCCGCGGCGGGCACCGGCGCCACCGGCGGCGCGGTCTCCTCCACCGCCGGCGCGGGCGCCGGGACGGGCC
>NZ_JABMCA010000152.1:0-4217 GCF_014706005.1 Actinomadura sp. RB99 | reverse complement strand
GCGCGGGCCCCGGCGGCACGGGCCTCGGCGGCTGGGGGCCGGGGCCCGGCATCGGGCCGGGCGGCGGCTCGGTCGGCGGGACCAGCGGTTCCGGCGCGGGGGCGGGATCCGGTGTCGGCGGGGGCACCGGCTGCGGGGTCGGCAGCGGCTCTTTCTCGTCCATATGACCCCCGTACCCGCGTGCCCGTCGGGTACCCGTGCGGCCCGCGCTCCGGCCCTGCGCCGAGGCCGCCGCCAGGGGCCGCCCTGGCTCGTGATCATGGAGTCGCGCCGGTGATCTCCCGCCTGGCCGGGCATGTGCGCGTCCGGCCCCGGACAGGGCAGGATAGGGGCATGAGGGAAACCCGAGCGACCGCTCATGGTTTGCGCACGGCGATCGAGCGCAGCGGCTACTACCCGGCCCTGGTCGCGGACGCGGTCGAGTCGGCCATAGGGGACGAGCGCGTCGTCGCGTACGTCGTGCACCACGAGGCGACGTTCGACCCCGCGATGGAGGTCCGGCGGCACGTGACGGTGCTCGTGCTGTCGGCGAGCCGGCTGCTGGTGTGCCACACCGACGAGCACCCGCCCGGCGAGGGCATGGAGCGCCCGCACGCGTCCACGACCACGGAGGCGGTGAAGCTGGAGCGCGTCCAGTCGGTCGCGGTAACGCGGGTCGTCCCGGACCCGGCCTCGTACGTGCCGGGGGTGCCGCCGACCGAGGTGGTGCTGACGATCGGGTGGGGCGCCATCGCGCACATCGACCTGGAGCCCGCGACCTGCGGCGACGAGAACTGCGAGGCCGACCACGGCTACACCGGCAGCGTCACCGCCGACGACCTGTCGCTGCGGGTGAGCGAGGCCGCCGACGGCGCGGACGCCGTCGCGCAGGTGCTGGCCTTCGCCGAGGAGCTGTCCGCGGCGACCGCGCGGTGAGCGGCCGGTGAGCGGAGCCCCGCCGCCGCCCGTGCCCGGCTACGGGACGGGCGCGCTCGCCGACGTCCCGGTGTCGGTGCTGGCCGCGCTGGGCGTCCCGGACGCGGTGAACGCGCTCGGCCTGCCCGCGCTGCCGCGCGCGTGCGTGCTGGTGATCGACGGGCTCGGCTGGGAGCAGCTCCGCGCCCATCCGGACGAGGCGCCGTACCTGACCGCGATGGGCGGCGGGCCGATCAGCGCGGGGTTCCCCGCCACGACCGTCACCAGCCTCGGGTCGCTCGGCACCGGCCTGCCGCCCGGCGGGCACGGCCTGCTGGGCGTGCAGGTCGCGATCCCGGGCACGGGGCGGCTGCTGAACTGCCTGCGCTGGCGGGACGACTCGGTCGACCCGGAGCGCTTCCAGCCCGCGCCGACGATCTACCAGCGGGCCGCGGCGGCGGGCGTCGCGGCCTCCTACGTGTCCCTCGGCCTGTACCGGGACTCGCCGCTCAGCCGGGCCACGACCCGCGGCGCCGACTACGTCGCGGCGGACAGCCTGGGCCAGCTCGTCGGGCGGGCCGAGCGGGCGCTGCGGCGCGGCGACCGGTCGCTCGTGACCGTCTACCACCCGGATCTCGACTCGACGGGGCACAGGTTCGGGGTGGGGTCCGCCGAGTGGCGGCACCAGCTGCGGTTCGTGGACGTCCTCGTGCAGGAGCTCGCCGCCGTCCTGCCGCCGGGGTCGGCGCTGTACGTGACCGCCGACCACGGCATGGTGGACCCGGTGGAACGGATCGACGCCGACACCGTCCCGGAGCTGGGCGAGGGCGTGGCGCTGCTCGGCGGCGACGCGCGCTGCCGGTACGTCTACAGCGAGCCGGGCGCCCATGACGACGTCTTCGCCGCGTGGACGGCGCTGGTCGGCGACCGGGCGTGGGTCGTGCCGCGCGAGAAGGCGGTGGCGGACGGCTGGTTCGGCCCGCTCGCCCCGGGGATGGCCGAGCGGATCGGCGACGTGATCGCGGTGCCGCACACGGACCTGGCGATCGTGGCGTCCGAGCGGGAGCCCTGGCTGACCCGGATGGTCGGCATGCACGGCTCGCTCGTGGCGGCCGAGCAGATCGTCCCGCTGCTGACGGCGACCCGCCCCTGACCGCGCCGCCGCCTCCGACCCGCTGCCGTCCCCGGCGCTGACCTGGGCCGTCGTGGAATCCGTGCGCACGGCGTGTCCCGGGGCCGGTGGTGCGTAGGCTGCCGGTCGTGACGAACCCCGCCGAGCCCCTCCTCAATCAGGGCGACGAAGGTCAAACTGGCGATGTGCACCCTCTCATCGAAGTGCCCGCGCTGGACCGGCTGCTCCGGCAGCAGACCCCCTTGGTCCTGCTGGACGTGCGTTGGCATCTGGCGGGGCCGCCGGGAATCGACTCCTACCGCAAGGGCCACCTCCCCGGAGCCGTGTTCGTCGACCTGGACCGCGACGTGGCCGGGCCGCCGGGGCCGGCCGGGCGCCATCCGCTGCCCCCGTCCGGTGGCTTCGAGGCCGCGATGCGCCGCGCCGGCGTGTCGGGGGACCGGCTCGTCGTGGTCTACGACGACGCCGACTCCACGGCGGCGGCGCGCGTCTGGTGGTCGCTGCGCTACTTCGGCCACGACAAGGTCCGCGTGCTGAACGGCGGCTACCGGGCCTGGACGGAGGCGGGCCACCCGGTCACCACCGAGGAGCCGGACGTCAAGCCGGGCGACTTCTTCGCCCGCCCGGGCCGGCTGCCCGTGCTGGACGCGGAGGGGGCCGCCGCGCTGGCGACGACGGGGGTGCTGCTGGACGCCCGCGCCGCCGAGCGGTACCGCGGTGAGACCGAGCCCGTCGACCCGGTCGCCGGGCACATCCCGGGCGCTCGGAACGCTCCGACGTCCGGGAACGTCGGCGTGGACGGCCGGTTCCTGCCGCCGGAGCTGCTGCGCGAGCGGTTCGCGCAGCTCGGCGCGACCGACGCGCTGGACGTCGGCGCCTACTGCGGTTCCGGGGTGACGGCGGCGCACGAGATCCTGGCGCTCCACCTCGCGGGGATACCCGCGGCCCTCTATGTCGGATCCTGGTCGAACTGGGTCGCCGACCCTGCCAATCCCGTCGCGACGGGCGATTCCTGACATGACGGCCGGTGGCCGGTCCGGGTGGTCCCGGCCGGCCACGGGCCGGTCGTCAGCCTGAGCCGAAGCAGAGGAAGCCTGCCGCGCCGGGCGGGCGCGGCACGGCGGCGAGCGCGCGGGACGGCGGTAGCCCCGACGCCAGCCCGGCGTGGAACGCCGCCATGAACTCCGGTGTCGTGGCGTCCCGGACGGGCGCGACGCTGGCGATCACCGTGGCGGCGCCGAGGGCCAGCAGCACGCCCGCCATCCCGACGGCGGCGTCGCCCTCGTCGGAGCGGCCGATGTCGCACGCCGACAGCACCACCAGTCGCGGCGGCGCCGCGAGCGCGTCCAGGTCGTGGACGGTCAGCGGCCCGTCGGCGAGCCGCAGCCGCGAGAACAGCGCATTGCCCTCGCGGAACTCGCCGTGGGCGGCGATGTGGGCGAGCGCGGCGCCGTCCAGCGCGTCGCGGACGGGTTCCGCGCGCGCCTCCAAGCCGTCTATGACGAGCGCGTCGGCGTGGACGCGGCGGAGCGCGGCGATCTCGCGCCCGGCGTGGGCGAGGCCGGGTCCCGCGACCAGGACGGCGCGGCCGCCGGACGGACGGTCGGCGCGGGCGCGCAGCCAGGCCGCGGCCGACGGGACGACCGTGAACGGGCGTCCCGCCAGCGACGGCAGCACCGCCCAGGGCAGGCCGTGCAGCGGACCCGCCGGGGCGATCACCAGGTCGCGGTCGCCGATGTCGGCCCGTACCGGCGCCAGCAGGAGCCGGTCGAGCCGTTCGGCGGCTTCGGCGGCGGCGGTGAGCGCGGCGGGGTCGTCCGCGCTCGCGAGGCGGCCCAGCGCGTAGCGGATCAGGCCCGTCTCGCGGGCGGCGGCGTCGCGGTCGCCGAGCCGGTGCCTGCGGGTCCGGCCGCCGGCGACGGTCACCGCGTGCAGCTCGGCGCCGACGGCGACCAGCTCGACGAGGGCGCGGTCGCCGAGCGCGGCGGCGATCTCGGCGGGCTCGGGGGCCTCCGGGCCGGGCGGCCCGCCGGAACGGCGGCGGGTGTGCGCGCTGACCTTCGCCTCCAGGGCCGCCAGGTCGGCGGCGAGCACGGACGGGACGCCGCCGCCCGCCGTGTCGCAGGTGTGCGCGGCGCTGAGCGCGCGCAGCGCCGCCAGCGCCCCCGCGCGCTCGGGGTCGGCGAGATCG
>NZ_JABMCA010000151.1:0-4668 GCF_014706005.1 Actinomadura sp. RB99 | reverse complement strand
CGGTACCGGCGTAGATGTCGCAATCCACACCGAACCCGGAGGCCCTCCCTCATTCCAAGATCATCCAACCGTGTCCCCGCGTCCACAACCTCCGTAGACAGAACAGCTAGTCGTCCTCGACGGCGTTCCTCGTCATCTCCTTGAGCTCGGCGACGACGTCGTCGAGGGGCGCGACGTCGCGGTGGGCGCGGCAGAGGATCGTGGCGCCCTCGACCGCGGCGACGATGAGGCGGGCGAGGCGGGCGGCGCGGTCGTCGGGGACGCCGGCGTTGCCGAGGCCGGTGGCGAGGGTGTCCTGCCAGCGGTCGAACGCGGCCGCGGCGGCGGAGGCCAGCTGCGGGGCGTCGTCGTGGCTCTCCACGGTGACGGCGACGATGGGGCAGCCGGCCCGGAACTCGCTCTTGATCAGCACCTGCCGCCACCAGCCGACGAATGCGTCCACGGCGGACGCGGCGTCGCCGCCCTCGGTGGCGGCGAGGATGCCCGCGTTGAGGAACTCGCCGGCGTAGCGGACGGCCTCCTCGGCGAGCTGCGCCTTGCCGTCGGGGAAGTGGTGGTAGATCGACCCGCGCGGCGCGCCGCTGTGCGCGATGACGTCGCGGAACCCGGTGCCGCTGTAGCCGCGCTCGCGGAAGAGGTAGGCGGCGCTGCGCACCATGCGTTCCCGGCTGTCGGTGCCCATGCACCGATTATGACATTCATCATAAGCTTCTCGCATTGACCATGACGACCGTCATAGCCCACGGTGCTTATGACGGACGTCATACCTAGCGTCACCCGGAGGGAGCGGAGCGATGGCGGGCACGCCGACCACCACGACCACGACCACGCCGATCACGACCACGCCGACCACGGCGGGCCTCGAGCAGCTGAAGGCGCTGATCAACAAGGGCGCCGAGGAGGGGTACGGCATCGGCGCGCTGCTCGGCATGGCGGCGGAGGAGCTGGAGCCGGGGCGGGTCGTCTTCTCGCTCGCGCCGCGCACCGATTTCAGCAACCCGCTCGGCACCGTGCACGGCGGTGTGCTGTCCACCCTGCTGGACTCGGCGATGGGCTGCGCGGTGCACACCTCGCTGGCCGAGGGCGCCGGCTACACGACGCTGGAACTGAAGGTCAACTTCGTCCGCGCGGTGCCGCTGGAGGGTGGCAGGCTGACCTGCGAGGGAACGACGGTCCATGTCGGACGGAAGATCGCGACCGCCGAGGGGCGGATCGTGGACCAGGACGGCAGGCTCGTCGCGCACGGCACCACGACCTGCATGATCTTCCCGCCGGCTACCGACCAGTAGGGTCTGCTCAGGCACCGACGAAGGAGACCAGCGTGATCGACCTGCGGCGCGACGGCGACGTCCACATCCTGCGCTTCGACGACGGCGAGAACCGGTTCGGCCCCGACTTCCTCAGCGCCGTCGAGGGCGCGCTCGACACCGTCGAGAAGGCCGAGGGCCCCCGCGCCCTGATCACCACCGGCACCGGCAAGTTCTACTCCAACGGCCTCGACCTGGAGTGGCTGGGCGCCC
The DNA here is from genome assembly GCF_014706005.1 of Actinomadura sp. RB99. NCBI lineage: Bacteria > Bacillati > Actinomycetota > Actinomycetes > Streptosporangiales > Thermomonosporaceae > Actinomadura > Actinomadura sp. RB99. Next base: position 3,148 of record NZ_JABMCA010000151.1, on the reverse strand, counting down.
ACGGCGACGAGTTCGAGCCCTACCTGAGCCGCATCCACGCCCTCTACGCGCGGCTGCTGGAGCTGCCGATGCCGACGGTCGCCGCCGTCAACGGGCACGCGTTCGCGGGCGGCGGCATGCTGGCCCTCGCCCACGACTTCGCCGTCATGCGCTCCGACCGCGGCTACTTCTGCCTGCCCGAGGTCGACCTCGGCATGACGTTCACGCCGGGAATGAACGCGCTGATCGCCGCGCGGCTGCCGAAGCGCACCGCGCACGAGGCCATGATCACGGGCCGCCGGTACGACGCCGAGCAGGCGATGGCGGCCGGGATCGTCCAGCGGACGGCGGACGAGGCGGGCGTGCTGCCCGCGGCGCTGGACCTGGCCGCGTCGCTGGCCGGCAAGGACGGCCGGGTGGTCGGCAAGATCCGCGCGGACCTGTACCGGCCCGCGCTGGAGGCCCTGCGCGGCCCGGCGCTCGGCTAGCACGGCACCGGCCCACGGCGCCGGAGCCATGGCGACGGGCCCTCGCTCCGGCGGGCGGCGCGGAGTAGGTTACGTTCGACTGGAATCTGATTCGGTTTTAGGAAGGGACGCCCGGATGCGCATCGGGATGGGGCTCAACTACGCGGGCAGCGGGTTCAAGGACACCGTCGAGGAGCTGGCCGACTTCGAGAAGGCCGGCCTCGACATCGTCTACGTGCCGGAGGCCTACAGCTTCGACGCGGTCAGCCAGATGGGGTACATCGCGGCCAAGACCGAGCGGCTGGAGATCGGCTCCGGCATCCTGAACATCTACTCCCGCACGCCCACCGCGATCGCGCAGACCGCCGCCGGCCTGGACTACGTCTCCGACGGCCGCTTCACGCTCGGCATCGGCGCGTCCGGCCCGCAGGTCATCGAGGGCTTCCACGGCGTCCCCTACACCGCGCCCCTCGGCCGCACCCGCGAGATCATCGACATCTGCCGCAAGGTGTGGCGGCGCGAGCGCGTCCAGCACGAGGGCAAGCACTACACGCTGCCGCTGCCCCCCGAGCGCGGCACCGGCCTCGGCAAGGCGCTCAAGCTGATCAACCACCCGGTGCGCGCCCAGATCCCGATCATGGTCGCCGCGATCGGCCCGAAGAACGTCGAGCTGACCGCCGAGATCGCCGACGGCTGGGAGCCGATCTTCTACATGCCGGAGAAGGCCGCCGACGTCTGGGGCGCCTCGCTCGCCGCCGGCAGGGCCAAGCGCGACCCGTCCCTCGGCGAGCTGGACGTCGTCGGCCAGGCCGCGCTCGCCATCGGCGACGACGTGCAGGGCTACCTGGAGTTCGGCCGCCCGATGGCCGCGCTCTACATCGGCGGCATGGGCGCCAAGGGCAAGAACTTCTACAACGACCTCGCCCGCCGGTACGGCTTCGAGAAGGAGGCCGAGGAGATCCAGGACCTCTACCTCGACGGCAAGAAGGACGAGGCCGCCGCGAAGGTCCCGCAGGAGCTGCTGGAGAAGATGTCGCTGATCGGCTCCGAGGGCCACGTCCGCGAGCGGCTCGCCGCGATGAAGGAGTCCGGCATCACCACGCTGAACGTGTCGCCGATCGCCGGCGACCACAAGGGCCGCATCGCCCTCATCGAGAAGGTCAAGCAGATGGCCGCCGACCTCTGACCCGTCCGCCGCCCTCTGACCCCTCCGCCGGGCAGCGGCGGTCGCCGTCATGGCGACGCGCATGACGGCGACCCGCCGCGAGCCGGCGCGTCCGGCGGTCAGAGGGCGGCGTCGACCTCCTTGGCGACGCGCTCGCCGGAGCGGACCGCGCCGTCCATGTAGCCGGTCCAGTAGTCGGACGTCTCGGTGCCCGCCCAGTGGATCGGCCCGCACGGCGCCCGCAGCGCCTCGCCGAAGCCGGTGAGGACGCCGGGCGGGGCGACGCCGACCGGGCCGCCGCCGCTCCACGTCTCGTTGTCCCAGCGCTGGAACGCCGTCCGCACCGGGCTCTTGGCCTTGTCGCCGAAGAACGTCGCGAACGAGGCGAGGCCCGCGGCCCGCACCTCGTCCGCCGAGGCCCCGTCCAGCCCGCGGATGTTGGCCTGGTTCATGAAGCCCATCATGATCCCGCGCGACCCGTCCGGCGGGCTGTTGTCGAACGTCGCGTCGATCGCGCCGCTGTCGGAGACGGCCTGCCCGGTCAGCCCGTCCGCGCGCCAGAACGGCGTGTCGTAGACGGCGACGAACTTGCAGACCGAGCCCATCGGGTAGCGCTGCATCAGCTGCGCGCGGGCCGCGGGCAGCGCCGGCGAGAAGTCGATCTTCCCGGCGATGGCCGGGGACATCGCGACGACGACCCGCTTCGCCGACACCGTGAGCCCGTCCGCCGCGACGGTGACGCCGCCGCCGTCGGTCGAGATCGACCGGACCGCCGTGTTGTAGCGGACGATGTCGCCGAGCTTGGCGGCCAGCCGGACGGGGACCTCCTGCGACCCGCCGACGAACCGGGACTCCTGCCCGCCGCCCTTGGTGTCGATGAGGCGGTCGACCGAGCCGGGATTGCCCTCGTTGCCCGCCGACGCGATGTAGTTCAGGACGTACAGCAGCGACACGTCCTGCGAGCGCACCGACATCGTCGAGCTGATGAACTCGTCCATCAGGAACCGCGCGCCGCTGCTCAGCGAGTTGGACCGGGACCAGGTGTAGAAGGTCTGCGCGTCCCACTCCTCGGCCTTGGCGGCCTTCCACGGCTGCCCGACAGGGACGTCCTTCGCCATGCTGCCGAGCTTCAGCAGCGCGACTTCGAGGTCGACCACGCCCCAGTCGGGCGGGACCGCTCCCAGGACGCCGTCGGTGGCGTACAGGGACCGCTTGCCGTTGCGGTAGTAGACGTTCTGGCCGGTGTTGTAGGTCGGGTACGTGGCGACGCCCATGTCCTGGGCGAGCGCGGCGATGCGGTCCTGGGTCGGGCCGATGAACTCGGCACCGCCCTCGCTGGTGGTGCCGTCGCCGAGCGGCATGCCGTACACGCGGCCTCCGGGCCGCTCGCGGGCCTCCAGGACGATCACGGACCGCCCGGCGGCGACCAGGTCGCGGGCGGCGGCGAGGCCGGACAGCCCGGCGCCGACGATCACCACGTCGGCGGCGGCGTTCTGGGCGGCGGGGGCGGCCGGGGCGGCGGCGGGCCGGGCGGCGG
>NZ_JABMCA010000150.1:0-5069 GCF_014706005.1 Actinomadura sp. RB99 | reverse complement strand
CGCGGCCGGGCGGGAGCGGCCCGCCCCGCGGCGGGAGGGGCGGCGGGCCCCGGCGGCCGAGGCGCGCGACGGTCGGGTCCGGCGGCTCCAGCCGCCGCCCGCGATCTACGACCGGGTCGCGTCCCGGCAGGGCATGCAGTGGTACTGCGTGATGCGCGGGCTGATGATCGCCGAGGAGTACACCTCCCGGCAGGCCATCGACGCGCTCGGGGCCGGAACCGGCCTCACCGACCTGCTGTGCCGGCTGGTGTCGGCGGCCAGCCGGGGCCGCCTCACCGCAGACCACAGCGACGTCACGCTCGTCATCCGCAAGCCGGAGAACCGCTTCGCCCGGGTGATCTGACGGGGGCGGAGGTGCGGGCACCGGCGCGACCGCAGTAATTTGGCGGAAAATCGACCCTTGACCTGCATCGGCCCGGCGTGCGCGCCGGGCGGGATCGGAGACCGCGGTGACCGCCGAAGCCGGCCTTCCCGACACGCTGCGCGACCTGCCCGGCTGGGCTCCGGACGCGGTGGAGCTCGCCGACCTGGAGCTGCTGCTGGCGGGCGTGTACCGGCCGCTGACCGGCTTCCTCGGCTCGTTCGACGCCGCGATGGTGATCGCCGGCGGCCGGCTCGCCGACGGGACGCCGTGGCCGGTCCCGGTCACCCTGGCGGTACCCGAGGAGCTGACCGCGCACGAGCGGCTCGTCCTTCAGGACCCGGAGGGCGTGCCGCTGGCGGTCCTGAAGGTCGCGGAGGCCTGGCAGGACCCCACGTCCCAGGGCTGGCGGCTGGCGGGTCCGCTGGAGCCGCTCCGCTCCCCCGCGCACGGACCGTTCCACTCGCTGCGCCGCCGTCCCGACGAGCTGGACCCGGTCGACGGCCCGGTCCTCGCGGTCGCGGCCCGCGAACCCCTGCACCGCAAGCAGCTCGGCCAGGTCCGCCAGGTCGCCGAGCGGCTGGGCGCGCAGGTGCTGGTGCTGCCGCTGCTGAGCGGCGAGCACGACGAGTCGCTCGTCCGGGCGCTGCTGGGCGTCCGCAAGGAGCTGCCGGACGGGACGCGGATCATCCCGGTGCCGCTGCCGCCGCGCGGCGACCACGAGCGCGATCTGCTCCTGCGCGCGCACGTCGCCGCCGCCTACGGCGCCACGCACCTGCTCGCCGAGCAGGAGATGGAGGGCACCGCGGTCCCGGTCGTGGTGCCCGAGCCGTGGGCCTATGACGCGGACGTGGAGATCTGGCGTCCGGTGGCGCGGATCGAGCCCGACCACGTGCAGGCGGAGCTGACCGCCGAGCGGCTCGGCGAGCTGCTGGACGCGGGCGAGCCCGTCCCGGACTGGTTCACCCCGCCGGCGGTGGCCGCCGAGCTGGCGCGGGCCCGCCCGCCGAAGCACTCGCGGGGCGTCACGGTGTTCTTCACGGGCCTGTCGGGCTCGGGCAAGTCCACGGTGGCGCGGGGCCTGGCGGACGCGCTGGTCGAGCGGGGCGGCCGGACGGTCACGCTGCTGGACGGGGACGTGGTCCGGCGGATGCTGTCGGCGGGCCTGACGTTCTCCAAGGCCGACCGCGACCTGAACATCCGGCGGATCGGGTTCGTCGCGGCGGAGATCACCCGGCACGGCGGGGTGGCGATCTGCGCGCCGATCGCGCCGTACGCGGCGACCCGCGCGGAGGTGCGCCGGATGGTGTCGGCGGCGGGCGACTTCATCCTGGTGCACGTGTCGACGCCGCTGGAGGAGTGCGAGCGGCGCGACCGCAAGGGCCTGTACGCCAAGGCGCGGGCGGGGCAGATCCCGGAGTTCACCGGGATCTCCGACCCGTACGAGGTGCCGGACGACGCCGACCTGGTGCTGGACACCTCGGCGATGCCGCCGGACGAGGCGGTGGGGCGGGTCCTCGAGCTGCTCGTCGCGGGCGGCTGGCTCCGGACCGAATAGTCCCCTTTGGCCCCTTGAGGCGTAGATCGTCAATCTAGTCGCGTTTGTTGGGGTACACCCGGGTTAACAGACCCGGGTGCGGTCCCGTACTGTACTAGGCGAGTTTTCCTATATAGCAGGTAGGTCATGCCGCCGTAGGGGGGTGAAGGCGCGTGGACTTCGACTGGACCATGGCCCTCGGCTCGTTCCTGGTCGCCATCGTCGTCGGACTGACCGGGATGGGCGGCGGCGCGCTCATGACCCCGATGCTCGTGACGTTCTTCGGCGTCAGCCCGCTCGCCGCGGTCTCCAGCGACCTCGTGGCGGCGGCGGTGATGAAGCCCGTCGGCAGCGCCGTGCACTACCGGCAGGGCACTATCAACATGCGCCTCGTCGGCTGGCTGTGCGCCGGCTCGGTGCCCGCGGCGTTCTGCGGCGTGCTGCTGGCCCGCGCCCTCGGCCACGGCGACGGGGTGGAGAACCTGATCAGCAAGGCGATGGGCGTCGCGCTGCTCATCGCCGCCGCCGGGCTGGCCGTCCGCGGCGTGCTCGCGCGGCGCGACCGGCACCGCCCCGGCACCGCGGACGGCGAGACCCCCGAGATCAAGATCCGGCCCGTGCCGACCGTGCTGATCGGGCTCGTCGGCGGCCTGGTCGTCGGCATCACCTCGGTCGGCTCCGGCTCGCTGATCATCGTCGCGCTGCTCGCCCTGTACCCGACGCTCAAGGCCAACCAGCTCGTCGGCACCGACCTGCTCCAGGCGGTGCCGCTGGTGTTCGCCGCCGCGCTCGGCCACCTGCTGTTCGGCGACTTCCAGATGCAGGTCACCGCCGCGCTGCTGGTCGGCTCGATCCCGGGCGTCTACCTCGGCTCCAAGATCTCCTCGCGCGCCCCCGGCGGCCTCATCCGCCGCGTGCTGGCGCTGGTGCTCGTCGCGTCCGCGCTGAAGATGTTCGACGTCGGCGCCGTCCCGATCGCGTGGACGGTGGTCGTGCTGGGCGCCGGGACGGCCGCCGTCTGGCTGGCCGGGCGCCGCCGCACGGAACGGTCGGCGGGTGCCCGGAACGGCCGCGAGCGCGTCCCCGCGTCAGCGGACGAGCTGGTCCCCTGATCCCGCCGTCCGGGCCGGGGCTCCGGGCTCCCGGGGCTCCGCGCCCGCAGGCGCCGGCACCGTCCCGCCGCCTCCGCGCGGCGGGTCGCCCTTGCGCAGCATCCGCCACAGCATCACCGCCGAGACGATCCCGCCCGCGCCCAGGCAGTACGGCGCGATCGCGGCGTGCCCGGGGTCGGCGGCCAGCAGGCCGAGCAGCACCGCGAGGCCGCTGAGGCTCTCCACACCGCGGATCACGAACACCGAGCGGGACTGCTTGCGGGCCGTCGCCAGGCTGGCCAGCGGCAGCGTGCAGGAGAAGCACACCGAGTAGAGCGCCCAGCCGCCGAGCGCCACCCGGTCCACCTCGAACGAGCCGCCGGTCACGACCGGGCCGAGCCAGCCCACCAGCAGGATCCCGCCGAGGCTCATCACGAGCGCGATCCCCGACATCAGCCCGCACGCCCGCACCGCCTGCCGGGCCCGCATCGGCCGGCCGGCCTTCTCCGCCTTGGCGAAGTCGCCGAGCAGGAACCAGCCGGCGCCGTTGACGAAGGTCAGCGCGGGCGACAGCAGCAGCCGCGCCGCCTCCACCCCGGCCAGCGCGGCGGTGGACGCGAACCCGGCGATCATCACGCGGGCGAGCAGCAGCGCGGTCGGCCGGATGCCGGCCTGCACCGACCGCCACCAGGAGAACGCGAGGATCTCCCGGAACGCGGTGCCGCGCAGCGGGGCGAGCGCGTACTCCTCGCGCGGCAGCCGCACCCGGGCCAGCAGGATCGAGGCCGCCGACCCCGCGCACATGGAGGCGAGCAGCAGCTCCACCGAGGCGTCCGCGCCGGCGCCGAGCGAGCCGCCGAGCACCGCGAGCGTCGTCAGCAGGTAGCAGGCGTCGTTGACGGTCAGCCGCCAGAACTCCATCCGCGCGGTGAAGATCCGCCGCCCGGTCTCCTCCAGCAGCCACAGCGCCACCGAGAGCGCGAACAGCGCGATGCCGAGCGGCCCGGCGAGGTGCATGACGGCCGCGACGACCGCGCCCACGGCCGCGCCGGCGACCACGGTGCCGCCGACCGACAGCAGCAGCGCGCCGCGCACCCGCGGCTCGAACCGGTCGAACACCGTGAGGGTGTCACCGACCCAGCTGGTCTGCACCGAGGTGATCATGACGATGATCGAGAAGAGCAGCGCGTACGCGCCGTAGCCGGACGCGCCGAGCGTGCGGGCGGCCAGCGACTGCACGACGAGGCTGCCGCCCGCGGTGACGAACTGCACGGCGACGGCGCCGCCCGCGGACGCGAGCAGCCGGCCGGCCTTCCCCGCCATCCGCTTGCCGCGGCCTCCCGCGGCGGGTGCGGCGGGCGCCGGGTCGGGCACGGCGGGAAGGTCGATCGCGGTCTCGGCCGTGCTCGCCTCGACCGAGCTCATCTCGACCGCGCTCGCCTCGACCGTGCTCTCAGGGGTGCTCACGCTCCGTCCCGAAGCCCCCTGGGTCACCTGTCCAGGTCGTAGTGCATCAGGGACGAGTCGCCTTTTCCCTTGCCGGCCCCGGTGCCCGGCTCCGGCTTGCCGCCCCGGCCCTTGTCGGACACGGGCTTGTCGGCCACCGGCTTGTCGGCGCCGGGCGACGGCTTGTCCGCGCCAGGCACCTTGCCGCCGAGCAGGTACAGCGGGTCCTCGGCGGTGCGGGTCGGGTCACCGCCGTCCGGCCACAGGTCGGCGGCTATGTCGGAGGCCGGGCGTTTGTCGCCCTCCGCGGGCTTGTCCGAGCGGCCCTTCGGCGCACCCTTGCGCGGCGTCTTGCCCGCCGGGGGCGGCGCCTTCGGCAGGCCGGCCGCCCCGTTCCCGGTGGACGCGCCGTTGCCGTTCGCGCCGCCGTTCGCGCCGCCGGCCACGCGGGTGCCGCGCGGACCGGACGACGAGCGGGTGCCCGACCCGGCCGAGCCTGCGCCGTTCACCCGGGACGAGCGGCCGCGCTCCGGCGGGAGCGGCGGCGGGGACGCCGGGACCGCCCTCGTCGCCGAGGCGGACGGCGCGACGGGACCGCCGCGCCCCTCCTCGGGCGCCCAGCCGCGCCCGCCCG
>NZ_JABMCA010000015.1:0-163487 GCF_014706005.1 Actinomadura sp. RB99 | reverse complement strand
ACCGGCCAAACCCCCACCCACAACCCCGCCCACAACCCCGCCCACAACCCCGCCGACACCGATGACCGCGCCAACAGCAACGACCGCAAGCAGGAGATCGCCCGATGAACACCCTCGCTCTCGCCGCACGCGACTCGCGCACCATGGTCGGCCGGCAGCTCAAGCGCCTGATCCGCTACCCCTCCATGACCGTCCAGCTGATCATCACCCCCGTGATCATCCTGCTGCTGTTCGTCTACGTCCTGGGCGGAACCCTCGGCACCGGACTCGGGCACGGCGGGGGGCGTGACGCCTACATCAACTACGTACTGCCCGGCATCCTGCTGATGGCCGTGGCCACCGGCGCCACCGGAACCGCCGTCATGGTCGCCACCGACATGACCGAAGGCATCATCGCCCGCTTCCGCACCATGCGCATCTCCCGCGCCTCAGTCCTGACCGGCCACGTCATCGCCGCCGTCATCCAGCAACTCCTCGGCATGACCGTCCTGATCGCCATCGCCCTGGCCATCGGCTTCCGCCCCCACGCCACCGCCACCGACTGGCTCGCCGCCACCGCCATCCTCACCCTGTTCGCCTTCGCCATCACCTGGCTATCGGTCGCCCTCGGCCTGAAGTCCTCCACCCCCGAAGCCGCCAGCAACGCCCCCATGCCCCTGGTCCTGCTGCCCTTTCTGGGCAGCGGATTCGTCCCCACCGACTCCATGCCCACCGCCCTGCGCTGGTTCGCCCAATACCAGCCCTTCACCCCCATCATGCAAACCATCCGCGGCCTCCTCCTCGACACCCCCATCGGCAACAACGCCGCCATCGCCACCGCCTGGTGCACCGCCATCGCCCTCGCCTCCTACCTGTGGGCCAAGCACACCTTCAACAAAGCCTGACCCCCACACAACCCGGCCACACAGGGCCGCCAGACCACCCGGTCCGGCGGCCCTGAGCCATTCGTGTATCCGTCAGTGCGAGTGCGCCCCTGGAACACGGGCACGCGGATGAATCCGCGCCGGCGCCGGCGGTCAGGGACGGGCGGCGAGCGGAGCCCGGTCGTCGGCCGCGCTCCCGGACGCCGTGTCGATCACTTCGTCCAGGACGTCGCGCGAGCGGACCAGATCGCCGATCAGGCGGTTGATGCGGTCGCGCTCCGCGGCGAGCTCCTCGACGAGCTTCGGGGTCGCGATCTCGTTCGGCCGGCCGTCGCCGTCCCTCATGCAGGGCAGCAGCTGGGCGATCTTCTTGCTGTTCAGGCCCGCGGCGTAGAGGGTCTGGATGCGGACGACGCGGTCGACCGCCCACTCGCCGTAGTCCCGGTGCCCGCCGGGCGTCCGTTCGGCGCGGAGCAGTCCTTGCGCCTCGTAGTAGCGCAGGGAACGCTCGCTCACGCCGCTGCGCCGGGCCAGCTCACCGATCCGCATTCCGCACCCCGTGAAGACCACTTGAACCTGACACCAATGTGAGCTCCTACCTTGCCGCCATGACGAGCGGATCGTCCAGGGAGGGAAGCAGCGATGAGTGAACTGACCGGCAAGGTGGCGCTGGTGACCGGCGGGAGCCGCGGAATCGGCGCGGCGACGGCGAAGCGGCTGGCCGGCGCGGGAGCGGCGGTCGCGTTGACCTACGTCGAGGCGGCGGACCGAGCGCGGAAGGTCGCCGAGGAGATCGAGGCGGACGGCGGCAGGGCCGCGGTGGTCCAGGCCGACTTGACCCGTCCCGACGCCGCGGAGGAGGCGGTGGAGCGGACGGTGCGGGAACTGGGCCGCATCGACATCCTGGTGAACAACGCGGGCTTCCTCGCCTACGGCCCGCTGGCGGAGGTGACGGACGAGGAACTGGACCGGGTCCTCGCCGTGGACGTCCGGTCGGTGTTCCTGGCCGCCCGGGCGGCCGCGCGCCACATGGGCGACGGCGGGCGGATCATCAGCATCGGGTCGTGCTTCAACGGGCGCGTTCCCGGCGCGAACTTCGTCCTCCAGGCGACGGCCAAGTCCGCGCTCGTCGGGTTGACCAAGGGGCTCGCGCGGGAGCTGGGGCCGCGCGGGATCACCGCCACCGTCGTGGACCCGGGACCGATCGACACCGACATGAACCCGGCCGGCGGCGAGACCGCCGGCTTCCAGCGCTCCCTCACCGCGCTGGGACGGTACGGCGAGGCCGAGGACATCGCCGCCGCGGTGGTCTACCTGGCGGGTCCCGGCGGCCGCTACGTCACCGGCACCGCCCTGGCCGTGGACGGCGGGTACACCGTCTGACGGCGGCCGGTCCCCGTCCGCAGGCGGGCGGGGACCGGGCCGCGGTCGCACGTCAGCCGTCGCGGTCGAAGGCGTCGCGGTTGCCGGCGATGGCGGACCGGTGGGTCCGCACCCAGAGGACGAGGTGGTCGACGGCCTGCGCGAGCGAGCGGCCGAGCGCGGTGAGCTCGTACTCGACCCGCGGGGGGACCTCGGAGTAGGCGGTCCGGGTGACCAGGCCGTCGCGGTGCAGCGCGCGCAGGGTGTGGCTGAGCATCCGCTGGGAGATGCCGCTGATCCTCTCGTGCAGGGCGGTGTAGCGCATGGGGCCGGACGCCAGCTCCGTGACGATCAGGACGGTCCACTTGTCGCCGACGCGGGCGAGGATGTCGCGGACGAGCCCGATGGTCTCGACGCAGTCGGGCGCGACCCCCTGCGCGGTCAGTTCGGCGCGGAGCGCGGCGTCCATGCGATTCGGCCCTTCGCGTTGCGTTGCCTACTTCAAAGTGCGTATTGGCGAGGGGGATTAATGCCCGCCGATCCGCGATTCCTACCGATCGTAAGTGCGGAGGCCCGCTGCGGCGGCCAGCGAACGGAGGACGCGGGATGAGCGACCAGGACACCGGACCGAGGCGGACGGACGGCGGAACGGAGGTCCGCCACGAGACCTTCACGATCACCCGGCGGCTGGACGCGCCGCCGGCCGCGGTCTTCGCCGCCTTCGCCGACGACGCGGTCCGGCGGCGCTGGGTCAAGCTCCCCGGGTCCGGAGCCACGTACCACCACGAGTTCCGCGTCGGCGGCGGCGAGACCGCTCAGAGCACATTCGCCGTCCTGGACGCGGCGCCGGAACATCTCGACTACCGGTCCCGCTACATCGACATCGTGCCGGAGCGGCGCATCGTCTACGTCTACGAATCCACTGTCGACGAGGTGCTCCGCTGGACCTCGCTCGTCACGGTCCAGATGGCCGGCGACGCCGGATCGACCGATCTGACCTGGACCGAACAGGTCGCCTTCCTCACCCGCACGGGCGACGGCTCCGCTGACCTCCCGCACCTGCGCGGCGGGACGGCGCTTCGCCTGACCGGCCTAGCGGTGGCGCTCCAGCCGCCAACGTCGGGGGCGCCCGCCGGGGGCCGGAGATTCGCCTAGGGCTTCCCAGGGCTTCCTAGGGATTCGGCTAGGGACTCACACGGGTCCGGCCGGGCGCCATTTCGGAGACCGTTGTTCTCGGCCCCCGAAATGGACGCACTCGGCTGGAGGGACAGTGACGACTAACGATCCATCGCCCGGACCCGCGGAAAGGGCGCGAACACGATGAACCTGCACTGGACCGAGACCGCGTCGTGCGTCTCTGTCGATGCCGATCTGTTCTTTCCGCTGGGCGACGAGACCGTCCACGCGGAACAGATCGCCGAGATCCGCCGGGTCTGCGCCGCGTGCCCGGCCGCGCGCCGCTGCCTGGAATGGGCGCTGACGACCGGCGAGCCGGAGGGCATCTGGGCCGGGACCACCCCGGGCGAGCGGCGCCGCATCCGGGCCGCCGGCCGGACGGTCAGCGCCCCTCCCGGTTCGGGATGATCGTGAGGACGGCCGTCAGGACGCAGGTGGCCGCGATCGCCGCGACGATCGCGGCCACCCCGGCCCCCGGCGCCGCGAGCGGCAGCAGCAGGACCGCGGCGACCCCGCACAGCACCACCGCCGGATGCATGACGCGGGCGCCCGGCAGGGGCGTGTGGACCGTCCAGAGCAGCAGGACGAACAGCGCGGTCGGGATCGCGACGGCGTAGCAGGCCGCGAGCGGCGACGCCCCGGCGTCGTGCCCCGTCTGCCCGACCGCCACCTCGAGCCCCGCGCCGAGCGCGGCGAGGCTCGCGAAGACGCCGTAGTGGCCGTAGCCCCACCGGTAGGACCGGCGGCGGCCGTCGCTGAGCGCCTCGCCCGCCGGGACGAGGAAGTAGAGCCACCAGAGGGCGAACAGCAGGACGAGGCCGGACCCCGCGATGACGATGAGCCGGCCGCTGACCTCCGCCTCGTCGAGCGCCCCGGCGACCGCGTTGGACGCGGCGAGGACGCTCTCCCCGAAGAGGATGATCGTGAACAGGCCGTAGCGTTCGGCGATGTGGTGCGGATGCCAGCTGGTGGGGCCGGCCCGCTCCGCCCACCGCGGCACCGCGAGCTCCAGCAGGGCCAGTGCCGCGAAGCACGGTACCCGCGTCGCCGGCGGCAGGGCGCCCGCCTCGGCCGCGACGAGCCAGAGGATCCAGCCCGCCTGCGCGACGGTGACGCCGAGGGCGTAACGCAGCGCGGTGCGGCGGCCTGCCGGGTCCTCGGCGCCCGCCCGCAGCCACTGCGCGACGAGGGCGGTCCGCATGACGAGGTAGCCGATCGCGACGGTGCGGTAGTCGGAGTGGTCCGCCGCCGCCGGGACGCCCGCCGCGAGGACGAGGACGCCCGCCATCTGCAGCATGGTCAGCAGCCGGTACGGGATGTCGTCGGTGTCGTACGACGACGCGAACCAGGTGAAGTTCATCCACGCCCACCACACCGCGAAGAAGACCTGGAGGAACGGGACGAGCCCGGACAGGGCGTGCCCGCCGGCGACGTGCTCGGCGAACCGGGCGGTGACCGCCGCGACCGCGACCACGAAGGTGAGGTCGAACAGCAGCTCCAGCTGGCTCGATGCGCGGTGCGGCTCGTCGATCGCGCGCGCGGTCATCCGGACCCGGATCCGGCACGCGGCACCTGCTGGCGGCACGGTCTCGCTCCCGTCGTCGCATGGCTCGTCCAGCCGCGAAGACAAGGGAGAAGCCCCGTTTGTGACGCCCGGGGCCCGATCCGGCCGCTTCCCGGAATCTTCCGCCGGAGCTGTCACAGCCCGGCGGGGCGGCCTGTCTTAGCTGGCGACCGGGCGGTGACCGACGGCCCGGCGGACGGAAGGGATCCTCATGAAGATCGTGGTCATCGGCGGTACCGGCCTCATCGGCTCCAAGGCCGTGGAGATGCTCCGGCAGCACGGGCACGAGGCGGTGCCGGCCGCGCCGAACACCGGCGTCGACACCCTCACGGGCGAGGGGCTCGCGGAGGTCCTGGAGGGCGCGTCCGTGGTGATCGACGTGTCCAACTCGCCGTCCTTCGAGGACACGGCGGTGCTGAACTTCTTCACGACCTCGACCGGCAACCTGCTGGAGGCGGAGAGGAAGGCGGGCGTCGGCCACCACGTCGCGCTGACGATCGTGAACACCGACCGGCGGCCCGACATCGGGTACTTCCGGGCGAAGGTCGCGCAGGAGAAGCTGATCGCGGAGTCGCCGATCCCGTTCTCGCTGATCCACGCGACGCAGTTCTTCGAGTTCGGGCGCAGGATCGCCGACGAGGCCGCCGCCGGCGGGGACACCGTCCCGATGCCGCCGGTGCTGTTCCAGCCGATCGCGGGCGAGGAGGTGTCCCGGACGGTCGCGCGGACCGCGGCGGGCGAGCCGCTGAACGGCCGGATCCAGATCGCCGGCCCGGAGGTGTCCCGGATGGACGAGTTCTTCCGCAAGGCGCTGGCGGCGTGGGGCGACCCGCGCGAGGTGGTCACCGACCCGCACGCGCACTACTTCGGCGCCGAGATGCACGAGCGCGACCTCGTCCCGGACGAGGGCACCGCGACCCTCGGCGAGATCAGGTACGCCGACTGGCTGGCGGCGAACCCCGTCAAGTGACCCGCCGTCAAGTGACCCCCGTCAAGTGACACCGTCCGCACCGACGAGCCGAGGAGGCGCCCCCATGTCCGGTCCCGACCCCACCGCCGCCGAGCAGAAGCCCAGGTCGACCGCGTGGCAGACGGCGCTGACCACCGTCCAGGAGGTCGAGCCGCCCTTCATCCCGGCCGGCGCGCACGCCATGACCGTGGTCATCGAGTACCCGCCCGGCGACCCCGGCGCGCCGCCGCACCGGCATCCCGGTCCCGCGTTCGGCTACGTGCTGGAGGGCGAGATGCTGATGGAGCTCGAAGGGCAGCCGCCCCGGCCGATCCCGGCGGGCGAGGCGTTCTGGGAGCCCGGCGGCGACGTCATCCACTACCAGGACGGCAACAACCGCGACGACATGCCGGTCCGGTTCGTCGTCACCATGCTCTGCGAGCCGGGCAAGCCCATGCTGACCCTGGTGGACGAGGCGGAGCTCGCCGAGCGCGCCCACCTGCGCGTTCCCCGGGAATCCTGACCCGGCACCGCGACGGCCCGGCCGCGCCCGGCACCGCGACAGCCCGGCCGCACCCGCACCACGGCCCGGCCGCCGGGCGGGCCGCCCGGCGGCCGTCCCGACGATCCCCGCGTGGAGGACAGATGAGCAGGCCGACGGGCGACGAGTTCGAGATCGAGTTCGAGGCGGAGGTCGAGGCCGAACTGGACCTCGCCGTGGCGAGCGAGCCGGGACCGGCCGGGCCGCCGGCCTCGGAGTGGCTGTTCGACCCGGCCGACGTCGAGCGCGAGGAGGTCGAGCTCCGCAACCTCCTCGGCGCGGCCGAGGAGCTGGAGGCCGACCCCCGGTCGCGCGGCACCGGCACCGGCACCGGCACCGGCGCCGGCACCGGCGAAGGCGCCTGACCCCCGCCCACCTCACGACATCCGAAGCGAGACACCATGAACCACCCGGCCGGGCGGCAGCATGCCCCCGTTCCCCTCCCGCCGGCGGGGATCGCCACGCTCGACGATCTCCGCGAGCACCTCCAGTGGGCGATCGAGCTGGAGCACGCGACCCTGCCGCCGTACCTGTGCGCGCTCTACTCGCTCGACCCCGAGCGCAACCCCGAGGCCGTCGAGGCGGTGGCGGGCGTCTTCATCGAGGAGATGCTGCACCTGGCGCTGGCCGCGAACCTGCTCAACGCCGTCGGCGGGAGCCCGCGGCTGGACGCGCCGGAGCTGCTGCCGCCGCACCCCCGGCGGCTGCCGCACGCCGCGCCGTCGCTGGAGCTGTCGCTGCTCCCGTTCGGCGACGAGGCGCTCGACATGTTCCTGCGGCTGGAGCGGCCGGCGCCGCCCGGCGCCCCCGCCGAGGGCGACGGCTACGAGACGATCGGGCAGTTCTACGAGGCGATCGAGGCCGGGCTGCGCGGGCTGTGCGACCGGCTCGGCGAGGCGGCGGTCTTCACCGGCGACCCCGCCCGCCAGGTCGGCGGCGAGCACTTCTCGCACACCGCCGGACGGATGATCGCCGTCACCGGCCTCGCCACGGCGCTGACCGCGCTGGAGGAGATCGTCGAGGAGGGGGAGGGCACGTCCCGCGGCGCGGTCTGGGACGGCGACCCGGACGTCCACCACCCCGACCGGGACGAGGTCGCCCACTACTACCGCTTCCAGGAGCTCCGGACGGGGCGGCGCTACCGCCGCGGCGACACCCCGCGGTCCGGGCCCACCGGCGAGCCGCTCGCCGTGGACTTCGCCGGCGTCCTGCCGATGCGTCCCAACCCGAGGATCGCCGACCACGCTCCCGGCAGCGCGATCCGGACGGCCCAGGAGGAGTTCAACCGGACGTACTGCACGCTGCTCCACCTGCTGGAGCAGGCGTTCAACGGCGGCCCGCGGCTGCTCGCGGTCGCCGTCGCGACGATGTACAAGCTGAAGGCGCAGGCCCAGGCGCTGATGCGGACGCCCGACGGCGAGGGCGCCACCGCCGGCCCCACGTTCGAGTACGTCCCGCCGGAGGAGCGCGGATGGACCGCCGGCGACGAGCCGCAGCGGATCACCGTGCTCCCCGACGGCCCGTACCTCGTCTACGGCGGCGTCCCGCTCCGCCGCAAACGCAAGATCGTCTCTGCTGAGAACAACGCGCTCACCTGGCGGACCGGGGAAGCGCTGCCGACGGAGGCCACCTACGCGCTGTGCCGCTGCGGCCATTCGGGGTCGAAGCCGTTCTGCGACGGGACGCACGCCCTGATCGGGTTCGACGGCACCGAGAACGCCGACGTCCGGCCCTACGAGGAACTGCAGCACGTGCACGACGGGGTGGACATCTCGGCGCAGCGGGTCGGCGAGCTGTGCATCCACGCCGCGTTCTGCATCGGCCGCACCCGGCCGATCGCGGAGATGCTCGCCGAGACCGGCGACAGCGACGTCCGCTCCAACATCATGGGGCGGATCGACCACTGCCCCTCCGGCTCCTACAGCTACGCCCTGCGGCGCGGCGGGGAGACCGTCGAGCCCGACCTCCCGCCGGCCGTGTCCGTCCTCGAAGAGGAGGACGGGCTGGCCAGCGCGCTGTGGGTGACCGGCGGCGTGCCGGTGCACCGCGCCGACGGGCGGCCCCTGGAGACCCGGAACCGCATGACCCTGTGCCGTTGCGGGCACTCCTCCGGCAAACCGCTGTGCGACGGGACCCACCGAAAGATCGACTTCCGCGAGGAAGCGCCAGGCCCGGCGACCCGCCCGGCCGGCACCACCACGGAGAAGGGAAGCACGGCATGAGCGAGCACGTCCTGGAGCCCGCGGCGCAGGAGTTCGGCGAGGCTGCGGCGAAACCGCCGCTGCTGTACGAGCGCGGGACCGAGGGGGCGCGAAAGCTCCTCGACGACGTCCAGGCCGGCCCGGTCGCGGCGCCCGACGTCGACGACACGTGGATCACGGTCCCGGCGGAGGTCGGCGACGTCCGGGTCCGCATCGTCCGGCCCGCCGGAACCGCCGGGACGGTCCTGCCGGCCGTCCTGTACGTGCACGGCGGCGGCTGGGTCCTCGGCAACGCCGGCACCCACGACCGGCTCGTCCGCGAGCTCGCCGCCGGCACCGGCGCCGCGTTCGTGTTCGTCGAGTACGACCGCTCGCCCGAGGCCCGCTACCCGGTCGCGATCGAGCAGGCCTACGCCACCGCGCAGTGGATCACCCGGCACGGTGCGGAGCAGGACCTCGACCCGTCCCGGCTCGCGGTCGCGGGCGACTCGGTCGGCGGGAACATGGCCGCCGCGCTGGCGATCATGGCGAAGCGGCGCGGGGACGTGACGTTCGTCCACCAGTCGCTGTACTACCCGGTCACCGACGCCGCGCAGGACACCGCCAGCTACCGCGAGTTCGCCGACGGCCCGCACCTCACCGCCAAGGCGATGGCCTGGTTCTGGGACGCCTACACCACCGATCCGGCCGAGCGCGCCGAGATCACCGCCTCGCCGCTGCGCGCCACCCTCGACGACCTGGCCGGGCTGCCGCCCGCGCTGGTCATCGTCGACGAGAACGACGTGCTCCGCGACGAGGGCGAGGCCTACGCCCGCCGCCTGACCGAGGCGGGCGTGCCGACCACGAGCATCCGCTACAACGCCGCGATCCACGACTTCATGATGCTGAACCCCGTCCGGGACACCCAGGCGTCCCGGGCCGCGACGGCCCAGGCCATCGCCGTCATCAAGGCCGCCCTCGGCACCGGGAAGGACGCCTGATGAGCACCGAGAAGCCCGTCGTCGTCCTGGTCCACGGCGCGTTCGCCGAATCCGCGAGCTGGAACCGCGTCATCCGGCGCCTGAACGGCCACGGTCTCCGCGCCGTCGCCGCGGCCAACCCGCTGCGCTCGCTGGCGGGCGATGCCGCCTACGTGCGCGATGTCGTCGCCGGGATCGGCCGCCCGGTGGTCCTGGTCGGCCACTCCTACGGCGGCATGGTGACGACCGCGGCGGCGGCGGGGGACCCGGCCGTCCGGTCGCTGGTCTACGTCGGCGCCTTCGCGCCCGACTCCGGCGAGAGCGCCCTGCAGCTGTCCGGCAAGTTCGAGGGCAGCACCCTGGCGGGCGCGCTCGTCGGCTACCCGGTCGCGTCCGGCGGCAACGAGTTCCGGATCGACGAGGAGAAGTACCACGGGCAGTTCTGCGCCGACCTGGACGCCGAGGAGGCCGCCCTCATGGCGGCGACGCAGCGCCCGGTGACCGAGCGGGCGCTGGCCGACGCGCTCGAGGTGAGCGAGCCGGCCTGGCGCACCAAGCCGTCGTGGTTCGTGTTCGGCGGCCTCGACCGCAACATCCCGGCCGAGGCGATCCGGTTCATGGCCGAGCGGGCCTCGGCCCGCGGGACCCACGAGGTCGCCGGCGCCTCGCACGCCATCGCCGCCTCGCAGCCCGACGCCGTGGTCGCCGCCATCCTCGACGCCGTCGGCGCCGACGGCGGCTGATCCGGGAAGGACCGCGTTGAGCCGGGTGTCCGCCCGATCCCGCGCGCGGGATCGGGCGGACGGCGGGCCGGCGGCGGGCGGCTGTCACAGAACGCGGGGCCGCCTTGTCTGAGCTGTGCGAGGGCGGGTGCGACCGGACCCGGCCCGCGATCCGGAACGGGGGGCGATCATGGCGGCGGACGGCGGACCGGACGGCGACCCGGCGGCGGGCGATCCGAGGGCGGGCGGCCCGGCGGCGGGCGACTCGGGGGCGGACGCCTCGGGGGCGGCGGGCGATCTCGACCACGCCAGCGCGGTCTTCGGCGAGGTGCGGCCGCGCCTGTTCGGCATCGCCTACCGGATGCTGGGCAGCGCCGCCGAGGCCGAGGACCTGGTGCAGGACGTCTGGCTGCGGTGGCAGACCTACGACCGCGCCGCCGTGGCCGACCCCGCGGCGTTCCTCGCGACGACGACCACGCGGCTGGCGATCAACGTCCTGAAGTCCGCGCGCGTCCGCCGGGAGACCTACGTCGGGCCCTGGCTGCCCGAACCCGTCGACACCGGCGCCGACCCGCACCTCGGCGCCGAACGCGGCGAGGCGCTCAACCTCGCGGTGCTGATGCTGCTGGAGCGGCTCTCGCCGACCGAGCGCGCCGCCTACGTCCTGCGCGAGGCGTTCGACTACCCGTACCCGCAGATCGCCGCGATCGTGCAGGTCGGCGAGGCGGCGGCCCGGCAGCTCGTCAGCCGGGCCCGCAAGCACCTGCGGTCCGGGCGGCGGGCGCCGGTGACCGGGGCCGAGCAGCGCCGGCTGCTGACCGCCTTCGTCGCCGCCGCCCGCGCCGGCGACCTCGCCGCGCTGGAGGAGCTCCTCGCCGCGGACGCGGTCAGCTACTCCGACGGCGGCGGCGCGGCGCGCGCCTCCCGCTTCCCCGTGGTGGGCGCGGTCCGCGTCGCCAAGTACGTCAGGGCGTTCGCGTCCCGGTTCTGGGAGGGCGTCGACGTGGAATGGGCCACCGTCAACGGGCAGGCGGCCGCCCTGCTCCGGCGCGACGGCGAGGTCTTCACCGTCCTCACCGTCGACGCCTCCGACCGCGGCATCGGCCGGATCATGTGGATGATGAACCCCGCCAAGATCGCCGCAGTGTCCGGCGCCGCCTGACCGGCGCCGCCCGACCGGCGCGCGGCCTCGGTCACAACGGGGGCCTCCGTCCTGTCTTAACTGGCGACGTCCGACCGGCGGCATATCCGCCGGCGACCGAGCGAAGTGAGGACGAACGTGCGGACGATCCCGGCGGCCGGCGGCCGCTCCGCAGACCCGGGCGCGCCCCGCCTCCCGGCGCCCCCGCCCGGCCGCGAGGGCGGCCGCCGGTGACCGGCCCGGGCGGCACCGTGTCGCTGGCGGAGATGCTCGACGAGCGGCGGCACCTGCTGGACATCGCCGAGTGGATGTTCGGCGCGGACGCCGCCGACCGGATCGTCCACGAGACGTACCGCCGCTGGTACGCGCTCGACGACGACGAGCGCGCGGGCATCGCCGTGCCCCGGGCGTGGCTGACGCGGGTCGCGGGCGGCATCTGCCTGGACCTCCTCGCCGCCGGCGGCCGCACCGAAGGCCGCGACATCGCCGTGCGCGGGGAGGAGGTCCGCCGGCCCGGGCCCGCGATCGATCCCGTCACCGCCTGGCTGCGGCGCCATCCCGAGCGGGACCACGCCGGCGAGGCCCTGCTCGCGAGGCACGACGGCGTGGTGCGCCGGTTCGCCGCAGCGTGCGGCACCGGGGACACGGCGGCGCTGACGTCCGTCCTCGCCGCCGACGCGATCGTGGTCAGCGACGGCGGCGGGAAGGTGCGCGCCGCCGCCCACCCCGCGCACGGCGCGGACGCCGTCGCCCGCTTCATGACGGCCCTGCTCGCCGGACGGCCCCGGACCGTCGTGACCGTCCGGTCCGTCAACGGCCGCACCGGGCTCGTCCTGCACCGTGCGGGCCGCACCGTGGCGGTGGTCGGCGTGAGCACCGCCGGCACGGCGGTCACCGCCGTCTGGATCACGCTGAACCCCGACAAGCTGCGGCGCTGGCACCGTCCCGAGCACGACGCTCCGCCCGGCTCCGCCGCTTCCGGACGGGACCGGGGGGTCGGATGAGCGACCCGAGCCCCGTCCCGGCCCTCTCTCCGGACGACGACTACGACGGCGCCGCGTTCGCGCCGATCTACACCGCCCGGGTCGGCGTGAGCGGCGGCGCCTCCGCCCACGGCCGCGCGACCGGCCGGGCCCGCTCGTCCGACGGCGCCCTCGACCTGGAACTGCACCCGCCACGGGAACTGGGCGGCGACGCGGCGGGCCCCAACCCCGAGCAGCTCTTCGCGACGGCCGTCGCCGCCTGCCTGCACGGCGCGCTCAGCCTGCTCGCCCGGCGGCACGCGCTCGACCCCGCGCCGATCCGGGTGGACGCGTCCGTGTCGTTCGGCCGCGACCCCGCCGACGGCGGTTACCTGCTGCGCACCGAATTGCTCGTGGAATGGCCCGAGGTCGACCGCTCGACGGCCGCCGAATTGCTGGCGAAAGCAGCCGGACTCTGCCCCTACGTGAAAATGACCCGCCAGGGGGCGCCGTCCACGATCCGCCTCGCTCCCTGAAGAACCGTCAGGAGTCGGACGGGACCGTCGTGACGACCTTCCCCTGGGCGTTCGCCGCGAGGTAGCCGCCGCCGTAGTCGTCGGTGAAGTAGACCATCATGGTCGGCCGGTCGCCGTTGAAGGTCCAGGACGCCTTGACGATCACGTATTTGTTCGTCGGCTTCGGCACCTTCAGTGTGCGCGCGGCCCGGGTCATGAGTCCCGGTAGGGCGTTCCAGTTGAATGCGCTCAGGTTGACTTTGGCGTTATCGGTGATGCCGACGCTGGGACCGCCCTTGACGGCGGCGTCGGCGCCCTTCTCGTAGGTGTAGTTGTCGAACGCGCCGCGCCGGCCGCGGACCGGCGCGTCGGCGGTCGCGCGGCCCTCGTAGACCGTCATCTCCGCGAACTGCCGGGAGCCCGACGCCGCCTCGAACTTCTTGATCACGCCACGGATGGCGGCCGGGGTGAGCAGGGTCTTCGGCCCGGCGGCCGCCGTCGCGGGGCCCGGGTCGCCGCCGGCGTCCACCGGACCGGTCGGGAGGCCCGCGCCGTTCGCCGCGTCGCGGGTCTCGTCGAGCAGCTTGGGGACGAAGACGACGGCCGCCACGAGCAGCACCGCCGCCGCGCAGGCCAGCGGCACGACGATCGCGCCGATGACGAGGCCCGTCCGCCGCCGCTGCCCCGGCGGGCGCGCGGGGACCGTCCCCGGGAACGCGCCCGGGTCCGTGCCGGGTCCGGCGTGCTGGACGGGCGGAGGAAGCGGCGGGGACGGCGGAGGCGGCGCCGCGGTCTGCCGGGCGTCCTCCGCCTGGGCCAGCATCTGGTCCAGTTCGGCCGCCGTAGGCCGGGCGGCGGGGTCGGCCACCAGCAGCGCCTGCAGTGCGCGCGCGAGCGGACCGGCCTGCTGCGGCGGCGGGATCCGGGCGGCCATCACCGCCGCCAGCGTCGCCACCGCCGTCGGCCGGCGCAGCGGGTTCCGGCCCTCGACCGCCACGTACAGCAGCAGGCCGAGCGACCACAGGTCCGAGGCCGGATCGCCCTCGCGGCCGTGCAGCCGCTCCGGCGCGATGTACTCCGGCGAGCCCACGAGCCCGCCGGTGGCCGTGACCCGCGACGCCTCCTCCAGCACCGCGATGCCGAAGTCGGTCAGGACCGCCGTGCCGTCCGTGCGCAGCAGGACGTTCGCGGGCTTCACGTCCCGGTGGCAGATGCCCGCCTCGTGCGCGGCGCGCAGGGCCGCCAGGATCCCGCGCCCGATCGCCGCCGCCTCCGCGGGCGGCAGCGGCCCCTCCGCGAGCCGGTCCTGGAGCGACCGCCCAGGGACGAGCTCCATCACGAGCCACGGGTGCGGCATGTCGGGCGAGTCCACGATGTGGTGGATGGTCACCACGTTCGGGTGGTGGAGCCGGGCCAGCGCGCGCGCCTCGCGCATCACCCGCTCGCGCATCATCTCCGCGACCGCCGGATCGCCCTCGGACGGGTCGGCTCCGGCGAGCCGCACCTCCTTCAGCGCGACCTCGCGGTGCAGGGCGAGGTCGAACGCGCGCCAGACCGTCCCCATCCCGCCGCTGCCGAGCCGTCCTCGCAGCTCGAAGCGCCCGTCGATCACCGTCTGTCCAGAGGTCACGCCGGACAGCCTAGAACCACCGATCACCGGAAAACGGTCCAACCGGACAACATCTCGCCCGGTCACGGCGCCGCCGCCCCCGGCGCCGAGGTGCTCCCGCCGGCCCGGCCGCGCCGGCGCTCGCCGATCGCGCGAAATCCTTGCGTCCGCACGCGAGAATCCTCAATCGCGTCGAGCGGACGTTCGAATAGCGTCGGCGGGGAGAACCACGCCCACCAGGGAGGACGCAATGAGGAGCATCGGCATCATCGGAGTGGGCGAGATCGGCCGGGCCATCACGGAGGGCCTGTGCGACGGAGCCGAGCGACCGCCCGAGGTGCTCCTGTCCCCGCGCGGCGCCCGCACGGCCGCCGAGCTGGCCGAACGCTACGAGACCGTCCGGGTCTGCACCGGCAACCAGGCCGTGGTGGACCGCTCCGACATCGTGATCATCGCCGTCCGGGGCCAGGACCGGCACGACGCGCTCGCGGGCCTCACCGTGGACGGCGGCAAGATCGTGATCAACGTGATGGCGGGGGTCGGCAACGACGACCTGCGCCGGACGCTCGGCACCGGCGCCGCGCTGGTGCGGGCGATCCCCCTGCCCGCCGTCCGCGAGCGCCGCTCCGTCACGGTGACCTGCCCGTCCCATCCGGTGGTGGACGCCCTCTTCGAGCGCCTGGGCGGGGCGCTCCCCGTCGAGGACGAGGCGTCCTTCAACGTCTTCTCCGCCCTCACCGGGACGCTGACCACCCACTACTCGTATCTCGCCGCGCTCACGTCCTGGGCCGCCGGCCACGGCATCGCCCCCGGCGCCGCGGACGCCTACGTCCGGAGCCTCTTCCAGGGCGTCGGCCGTTCCCTGGGCGACGAGACCCGCACCCTGCACCGGCTCGCCGCCGACCACGAGACCCCGAAGGGCAACAACGAGCGCATCCGCACCACCTGGTTCACCCCGGCCAACTCCGAAGCCCTCGGCAGGGCCCTCGACGACCTCCTCACCGTCCTTGACGGACAATGAGCGATGTGGCGGTCAACTTCGGCCCGACGGCCCACGACTACGCGAGGTACCGGACGGGGTTCCCGCCCGAGTTGTTCGACCGGCTGGCCGCGTCCGGAGTGGGGCTGCCCGGCCAGCGCGTCGTCGACCTGGGCACGGGGACGGGCGTCCTGGCGCGCGCCTTCGCCGCCGCCGGCTGCACGGTGGCCGGAGTGGACGTCGCCCCCGAACTCCTCGCGGAGGCGGAACGGCGCGGCGCAGGTGAGGCCGCGGTGTCCTACCACCGCGCTCCGGCGGAGGACACCGGCCTGCCCGCCGGAGCCTGGGACGTGGTGAGCGCGGGCCAGTGCTGGCACTGGTTCGACCGCCCGCGCGCCATCGCCGAGGCCCGCCGCCTCCTCACCACGGGTGGTGCGCTGGTCATCTGCTACCGCGACTTCTCGACCGAGCCCGGCACCGTCGCCGCCGCGAGCCTCGAACTGGCCTGCGCCTACAACCCCGACTGGCCGGAGGTCGGCGGCCTCGCCGAGAACCCGCACTGGCGCGACGAACTGACCGCGGCCGGGTTCGACGACCTGCACGGCTTCGCCTTCGACACGGTGGTGCCCTTCACCCAC
This sequence comes from Actinomadura sp. RB99, assembly GCF_014706005.1. Taxonomy (NCBI): domain Bacteria; kingdom Bacillati; phylum Actinomycetota; class Actinomycetes; order Streptosporangiales; family Thermomonosporaceae; genus Actinomadura; species Actinomadura sp. RB99. The sequence continues at coordinate 147,306 of NZ_JABMCA010000015.1, read as the reverse complement.
GAGGCGTGGCGGGGACGCATGCGCAGCGCCAGCGGCATCGGCGCCACCCTGCCGCCCGACCGGATCAGCGCCTTCGACGCCGACCTCGCCCGGCTCCTGCACGACCGCTTCCCCGACCAGCCACTCCAGATCCCCCACCGCATCCAAGCCCTAACAGCCAAACAAACCCCCCACCCCCCAACCCCTTAACGCAAGGAGTCCTCGACGGCGGGCCAGAGCCGTACCAGCATCATTCGCCCTGCTGGCATCGGCGGGCCGCCGCCACGAGCTCGGCGGGCAGGCCAGGCCCGAGACATGCATGATCGATCAGCAGGCGGAGGTAAGGGTCGCCGGGCGCCTGCGACGCCAGCTCGATGAGCTCGCCGAGATCGGCCGCCGAACCGGTCAGCCGAGCCCGATAGGCGGCCCCGGCCGCGCGAAGGGCGGGCTCCGCCGGCTCGTGTCGCAGGCCTTGATCGGTCAGCCGCACCGCGTCGGCGAAGTCGCCCTGTTCGGCCCGCAGGTCGGCCAAGTCGAGATAGAGGGACCAGTTCGTCGGGTCCAGGGAGAGCGCGCGCCCGAACGCCGCCGCGCTCTGAGCCCGATCACCCGCCTTGCGCCACGTCCCGGCCCGCACCACCTCGGTCAGCATGATCCGCCCGATGGAGTCGGCCTTGTCGCAGAGGGCGAACGAGCCGTCGATGAGGCCGCACGCCCTCAGCAGGATCGCCATCCTGGCCAGCGCCTCCGGCTGCGGCGAGCGGGCGGTGACCACGTCGATGGCATGGAACCAGGGCCGGAACCGCTCGCGCATCGCGTCGGTGTCCAGCTCGCGGCCATGGTCCATCGTCCGCATCGCGGCCTCGGCCAGCGCGTCGGCGCTCACGGCACCGAGGAACCGCTCGTCGCCGAACCACGGGGCCGCGGCCCATGCGATCTCGGGCCGCGCGCCCGTGACCGCCCCGATCGCGACCGCCGCCTCGTCCATCTCCCCTTCGAGGAAGCGGATGTACGACTGCGCCAGCACCAGGCTCAGCGAACTCGCGCCGCGGACGACCCGGGCCAGCTCTGACGGCTGGTCCTTCCACATCTCGGCGAGCGTCGCATATGGTTCGGGCTCCTGAGGCGCGGAGGCGATGGCACTCGCGAGATAGTGCAGGGCCTCTTCCGGGCTGCCGCCGCAGTGCGCCAGCACCCGTGCGAGACCGGCTTCAGCCGAGACCGATCGATTCGACATTGTCCGAGCATAGCCGGACCAGGTTGAAGCGGCGCTCGCTTCAACCTGAATGCTTATCGGGGGCGGCCGTGGGTGGTGTGCCAGGGGTGGAAGTTAAGGGGCCGCGCATCGTCGTCCGGCCGATTCCGTCCGCTCTTACCGGCCTTTTGAGGGGGTCAGTAATAGCGGCTCAGGACCATCGTGACCGGATTCGTTCCGGCGAAGTTCACGTTGTTGCTCCAGACGGAGTGGAAGGTGGTGCCGCCCTTGGAGGAGTACATTTCGAACCGGCCGGCGGCGGAGCGGTCGTTCTGCCTGGCGTCGGTTCCGCGAGCGAAGACCTCCAGGGTGACGGTGTCGTCGCCGTCGATGGCCACCACCGCCGCCGCATGGTACGGGTACATCGATCCCGCCACGGTCGACACGATCACGTACGCCTCGTTGTAGTCGGGGTGTGCCTTCCCGTCCGTCCTCTCCTGTCCCCGGCGCGCTTTCGCGATCCGGATGTTGTCGGCCTCGCTCTTGCCGAACAGAAGGCCCTCGACGTGCGTGTAGTCGCCGCCCAGGTCGAGCGGCCCGTCGTAGATGATCTCCTCGGCCGTGTGCAGGCAGTCCCGCAGGAACCGCCGGACCGGCTGGTACTGGACGTACTTGGTCCCGTTGTACTGCACGGAGTCCAGTTCGGCGGTGCAGTAGTGAGGCTGTTCGGCGTTCTTCGGGTGGACGTACAGGCGCAGCGGCTCGTACTGCGCGACGATATAGTGCCCGTTCTCGCTCAGGCTCGCGGACTTGTTCTTGATCGTGATCTGTTGCACCGGAACCCCCTATGTGCGACCGGCCTTATGAAGTGTCCTCGCCCTGCCTCTCCGCGAGACCTTTCCGCACGGCGACATTCGGGTGCGTGCATGGCCGGGTGTGGTCGGTACGCGTCCGCCGAAAACAGGTGACCGGGAATTTGAAGCCTGTGCCGGGTGCCGGTTTTCGGCGGGGGAGCGCTACCAGTGGTACGGGCCGAAGCGGCCCCAGGCGGCGAGGACGGAGAGGACCAGCAGGAAGCCGGTGATCCCCAGCGCCGACGGCTCCTTGCGCCGGATGTGCAGGGCCGCCGCCAGGACCAGCAGCACCGCGAACCCCGACGCGGCGGCCGGTGTCAGCACGGGCGCGATCCCGGTGGCGCCCGGCAGGATCAGCCCGAGCGCCCCCAGCAGCTCCACCACGCCGATGAACCACACCGCCGCCTGGGAGAAGTCCTCCATCCACTGGTACCTGCCGACCAGCTTGGCCTTCGGCTGGGCGACCTTGGCCAGGCCGGACATCGCGAACAGGGCGGCCAGGACCGCCTGCACGATCCACAAGAACACGTTCATCGAACTCTCCTTCTCCGTCGCCGTCCGGATCCCGCCGTGGGATCCCACCGGTCCGACAACGCAGCGTCCGGGAACGTGAGGCGGCGCGCCCGGCCTCGGACTCAGGCCGGTCCGCCGGACCGGAGAACGGCGGCGCCACCTCCGTCTTCCTCACCGCCGGGGCGCCCGTGCGGTGGCGGTGACCAGGGACGATCCCGTTCCGCGCCGGCGCACCCGGCGGCGCGGGCATCTGCGACGGGGGGTTGCGGTTCTCCGCCACCGCCGAACGGTTCTACAGGGACGGCGGTCGTGCCGGTCGGGTCGACGCGTCGGAGAGAGTAAGGAACCCATGTCGGAACTCGGTGTCACCGGGGATGCCCCGCCGGCGCGAAGGCAGGACGCGATGGAGGAGATCACCAGGCTGGCGCGGCCGGAGATCCTCGAGATGGCCTCCTCCGGACCGGGGCGGACGGCGCAGCGGGAGGGCGACGTCCACACCCGGCTCGACGCCAACGAGAACCCGTACCCCCCGTTCCCCGCCGGCGTGGACGCCCTGCCGCACAACCGCTACCCGGAGGCGCAGCCGGGGCACCTGCTCGACCGCTTCGCCGACTGCTTCGGCACCCCCCGGGACCGCATGCTGATCACCCGGGGCGTCGACGAGGCGACGGACCTGCTGGTCCGCGCCTTCTGCACGGCCGGGCGGGACGCCATCCTGGTCTGCCCGCCCGTCTTCGGCCGGCACGCGGTCTCCGCCCGGCTCCAGTCCGTCGCGATCCATGAGGTGCCGCTGCGCAAGGACGCCGGCTTCGAACTCGACCCCGAGCGGATCCTGGCCGTGCACCGGTCCGATCCGGGGCTGAAGGTGCTGTTCCTGTGCACGCCCAACGACCCGACGGGGAACCTGGTCCGGCGGGCGGACGTGCTGGAGCTCTCCTCGCGCCTGCTCGGGAAGGCGCTGGTCGTCGCCGACCAGACCTATGTCGAGTACTCGGGGGACGCGCCGCTGTCCCGCGAGATCGACGCGCATCCCAACCTCGTCGTGCTGCGGACGCTGTCGAAGGAGTACAGCCTCGCGGGCGAGCAGGTGGGGATCGCCATCGCCCATCCGGCGGTGGTGGGCATCCTCGGGCGGATCGCCATCCCGCGCCCCCTGACCCAGTCGACGATCGCCACCGTCGCGGCCGCCGTCAGCCCGGCCGGGATCGAGTACGCGCGCGCCAACATCGGCCGCGTGCTCGGCGAGCGCCGGCGGGTCGAGGACGCGCTGGCCGCGCTGCCCGGCGTCCGCGTCCACCCCAGTGACGCCAACTTCCTGCTGGTCGACGTCGCCCGGCCGGAGGAGCTCACGCACCGGATGCGGGAGGCCGGCATCCGGATCCTCGACTGCAGCGCCGTCCCCGGTGTCGGGGACTCCGTGCGCATCAGCATCGGCACCTACCGGCAGAACCAGGCCATGCTCGCGGTCCTGCGAGCGCACGCCGCGACGTCCGGCGCCCCCGGATGAGACGGGGCGAGGCATCCGGCCGGCGCGGTCCCGGTCACCAACCACGACAGGGCGCCCGCTGCCCGCGCCCGCGACTTCTTGAGGGAACATGAGCATCACGCAGCAGCAGAAGTCGGAGATCATCATCTCCCCGGACCTCTTCGAGGTCACCGAGTCCGGCATGGCCGGCGACGAGTTCGCGGAACCGGGAAGCGGCGTCGAGCACCGGTTCGTCACCGGGGCCTGGGAGGTGACAATGCGCTGGGCCGTGCCGGCCGCCGCCGGCCCGGCCGAGATGGTGATCAGGGCCGCGCCGGGAGCCGCCGCCGAGGAGACCGACCAGGGCATCACGGTCGACGTCCTGCGCACGATCCCGCTGGCGCGGATCTCCAGGGTGGCGAAGGCCCAGGCGAGCATGGTGCAGAGGATGGCCCGCGAGGACTGCTTCTCCGAGACCATCGACAGGATGGCCCGCCACATCAACCGCTCGGCGCGCTCGGTGCGGCGCCCCGGGAGGGCGGGCCGGCCGGACGAGTTCTTCGCGATCGTCGCCGCCATCTACTCGTGGTACGTCGACCTCGGCTACTCCGACCCGGTGCGCAAGGTGGAGGAGGTCACCGGGTGCAGCTGGCGGGGTGTGGCGAACTGGATCCGGCTGGCCCGGAAGAAGGGGATGCTCGCCGAGGCGAATCCCGGACGGCCCGGCGGGGTGCTCACCGACCGGGCGGTGCGGATCCTGGAGGCCCGGGAGTACCGCTTCAGCGAGGTCCTCGGACGGTACTTCCTGGAAGACGACTGATCTCCGCTGCTCCCGGGTGACGGGGACGGGCGGTCCGGCGGTTGCCGAAACCCCCGTCCTCCGGACAGTCGGTCTATAGCGCGGCCGGCCGTCCACCGACCGGTTCAGCACGCACCTCTGATCTGTGGAGAAGACCTGCCGTGATGGCTGTCGACATGCCCTCCGAGGAGCCGGTGCAGCGGCGGTGGGGGCACGCAACGAGGGGATGGCTGTGATGGGGCGGAAGAAGGTCGCCGCCGCGATGCGCGCGCGGGCCGGCTGGTGGGCCGCGGCCCTGGTGCTCAGCGCCGCGCTGGTGGCCACCCTGCTGGGCGGGGGCCGGTCCGGCCTCGCCATCGCGGCCTCCGACGGCAGCGCCTGGCTGTGGAGCCGGACGGCGGGCGAGGTGGACCGGGTCAACCCCGACAGCGGCAAGGTCGAGCAGCGCCGCCAGGTGACCGACGCCCGCGGCCACCGGGTGCAGGTCACGCAGAACGACCGGTACCTGCTCATCCACGACCTGGACACCGGCCGCGTGTCGTCGCTCAACCTCAACGGGCTGGGCTTCTCGGGGAAGCTGGACATCGGCACCCGCGGCGATCCGCACCTGGCGATGGGCGGTGCGTCCGCCGCGCTGATCGAGCGCACCTCCGGTGCGGTGCGCGCGCTCGACCCGTCCACGCTGCGTCCCGTGGGCCCGGTGCTGCAACTGCCCGGTCCGCTCGTCGGCGGCGAGTTCGACGACGCCGGGCTGCTGTGGGTGGCGGTGCCCGGGCAGGGCACCGCCGTCGCCCTGAAGGTCACCGACAAGGGCGCCAGCATCGTCCACACGGCGGGGGTCGCCGACCCCGGCCACGACCTGGCGGTGACCGTGCTGGACCGCGGCGCGCTCGTGGTGGACCGCGGCGGGCGGGCCCTGGTGGTCGCGACGGGCGACGGCACCCGCAAGGTCCCGGTGTCCGTGCCGCTCGACGGCGCGATGGTGCCGGACCGCACGCACGGCGCGCTCGCCGCGGTCACCGTGCCCGCCGCGGGCTCGGTGGTCACGCTCGGCGACGTCCGCAAGGGCGGCCCGGTCCGGTCGTTCCCGCTGAGCGACCCCGTCCAGGAGCCCGCCGTTCCCTTCGCCGGCAAGGTGTACCTCCCCGTCCGGAACACGGGGCAGGTCCGGGTGTTCGAGCCGACGGGGCGGCAGACCGGTGTGCTGAACATGCCGTCCGGGCGCGGCGACCTGGAGGTGCAGGTCCGCGAGGGCAACCTGTTCGTGAACGCGCCGGGGAGCACGGACGCCCTGGTCGTCGGCGACGACGGGGTGGCCCGCACGATCGGCAAGTACCCGGGCGGATCCGGGCACGGCGGAGACGGCCCGGACACGCCCGGCGGCGGCGAGAGCAGCCCGCCCCAGGTGCCGGTCCCGCCCGCCGATCCGGTCTTCCCGAACCCGTTCGACCCGGGCCAGCCGCGGCAGACGCCCGAGCTGCCGTTGCCCACCAAGCCCGGCAAGCCGTGGAAGCACGCTCCGACCGAACCCGCGGACCCGTCGCCGACACCGGCGAGGCCCAGCGGACCCGCCCCGTCGCTTCCGCTGCCCACGCGGGGGCCCTCGACGTCACCGTCGTCGCCGTCCACGGGCACGACCCCGTCCGCGCCGTCCACCGGTTCGAAGCCGTCGAGCAGGCCGACGACCTCCAAGCCGTCGAGCAGGCCGACGACGAGCAAGCCGTCGAGCACGCCCACGACGTCCAAGCCGAAGCCGAAGCCCACGCAGACCAGGAACCCGTACACGCCGCAGCAGGTCTGCAACGCGTCCGCGGGCGGCAACTACAAGATCCAGCGGTCGACGCCGTTCGCGGGCGGGCGGATCTACCAGCTCTACAGCGCCACCACGAAGAACAACTGCGCGGTCACGATGAAGACCACGAACATCGGCAAGGGCACCAGCGTCTGGGTCCGCCTGCAGAGCCAGACCGGCAAGGTCGCGAGCGACAGCGGCACCTTCAAGTACTACGCCGGGCCGGTCTTCGTCCATGCGCCCGGCATCTGCGTCCGCTACTCGGGCGGCGCGTCCGGCGCGAGCGCCTCGTCCGGCTGGGCCAACTGCGGCTAGAAGGGGTACCCAGTGAGCACCATGACCGCTACGCCCGCGATTCCCCCGGAGGGGGCGCTGCGGGTGGCCGACGCCTTCGACCGGATGGCCGAGGGCGTCCAGAAGGCGGCACGCTGCGATCCCGCCACGGTGCGCCTGATCCTCACCGCGTTCGCCGCGGGCGGGCACATCCTGCTGGAGGACCTGCCCGGCATGGGCAAGACGACGCTGGCCCGCGCGCTCGCGGCGGTGACCGGCGGGACGGTCGGCCGCGTGCAGTGCACCCCCGACCTGCTGCCCTCCGACATCACCGGCGTGACGATCTTCAACGAGAGCACCCGGGAGTTCGAGTTCCACCCCGGCCCGGTGTTCGCCAACGTCGTCATCGTGGACGAGATCAACCGGACCTCGCCCAAGACGCAGTCGGCGCTCCTGGAGGTCATGCAGGAGGAGCAGGTCACGGTGGACGGGAAGGCGCACCCGGTACCGCGCCCGTTCCTCGTGGTGGCGACGCAGAACCCGGTCGACCTGGAGGGGACCTTCCCGCTGCCCGAGGCCCAGCTCGACCGCTTCCTGATGCGGCTGTCGCTCGGATACCCGGGCGAGGACGCGGAGATGGCGCTGCTGCGCGGCTCGGCCCTGACCGTCCCCGAGGACCTGACCCCGGTGCTCGACACCGAGGCGATGGCGTGGCTCGGCCCGACCGCCGACAGCGTCGCGTTCGCCGACCCCGTCTACGAGTACGTGCTGCGCCTGGCCCAGCGCACCCGGCGGCATCCGCACCTGCGGGCCGGGGTGTCGCTGCGGGCGTCGATCGCGCTGTGCGGTGCGGCGCGGATGTACGCGCTGGCGCACGGCCGCAGCTACGTCACGCCGGACGACGTCAAGACCCTGGCGGGGCCGGTGTGGGCGCACCGGCTGGTGCCGATGTCGGGCGCCACGACCGCCGCCGAGGCCGCGGAGCTGCTGGACGGCATCCTGGCCGAGGTCCCCGTCCCGGTTCCGCAGGGGAACGGGCGCTAGGAGCATGGCAGGCGGCACTCCCCGCCCCACGGCCCGCGGCTGGGGGCTGCTCGCGTCCGGAGCCGTGCTGTGCGGCGGCGGCCTCGGCCTGGGCTACCTGGTCCCGGGCGTGCTGGGCGCCCTCGCCGTCCTCGCCGTCGTGCTGGCGGTGCCCGTCGCCGGACGGCCGCCGGCCGCGCGGGTCCGCCGCCGGGCCACGGCCTCGCGGGTCCGCGCCGGCTCGGCCGTCACCGTCGTCCTGGACATCGAGCCGGGCGGCGACGGCCGCAGCGCCGTCGCCGAACGCGTCGCCGGCCCCGGCCCGGCGGTCGTCCTGCCGCTCGGTACCGCCCGCCCCCGGATCCGGTACCTGCTGTCGGCGCCGCGGCGCGGCGCGGTCGAGGCCGGTCCGCTCAGCCTGGTCCGCACCGACCCGCTGGGCCTGGTGCGCGCGGTCCGGGCGGCCGACGACGTGCCGGTCCGGCTGCTGGTGCACCCGCGCCACTACCGCCTCGCCGTCGTGCCCGCCGCGGGCGGCGGCGGGCGGGACACCTCGTCGGCGTCGGTCCGCGCCTCCGAGGGGGCCTTCGCCGGGCTGCGCGAGCACGTGCCCGGCGACGACGTCCGGCAGATCCACTGGCGCACCTCGGCGCGGCGCGGGCGGCTGATGGTCCGCGAGCACATGGACTCCGCCAGCCCCGGCATGACCGTGCTGGTCGACGACCGGTACGGGCCCGCCGAGCTGGACGCCCTCGCGGAGGCCGCGGCCTCGATCGTGGCGTCCGCCCCGGACGTCCCCGTCGAGCTGCGGCTGGCCGGCGGCGCGCGGTCGCCCGCGACGGCGGGGACGACCGCGCACCTCGACGTGCTCGCCGAGGCCAGGGCCCGGCCCGGGGCCGACTTCCCGGCCGCCTGCGCCGGGCTGCGGTCCGCGCCGTCCGGACCGGCGGTCGTCCTGCTGTCCACCCGGGCGGCGGCCGAGGACGTCGCCGCCGCGATGCGGGTGCTCGCCGCGCGGCGCACCCTCTCGCTGGTCGGCCTGATCGGACCCGGCGGCCCCGGCGACGGGATGCCCGCGCCGTACGCGGGAGCGCGGCTCCTGCGCGCCCCCGACGCGGCCGGCTTCGCCGCGCAGTGGAACGAGAGCCGCTGGTGGGCGCGGTGAGCGTCGCCTCCCGCGGCGTGCCGGCGTCCGCCGCGGTCGCGCTGGCCGCCGCCGCCTCGGCGCCGCTGCTGGCCGCGGGCTACGACCGGCCGCTCCCGGCGTTCGCGGTGCTGGCCGCCACCGCGGTCCTGGCCGTCGCGGTGACGTCGGCGGTGCACCGGCTGACGCGCGGGATCGGACCCGCCGCGATCCCGGCCGGGCTGCCAGCGGCCGCGGTCTGGCTCGTCGCGCTCGCCGCCTGGGCGCCCGGACCCGTCAAGGGCCCGGTGCCCGCCGCCGTCGACGCGGTGCTGCACTCCGGCGCGCGCATCCTCACCACCGCGCCGCACGCCCCAGCGACCGTGGACCTGCTGGCGTTCCCGGTGGCGGCGGTCTGGCTGGCCGGCGCGATCGCGACGGTGCTGCGCCGCGACGGCCGCGTCCTGCCGGCGCTGCTGCCCGGCGCGGTGGTCCTGTGCGGTGCCGCGGCGCTCAACCCCCGAGCGGGCGGGCCGGGCTACTGGTCGGCCGCCCTGGCCGCCGTCGCCGCGGCCGTGCTGCTGCTGACCGCTCCGCAGGCGCGTCCGGACACCGCCAGCGCCGGGCTCGCCGTGCCGCTGCCCGGCATGGAACCCGCGGCCGGGAAGCGCCGGTGGCGCGCGCGCATCGGTGCCGTGGCCGCCGCCGCGGCGTGCGTGGTGGCGCTGCCCGGCGCCGTCTACGCGGCCGCCGCGTCCGGGGCGCTGGACGGCTGGCCCGCACGGGCGGAGGACCCGCGCAAGGCCGCCGCCCCGGAGACGCCGGTCGAGCTCCGCAACCCGCTCTCCTACCTGTCGTCCTGGTCCGCCCAGCCCGACGCGCCCCTGATGCAGGTGAAGGGGCCGCGGACGAGCCTGCGATGGGTCGCGCTCGGCGAGTTCACCGGACCGGTCTGGCTGCCCGACAGCACCTACCGCCCCGGCGGGTCCGTTCTGCCGCCCGCGGCGGGCACGCCCCCGAAGACGGTGCGGACCACGGTCCGCGTCTCGGTCAGCGGCCTGCCCGGCCAGTGGGTGCCGGTCCCCGGCACCGCCACCCGCGTGAACGGCATCGGCGTCGGCGCCGACGAGGAGTCCGGCACGCTGCTGTCCTCGGACGGCCCGGTCGCCGGGCGGACGTACTCGGCGACCGGCGACGTCCCCGACTGGAGCGGCCGGCAGGCGGACCACGCGTCCGCGGCCTCCGGCTCCGGGTACGACCGCTACCTCCGGCTGCCGCCCGGCGCGCCGCCGAAGCTGGCCGACATCGCCCTCGCCGCCGCCGGGGACGGCACCGCGTACCAGCGCGCGTCCCGCCTCGCCGAGTACCTGCGCAAGTCCTACACCTTCGAGCCGGGCGCCCCGAGCGGGCACGGCTACAAGGAGCTCTCCCGGCTGCTGGTGGCACCGGGCAAGAAGGGCGGCGGCGCGACGTCCGAGCAGTTCGCCAGCGCGTTCGCCGTGCTCGCGCGGGAGGCCGGGCTCCCGAGCCGGGTGGTGGTCGGGTTCGGGCCGGGCAGCGGCGGCGACGACCGGGTGGTCCGCACCGGCGACGCGGTGGCCTGGGGCGAGATCCGCTTCGAGGGCCTCGGCTGGGTGCCGTTCGACCCGAACCCGCGCACGCGCTCGCAGGCGGCCACGAAGCCGCGCTCCGTCGCGCAGGCGGAGGGCGACCGGGCCCACCCGAGCGCGGCCCCCAGCCAGGACGCCGCCGGCGACGGCGCGGGCCGGCACGGACGGTCGCGGTCAGGCGGCGCGGGCGGGACGCTCCTGCTCGTCCTCCCCGGGATCCTGCTGGTCGCCCTGCTGGCCGTGCTGCTGGGCGTCCCGTCGCTGCGGGCGATCCGGTTCCGGCGGCTGCGCCGGGGCCCCGCGCCCGGCCGGATCCTGGCGGCGTGGACCGAGCTGCTGGTGGCGATGCGCATCGCGGGCCTGACCGTGCCCGCGTCCGCCACCGCCCCCGAGATGTCGGAGCGGCTCGCCCGGGAGCTGCCGAACGCCGACCCAGCGCGGCTGCGCAGGATGGCCGGGCTGGTGGACGCCGCCGGGTTCGGCGGGGCGGTCACCCCGGACGACGCGGCGTTCGCGGTCGCGGAGGTCCGCTCCCTGGCCGCCGGGCTGCGGCGCTCCCGGCCGCTCCCGCGCCGCCTGACCTGGTGGTGGGACCCGCGCGCACCGCTCTGGGCGGCTCAGCCCTCCCGCTTGCCGCGGTGAGTGCAGATGGGCTTTGCGTAGGCGACCCGGTCGACGTCCACGACGGCGACGACCGTCAGGCAGTACTCCACGCTCGGGTTCAGGGCGGCGACCACGACCTTCGTGGCTCCCTGCTGGGTGTTGGCCAGGGTCGAGGGCCGCTGCCCCGCCGGGCCGCCGACCACGTAGAACGCGGCCTTGCCGCCGCTGGCGTCCTTCCAGCTGACCTCGATCGAGATCCGGCTGTCGACGATGCGCACCCCGGTCGGCTTGTACTGCTCGGCCGGCCGGACCGCCGTGGGCTTGGACGTCGGGGCCTGGGACGCGCCGCCAGAGGACGTGGGGGCCGGAGACTTGGCCCCCGGAGACGTGGGAGCGGGTGAATCGGGCGAGGACGCGGGGGACGTGGCCGCCTCCGGGCGCCCCTTCTCCTTCCCCGGCCCGACCGCCAGCACGGCCGCGGCCATCAGCCCCGCGACGAGCACGAACACCGCCCCGGCCATCAGCACGATCCTGCCGCGGCCACGCGAGCCCGCCGGCGCCGCCGCCCCCTGTGCAGGGACGGGCGCGGGCGGTACCGGCGGCGGCCCGCCCTGCCATCCAGGCCCCGGCGGCATGGCCGCATAGTGGTCGGCTTCCGGCTGAGGACCGGCGTAGTGGTCGGGCTCCGGCGCCGTCTCCTTCCACATCCAGTCGGTGCCACCCTGCGGCTCGGCGCGGGTCTCCGCCGAACCGGGGGAGTAGCTCTCCGCCTGGCCCGGGGAGTAGTTCTCGGCCTGGCTCGGGGAGTAGTTCTCGGCGGGGCTGGGGGAGTACGGCTCGGCGGGGCCGGGGGAGTAAGGCTCGGCGACGGTCTCCGCCGGGTCGGGCGAGAACGGCTCGGCGCGGGTCTCGGCCGCCACGAAGGGGAGCGGCTCGGCGCGGGTCTCGGCGACGTCCCGGTGGTCGTGCCCGTGGTCGTGCCCGTGCTCGTACTCGGGCAGGGCTTCCTGCTCGCGGCTCTCCGGCGGGCCCTGCTCGCCGGCGACGAGGACGTCCTGGAAGCCCTCGTCCTCCTCGCGTTCTTCGTGCTCTTCGTATTCTCCGTGCGCCTCGTATTCTCCGCGCTCCTCGTCGTCCGAAGCGTCCTCGTCGTCCTCGTACTCGTATTCGTACTGGGCGTCGTCTTCCGGCGCCTCGTACTCCGGCAGGTCGTCCGGGTCGTCCTCGTCGGCGTCGTGGACGGGAGGCGGCTCTTCGGCGGGCGCGGCCTGCGGCTGGGGCTGGGCGGCCACGGGCGGAGCGGGCACGTGCGGAGCGGGGACGGGCTCGGCGTGCATCGGCGCGGGAGTGGCCCACGCGGCCGGCGGCGGCTCGTAGATGAGTTCGCGCCGGGGAGGAGGCGGCGGCTCGGACGGGCGCCTCTGCTGAGGCGCCGGCGGAGCGCCCGTCCCGGAGAGCAGGTCCAGCAGCTGCGCCATGGTCAGCGGTCCGGTGTCCGCCATGACCCGCGGGTCGAAGACGTCGCCGCGCTCGCTGAAGACGGAGTGGACGAGCACGGCGAACCCGCTCGCCGCCAACCCGTTGGCGAGGACCGCCACCCCCGCGTCGGGGAGGTCCTCGTCGAAGTCCGGGCCGAACATGAACGTGGCCGGAGCGGCGACCCTGCCGCTCTGGGACAGCTCCCGCAGCGCGGTCGCGGACGCGACGTCGAACACCGCCGGGAACCGGCCGGTGTTCCGCAGCTTCCGCGCGAGGTCCGGATGCCCCGCCACGATGACGTTGGGCGCAGTTGCCATCACAGTTTCCTCAGTGCTCCCGCGATCTCGGCGTCCGTACGTGAGGAGGCCGGGCGGACGGCCTCCGGGCGGGCGGTCTCCGGGCGGCCGGTCTCCGGCTGCGGGGGCCGCACCTCGACCCGCTCGGGCGTGCCCTCCAGGACCGGGAGGCCGGCCGTGGCGGCGCGCAGGCCCGCGACGGCGACGCGGTCGACATCGCCCAGCATGATGTCGTAGGCGATGTCCCGCACGGCCCCGGCGCCGAACGACGCGTCGATCAGCCCGCCGATGGCCTCGCGGAGCACCTGCCGGTAGGACTCGAACCGGACGGAGCCGACGACCGCCGGATTCCACGTCAGCTCGTCGCGCAGGTGGATGAGCAGCCCGCCGGTCACCGGGTCGAGCCGGTCCAGATCGATCTCCGCGACGACGTCGCCCCGGGCCGCGGGGGTCCCGTCGCCGGTGGCCAGGCGGACCGGCACCGGGAACGCGACGCCGCCGGACGACGGGCCCGGCTCGCCCGCGACGTGCCCTGGCGCGGGCGGCGTCTCGAAGCGGCCGAGCCCGGACAGCAGGCGGAAGGCCGCCAGCTCATGGGCGCTGTTGAGGGCCAGCGCGGTGGCGCGGGTCAGCGTCTCGAGCTCGCCGGGCCTGCGGGCGAGGTAGCCGCTGAAGGCGTAGGCGACGAGCCGCCGCCGTACCGGGGAGCGCAGGAAGACGCGCAGCCGGACCCCCGACGTCGGGATCTTGAACTCGGCGTCGGTGTCGGCGGCGGCCGTCCGGGCGTGCCCTCCGCCGACCGTCCCGGCGAGCCTGCCGACGAGGTCCAGGCCCGCCCCGTCCCGCCCGTCCGTGACCGCCAGGACGTACAGGTCGCCCTCCAGCTCGACGATCAGCTCGTCGCCGAGGACCGCCGAGAACGCGCGCGCCGCCTCGGCCAGCTCCCGCAGCGTCGCGCGGGGCATCCGGGGCCGCAGCACGGTGCTCCGGGTCACCGTCGTCGTGCCGACGGTGTTCTCGACCTGCTCGACCTCCCGCTCGGCCTGCCGCGCGGTGTAGTCGCGCAGGCTGAAGGCGACCACCTCGTCGTCCGTCCGCACGGCGCAGGTGGCCTTCAGCGCCCGCTTGGCGCTCAGCGGGTAGGGCGTCCGGTCCCGGGCGTACCGGGTGGCGTCCACGAACAGCGGGACATCGTCGCCGACCGCCCGCCGGAGGTAGAACTCTTCTTTGATCCGCGAGGTGGGAGTCACGGTGCCCTTCCGCGTCCGGCCGCCTGCCAGGTGATCGGGTCGGCGGCGAGGTTCTGTGGTCCGGTCGGCGCTCCGGCCGGGTGCGGCACCGGCCGCCCGGACCGGCCGCCGCACGTCAGGCCCACAGACGGACCGTCCGGCGCGCGGCCTTCGCCGCAACCCCGGACGGCCTCCTCACCACACGATCGACTCATCGTCGTCCGCCGCGGAGTTCGCGGGCGCCGTGCCACCGGCGTCCGCTGATCCGTCGGCCGCCCGCCTGTCGGCCGCCGTTCTGGCCGTCACGCGCTGGTCGGCCGCTCGCTCGTCGGTCGCCGTTCTGGCGGTCGCTCGCTCGTCGGTCGCCGTTCTGGCGGTCGCTCGCTCGTCGGCCGCCGTTCTGGCGGTCGCTCGCTCGTCGGCCGCCGTTCTGGCGGTCGCTCGCTCGTCGGCCGCTGCTCTGGTGGTCGCTCGCCGGTCGGTCGCTCGTTCGTCGGCCGACGTGTCGTCGCTCGACCAGGCGTCGCTCGGCCGGGCGTCGTTCGACCAGGTGTCGGTCGGCCGGGGCGGCGGGTCGTCGGCCGGCCGGGTGTCGGTCGCCCGGGGGGCGCTCGGCGGGGCGTCCGGCGGCGGGTCGTCCTGCGGCCCGCCAGCGGGCGGCGGATCGGCGGGCGGCGCCCCGGGCGGGACGGCCGGGGCCGCCGGGGCGTTCATCTGGCGGATCATCGCCTCGACCGCCTCCTTGCCGCGGACGATGGCTTCCCGGTCCTTCCGCTTCCACCAGGGGGTCAGCCACATCTCGACGGGACGGGCGGTGCCGGCGACGACGACGGCGCGGCCGAAGCGCATGGTCCGCAGCTCCTCGGGGCTCAGGATCTGCTGCCCGTTGTGCTTGCCCACGAGGTCGGAGAGGTCGGAGATGTCCTTGATCGTTCCGGCGCCGCCCGAGATGATCTTCATGGTGGCGTTGTCCAGCAGGGCCGCGGTGCGGTCCGCGCCCCACTTCGCGCGGGCCTCCGCCAGCGACGTCAGGTAGACGTGCACGGAGATGGAGTAACCACCGGACTCGCCCATGTAGGTCGGCAGGCCGCCCGACACGAAGACGTCGGCGACCTGGTTGAGCTCGAAGGTCAGCGGCGGGTCGAGGCGACCCGTCGGGTTCTTCATCGCCACACCGCGCGCCGACCGGAAGTACTGTTCCAGGATCGTGGTGACGACCGGGGCGATGCCGCCCCAGTCGGGCTGCCTCTTCGCGACGAAGTACAGGGTGTTCCGGCCCTTGAGGAACTTGGCGAAGTCGAACTCCTCCCCGGGCTCCGGCGAGCAGTCCTCCAGGACGGGGGGATGCGAGAAGGCGTGCATGACCTGCATCACCCCGGACCACAGGCGCTCGTCCCGCATGTTGAACTCCAGTTGCCCCGTGTACCCCGGGGCGGTCCGGCCTTCCCGTTCGCCCCGCCGCAGGATCTCGAGCGGCTCCTCCCCGTTCGCCTCGTAGATCCAGCGCATCACCTCACGGAAGTTGACCCTGCCGATCGCGCCGGCGTGCAGCAGGCACCGGATGATGGTGATGACGCCACTGAGGACGATGCCGCCTTCCCGCCCGATCGAGAAACCGCTCGCCTCCACGAGCGTGCCGGACCGGACCGCGCACACGTTCGGGTCCTCGCACCCCTGCAGCGGTGACCAGCGCATGCGGTTCGGCCATCCGGTCCAGTTCCACGGGTCGAACACATAGACCTCGCCGTACTGCGCCCGGATCATCGCGGTGTTGACGAACGTCTCCCGACGGCTGGAGGTGACGATGACGGGGCCCGGGGCGTCGATGGTGAACGGCGTGACGAAGTGCACGTCCTTGCCCTGCCGCGGCGCGGAGATGATGATCGCCATGTCCTCGATGGACGCGTACAGCTTGCGCCGGGACCTGATGTCCCTGCCGAGGTAGAAGCCGACCTCCTCGGGTTTGATCGTCCGGACGTTCTGGCCGTGCGTCGACGGGCGGGCCTGCCAGGCCTTGTTCTGCACGGTCCGGGCGCTCAGCAGCTTGCGGACCTCCCAGCCGGAGGCGTACCCGAGGCGGAACCGGCGGACCGTCCTGCGGCGCCGGAAGTTGAGGAACAGCCGTACCGCAAAGTAGGTCCCCACCGCCGCGACCGTGAGGAACAGGATGAGCAGGGTGAAGAAGACGGGTGCGGAGCCAAGGGCCGCCGCGGCGGCGGGCGGCCACGCGCTTCGCGGGTCGCTCGGATGGGTCAGGAGCCTGAAGGCGATGCCGATGCTGTCGGTGGGGTCGGAGTCTGGCCACCCACCGCCCGCGATCACACCGGACACCTGACCTGCCAGCCAGGTCAGGAAACTGCTCGCTCCTCCCAGCAGCACGACCAGCAGACCGATGCCGAAGAAGAGCGTGTAGACGTCATCGTCGTCACTACCGGCCACAGAACCTCCTCGATCGTTGGGTCCGGATGTGCCTGTTCTCGGGCCGCGGCGAACGCCGGATCCGCCGCGCGCCGACCGGCCTCGCCCTGGTCATGCCGTGGTGACCCCCGAGACCTGCCAGCCGCCGTCTCGGCGGATCAGGCTGACGAAGGCGATCGCGTGGACGGGCTTTCCGGTCCAGCCGTCCCGGCCGGTGGGGGTGACGGTGACGCCCCATTGGCGATGGGCGGTCGCGGCGGTGTCGGCGCCGATCCCGTCCTCGGGGGCCTGGCGCGTCAGGTGGACCCGGGCGTAGGCCCGGTGATCACGCCAGAGGGAGGGCACCGCTCCGGCCGGTTCGGCGTTCACTCTCTCGGCGTACTCCGGAGACAGGTACGGCTTGGCCCGCAGGTAGGCGTCGAGTTGGCTGCGGTCGGTCGCGGCATCGACCGTCCACATGACCTTGACGGCCGCCCGCGAGACCGCGGTCGCGTCGCCGCGGTCGACGGTCTTCGGGTCGGGGAGGCCGCCGTGCGGGGTGGCGGTGGGCGCCGGCGCGATCGCAGCGGGGGCTGAAGGGGCCGTAGCGGAGGCGGAGGGGACGGACGGCGCGTCCGCTTTGTTGCCGTCCGACTTCAGCCGCTGCGGAAGGACGTACGCCAAAGCGAGCACTACGGCCACGACCGCCACGCAGCCGAGCCCGGGCCGTGGTAGGGACGCTCGTTCCTGGTCGGCCATCCGCATCAAGCCTTCGCCGTCATGGCGAACCGGAGCCCGCCGTTGAATTCGCTCCAGTCCATCGGGGCCACTTTGACGACGGTTCCCGTATGCGGCGCGTGGACCATCTGTCCGCCGCCGACATAAATCCCGACGTGATGCGGCGGGGCTCCGATCGGTGTGGAGAAGAAGACCAGATCGCCGGGCTGAAGTTGCGAGCGGCTCACCGGCTTGCCGCGGCGATCCTTCTGCTGCTGCTGGCTGGTGCGTGGAATCGTGATCTGCCCGCCGGTCGCGTGGTAGACCGCGTACAAGGTCAGACCCGAGCAGTCGAAGCCCCCCTTGGTTGGCCCGTTGATGTCGCCGCCTCCCCACACGTAGGGTTTTCCCAGCCATCTCTCGGCGTAGTCGATGATGCGCTTGCCAAGCGGTGACGCGGCGTTGTCGAGGGGGGCGCACGCCATTCCGGCGTTGTTGGAACCGTCGAGAGAGAAGTTATTTCCGCCGTATTTCTTGGCCCACGAGAGCACCAGGTTCACATAGTCCCAGGAGTGGTTGTAGGCGTAGATCGCCTTCCTGGTGTTCTTTGGCGCGCCGCTGGCGTGCAGGTAGTTGGCGGCGGCGAAGATCGCGTCCGCCGGGTCGTAGCGGCTCTTGGTGCCGTTGGGCTTGCCGTCCGTTCCGGGGCCGTCGATCGCGTAGGCGTTCCAGGTACCCTGAAGGAACTGCATCGGACCGCCCGCGCCGGCGTAGTTCTCCCCCGAATGCACGCCCGGAAGAGTGGAACGGCCGTGGTCGGTCTCGACCTTTCCGATCCCGGCGAGCACGTACCAGGGGATTCCGCCGAACCTCGGGTCCGCGGACGCGGCCTTGTAGAGCTTGAGGTAGTTCGAGGGAATGGTGTTCGCGGAGCTTCCGGGCGCCAGCGCAACATTCTGCACGGTCCCCGCACCGACTGGTTCCGCGCCGGAGGCCATGGTGTAGGCGGCGGGCAGAGTGCTCGGGCCCGTCCTCGAGGGGCTCGGTTTCGGTGCGTTGCTCAGCAGATCCGGTCCGGCGGGGTTGGCCGGACCGCAGATATTCAGGATGCCGGACGCGTCGTTCATCTTGCTGATCACGAGCGCGACGGCGAACATGAGCGCCACGAGAATTGCCGTCCCCGAGCAGCCCAGTCCGGCTATGAGCCGCAGCCAGAAGAATTTTCTCATCGGGCACTGTTCGTGGAAGGGGTGATGATGTGGCACCTCGCGATCGCCGGCGAGGCCGCCGATGTCCCCCGGTGCCGGTGAAGCGCGCGGCCAGCGCCGTCGGTCTGCTCTCCCGGCATGTCCCACCTCCCTGTGACCCGCCGATCAAGACAGTGCGGTCGTCGGACGGTTACGCAAGCCGCCTCTGGCGGCCGCGCTCGTCCGGGCGGTCGAAGAACTCGGGAGGAGCACGGCAAACCACCGCTCGGACCGTAGGATGGCGAAGCCGCGGCGACACGCAGAAGCCGGGGAGCCGAGCGTGTCGCGATTGACGATGTCGACGGCCTGTGGACGGTTGACCCCGAAACCGCAGAGCCGCTCGCAACTTCACTTAGAGGGGGCATGGTGATGCGACCATCACTGAGCGGCGCCCAATCACACGGAGGGACCGGCCGCGAGACTCCGCTGAGCACGTCGGGCACAGCGACGTACGCCCATCAGCAGGCGGGGCCTCCACGCGGAGGCTTCGCTGCGCAGAGGGTCATACCAGCGGAGCAAGGGCCTTCGCCGAAGAGCGCGCTCGGGGTGGTCACTTACAGCGGCCAAGGCCCCGCCCTCTGGCTCTCCTCATGTCATGGCGGCGCCGGTGTGTCCACCCTGGAGGCTCTTCTCACCGACTGCGGGAGCGCGGGACGCTACTGGCCGGTGCCCGTACCGCATGGACGATCGCGGGTACTGCTGGTCGCCCGCGGCCACGCGTCCGGGTTGATGGCCGCTCAGACCGCCATGCGTCAGTGGGCCGCGGGGGGGCTTCCGAGCGTGCAGTTGCTCGGCCTGGCGGTGGTCGCCGACGCCCCCGGGAAGCGCCCGAAGCCGCTGTCGGACCTCTTGCGCCTGATCGCCGGCGGCGTCCCCCAATTGTGGGAGCTCCCGTGGGTGGAGGGTTTCCGCCTCGGTGATCCTCCGAACCAGGTGAAGCTCCCTTCTGCCTACATACGTCTGATCCGCGACATGAACGGCGTGGTTTCGGCGGGGACGGACACCTGACCTGGGGGTTCCACCGGCGGCGGCCGGGCTGAGCAGGTAGTGCAGCCGGAGTCGTGCCGACCGGTCGGTCCGGCGCCGGTGTCAGGACGATCCCGGCGGCGGTCGCGCCCTGTGAGCCTGGCGTGCGTCGCCAGATTCCCTGCCAGATTTTTGTGCCCGCAGACGGTTGCCGATCGCACCGGCCCACGGACCGTCCTGAGCGTAGAGCAGAACGGTGCTCGGGAGGTGTTCGTCTCGTCGGTCCAGCCCTGGCCGGCGTAGTGACCCCTTCTGAGAGGGGGCCATCAATCATGCAAGAGGCGAACACAGTCCGGCCACGGTGGGCATTCGGCGACGCTGCCGCCGGTTCCGCTGGGGTCTCGCAGGCGACAACGGCCTCGATCCCGCACTCCTTCAGCCGGTCCCAGCGGACGGCCTGGGACGCTCCCCGTCGCGCGCACCAACGGCTCCGACCCCTCAGCCTCGTGCCTCCCGGAGCAGGCCGATGCGCCATCGGCCCGCACGCGGCCGGCTCAAAGTCCCAACCACGTCATCTTGGAGGACGCGCATGCTCGATCTGATGGTCTCGCACGCCGCCGACCTGGCCCACCATGTGTCACACCTCCCCCACGCCGCTCCATCCGGAGAACCCAGCGGAGGCCCGGTCCCGAATCCCGGCGGTACCGAGGAACCGCCGTTCAAGGACGCGCTGATGACGATGGTCAAGTGGGGGATGTGGGGTGCCCTCCTCTGCTGCGTGGTGGGCTTCATCATCATCGGCGCCAGGATGGCACTCCAGCACAAGAGGGGCGAGGGCGGCGGCCATGTGGGAAGCATGGCCATCGTGGGATTCGCCACCGTCGTCATCATGACCGCCTACCAGATCGTGTCGCAGCTCGCCAAGGGGGCGGGTTAATGACCCTCCGGCCCGTCCGCTCAGCATGCGGAGGGCCGCGTCAGCGCGCAGCATCTCCGAGCCGATGCATGGCGGTCCTTCCCGTCGTCATCATCATGCTGGGGATCGGCCTGGGTGTGGTCGGCCTGCTCGCTGTTCCCGCCGCTGAGGCGGCTCGCCTTGCGCCCGCTGGCGGCGAACTGGGGGGGACTTCCCAGACGGCGGGCAAGGCAGTCGGCGATCCAGTGCGGCTAGCGGTCGATATCGGGGCGGTTCAGGCGCCGGGTCGTGTGGCCACTGCTCGGCTTACGGCGTTCAAGGCCCCCGTCGACTGGCAAAGTACGAAACACATAGTGACCCGTGACTCCGACCCCGGCGGCAACCTTCAATGGGACCCGCAATCGGGCCGGATCAGGATCTGCGACACCGAGGCGGACAGCCATGCCGTCGACGCCAAAGTCTTTGCAGGGTCGAGCGGTGTGGTCTACGTCTACAGAGGCGGGAAGGGGCACTGCCGTGAAGGAGCGATTCCAAATTACGACAAGAGCAAGACATACAAGTTCAAGGTCTGCCTGATCACGAATCACGGGGAAAGCTACTGCAACACCAGTACGAATGTAATCATAGCGAAGAGCAAGTCGTCCCTCCTGTTTCCGGCGGACGCTTATTGCGAGAAGGTGTCCGGGAAGGCTTCGGACTGCGGCCCCGCGGATGGTGATGCTTGTTATTCCGAGCCGAAGTCGGCCAAAGATATGTGCGAGAAGGATTTTGAAAAGACGGCCGCCCCGAATCCGTGTGTTGGCCTGACGGAAGCAGCCGCGGCAGTCTGCCGGGAGGATACGGCAGGTAAGCTCAACACAGGAAAAGTAGGGAAGGACGGAGTCTTCGACATCGGGCGACCAAATGGGGCAAAACCTCCCAAGGGGGATGCTGCGTCCATCGATGACAGGCCCATCCTGTCGCGTGATAACGCGTCCGGAGCGGGCGGGCCCAGCGAACCGATCAATATATTGCTCGGCTGGTTGAAGTGGACCGTCCTGGGCGCGTGCGAGGTAGGGGTCGTGATCGTCGGTGCCAGAGCTGCGATCAGACACAAGAGGAGCGAGGCCGGCGCGCACGCCACCGGCCTGGCCTGGGTGATGATCGCGTGCGTTGTCGCGGGCTCTGGACTGGCCTTCGCCTTCGTCTCTTTCGTGGTCAATCCACTCTAGGGTCTGAAGCCGGATGGCCTGCGGCCGCCTGGGCATCTCTCGGGACCCGCCCGCTGAACGGCCTTGGGTCGTGAGGTCGCCGCAATGGCTCCCCGACCTGCGGCGAGGGCTCACCCCGTGGCGCCGGGAGACCCGCTGATCGCGATGCGATAGGAGCATAAACCTCCGATGCTCTCCGTGCGGCCGCAGGTTGGACCGTAACAAAGAGTTAAAGAGGAAGAACACGTCGTTGCTGGCCGCGACTGGAGAGGCGACGGTTGCTGCAACACCCGGTGACAGTGCGAAGCGGCTTCGGATCGCATTCGTTTCCTTGGTCGATCAGCTCTGACCTGGAGGTCCGTCTTGCCCGTGTTGGCCGCCCCTTTCGACTCGCCTGTCGACGACATCTTGAACGCCATGACCCTCTGGTTCATCAAGGGGATCGTGAAGGGCGCGCTCGAAAGTCTCCAGACCTGCCTGACCTGGTGGATGAGCGACACCGCTTATAGTGTGAACTTCGGCGGAAAGAGCGAGGGTGGCGTGCTCAACTCGCTGCGCGAGCACACTAACTTCCTCACCGCCATAGGGGCATTCGCGGGTTTCCTCGTCGCGGCATTCCGGGTCGCCATCCAGCGTAAGGGCGAGCCTTTCCGTGCAGCGTTCTCGCAGTTCGTCGAGCTGGTCATCATCGTGTTCACCCTGGCCACCGCTGTAAACTTGGGGAGCATTGCGAGCGATAGATACTCTACGTGGATCCTGCAGGACCTGGCTCCGCAGAACGGGGACTGGACCGCGAACTGGACCTCCAGCCTCAACTGGTTCAATGGGACTGGAACGATGTTCCTGCTCGGATTCTTTGCAATCGCCGCGCTGATATCCTCCTTGGTCCAGTTCGTTCTGATGCTCTTCCGTAGCGGTGCCCTCATCATTCTGGTCGGAGCACTCCCGGCGGTGGCCGCGTCGAGGTTCACCTCTTATGGAGAACGTG
This sequence comes from Actinomadura sp. RB99, assembly GCF_014706005.1. NCBI lineage: Bacteria > Bacillati > Actinomycetota > Actinomycetes > Streptosporangiales > Thermomonosporaceae > Actinomadura > Actinomadura sp. RB99. Next base: position 124,652 of record NZ_JABMCA010000015.1, on the reverse strand, counting down.
CCTACAGAAGGAGCATAGGCTGGCTGATATCATGGCTGGTCTACAAGCCGGTAGCTGCAACGATCTATGCCGCGGCGCTCAAGCTGATGCAATCCAAGAGTGAGGCGGACCGCCTTTTCGGTCTGGCTCTCGTCGGCGGTGCGATTTTTGCGCTACCGGCGACACTGCGGGCCGTCATGCCTTCGGTGGCAGAAGACAACAGCTTCTTCGGCGTGCGCCAGGTCGGTCATTTCGTCTTCGGCGGTAGCTCACTGAACGCCGTCCGGGGTGACAACGTCTGGACGGCCTCCAGGCAAGGAAGGCAGCGGCTGAGGGGCCTCCTGTTCGGTGCTCCGGGCGGTAACGCAGCCGCAGGCAATGGTGGTGGCGGTGGTGCTCCCGGGGCAGGTGCTCCCGGGGGAGGCCCTCGGGGCGGCGCTCCCGCGGCCGGTGCTCCTGGTGCTCCCGGGGCCGGAGGCCCTGGGCCTGGTGGTGCTCCCGGCGCCGCCGGGCCTGGCGGTGGTCCCGGAGGCGGCGTTCCCGGGCCCGGCGGGCTTGGCGGTGCTCCAGGAGCAGGCGGTGCTCCCGGAGCAGGCGGTGCTCCCGGAGCCGGCGGTGGTCCTGGGGCTGCTGGTCCTCCCGGCGCTCCTGGGGCCGGCGCTCCCGGATCTGGTGGCTCGACGAGCGGGGCCCCGGGCACCTCCGCAGGCGGTGCGGTTCCCGGCACGGGCACTCGGAGCTACCCGGGCTTTGTCGGCCCCAGCGGCGCGCCTGTCTGGGGAGGGCCCCGGGACGCTGCGGACGGCGCCCGAGGTCCTGTCGACGGTTGGGGGACGCAGGATTTCCAGGCCGCCGTTGAAAGCTTCGATGCCAATCAAAGGGTCATCAACCCCCGTAATGGCGGCCCGAGCGGCAATGACGGAACCGGCCGCAATAGCGGCGACGGAGGCGGCGGTAATGCCGGTCCGACTGGTAACTCGGGAACGTAAGGAAATGAGGTGAGCTGACGTGTCATCTGACTATCGCGAGCCCACGTACGGGAACTGGCGCAGACCCGTCTCGCCGGGGATCGGGCGACTGGGGCTGGCCGGCACTCTGATCCTCATGACAGGGCTGATCATCGTCACCCTGATCGCGACGGTGATGCCGTTGGCCGGCCTGGTCGGTGCCGGGGTGCTGGGACTGGTCATGCTTCCCCTGGTCATCCAGGACCAGCACGGCAGGACGGCACTCCAGTCGATCACGGCGCGGTCGAACTGGTGGTGGGGCCGTTCCCAGGGGTGGAATCTCTATCGCTCGGGACCTCTCGGCGTCGTCTCGCACGGCACGTGCCGGCTTCCGGGGCTGCTCGCCGCCTCCCGGCTGGTGGAGGGCCGCGACTCCTACGGGCGCCCGTTCGCCCTCGTGGTCGTCCCGTCGACCAGGCACTACACCGCGGTGTTCGAGTGCAACGCCGACGGGGCGGCTCTGGTCGATCAGGAGCAGATCGACGTATGGGTCGCCCACTGGGGGCACTGGCTGGCCTCGCTGGGCTACGAACCCGGCTTGGTCGCCGCGAGCGTCACCATCGAGACCGCCCCCGACCTCGGCCACCGCCTACGGCAGGAGGTGTACGCCAACACCGATCCGAACGCTCCGGCACTGGCCCGGGCGGCTCTGGAAGAGATCGTGTGGAATTACCCGGTGGGAAGCGCCCGGGTCTCCACCCGTATCGCGGTCACTTATGCGCCTCTGCCGCATCTCGGTGGTAAGCGTCGTGATCAGGACGCGATGGTGCGGCAGATCGGGATGCGCATTCCCGGGTTGATCTCCGGTTTGGAGATGACCGGCGCTGGATCCGCCCGCCCGATGACAGCGCACCAGCTCGCCGAAGCCGTGCGGACCGCCTACGATCCGGACGCGCAGTCGAGCATGGAGGCCGCGCAAGGCGAGTCTGCGCGCTGGGAGGACGCCGGGCCGGTCGCGGCGCAGGAATCATGGGACCACTACGTTCACGACAGCGGCCACTCCATCACCTGGGGCATGTCGGAGGCGCCTCGCGGTGAGGTGCTGTCCAGCGTGATGAACGGTCTGGTGTCGCCGCATCCTGACATCGCTCGTAAGCGCGTCACCTTCCTCTACCGGCCGCACAATCCAGCCTCCGCCGCTCGGATCGTTGAGCGGGACCGCAAGGACTCGCGGTTCCGCCTCGACGGGGCAGCGAGCGCTGCCCGCAGCGAGATCGACGTCATCAAGAGCGATCAGTCGGCCATCGAGGAGGCCAGGGGTGCCGGAGTGACCCGGTTCACCATTCTCGTCACCGCCACCGTTCACTCGGCTGAGGAGCTCCCGGTCGCGGCGGCGGCCGTCGATACGCTCTCGGCTCCCGCGCGTCTGCGGTTGCGGCGGATGTACGGGTCACAGGCGTCGGCATTCGCGGCCGCCCTTCCACTGGGCGTCGTCCTTCCTGATCACCTCAAGGTTCCTGCGCTGGTGAGGGAGTCTCTGTGAGCGGTCCGGAGGAATCGGTACTGGACGGAGAGCCGCCCGTCGACGCGAGCGGTGAGAAGGGCGGGAAGAAGCGCAAGAACAAGAACAAGGAGAAGACCGGCAAGGCCGGACGCATACCCGGGTACCGGGGTTTCGCCCGCCGTGGCGGAGGCCGAGTCTCCCACGTGGAGATGCCTTCGGAGTGGCGCGGCACCACGGTCCAGGTGTGCGGGCTGTGGCCGTTCGCCGCCGGGACGGGAACTCCCATGGTGGGGGTGCCACTCGGCCGGGAGCTGATCAGCGGTGCCGCGCTGTGCTGCGATCCGATCTCGTGGTTCCAGCGCGCTAACCTGATCCACAACCCGTCTGCCTTGGTACTGGGCAAACCCGGGTTGGGCAAGTCGACCCTGATCCGTCGGATGCTGTTGGGCCTCGTCGGTCAGGGGGTGTTCCCCATGGTGCTCGGTGACCTGAAACCTGACTACGTCGACCTGGTCAGGGCGATGGGCGGGCAGATCATCAAGCTCGGCCGCGGGCTGGGATCGCTGAACGTGCTCGATCCCGGCGCGACGGCCGACGTGGCGGCCAGGCTCCCCGAACGGGCAAGGACCAAGCTGATCGCCGACGCCCATGGCCGCCGGCTGAACATGGTCTCCGCGTTGCTCACGCTCGTGCGTGGCGGGCCGATCGCCGACACCGAGCGCACTGTCCTCAACGCCGCCCTGCGGGTGCTGGACGAGCGCCATCACGGCGTTCCCATCCTGTCCGATCTCATCAAGGTAATCGACGAGGGGCCCGAACGGCTCCGCTCGGTCACCCTGTCGCGCGGCGACGAAGTGCGGTACCGCACGGCCGTCGACCCGTTGCACGCCTCGCTGCTGGGCGTGATGGACGGACCGATGGGCGAGACGTTCGCGCGGCACACCACCACCGCGATCGAGCTGGACAATCCGGGGGGCGTCTGCATCGACATCAGCGGGATCGACGACTCCGACGCCGAACTTCAGGCGGCCGTCCTGCTGGCGTGCTGGTCGGACGGATTCGGCTCGATCGAGGCCGCGCACGCGCTGGCCGACGAGGGCCTCGCGCCCCAGCGGCACTTCTTCGTCGTGCTCGACGAGCTGTGGCGGGTGCTGCGGTCCGGACGCGGCCTGGTGGACCGGGTCGACGCCCTCACTCGCCTCAACCGCCAGCGCGGCGCGGGCCAGGTAATGATCACGCACACCATGGCCGACCTGCTCGCGCTGGCGGACGAGTCCGACCGGATGAAGGCCAAGGGCTTCGCCGAACGCGCCGGCATGGTGATCTGCGGCGGGCTGCCGCAGGCGGAGATGCCCATGGTGAACGAGGTGGTGCGCCTGTCGTCCATCGAGGAGCGCATGATCGTCGACTGGTCGACGCCGCCGTCCTGGAACCCCGACCTGAAGGAGGACAGCGAGCCTCCGGGGCGCGGCAGGTTCCTGGTCAAGGTCGGAGGCCGGCCCGGCATCCCGTTCAAGGTGGAGCTGACCTCCGTCGAGAGGGACGTCAACGATACCAACAAGCGCTGGACCAACTCGACCACGAGGCCCCCCGCCAGGACCATGTGACCGGCCCGGGCGCGGTGGCGTCCGCACCGCGGCGGCGTCCGCGGCGCGGTGCCGAGCCCGGGCGGTCGACTCCGTCGGCCAGGAAAGGAAAACCGGCCCATGTCGTCGCCGCCTCAGGAACCCACAGAGGGAATGGACTTCTGGTCGGTCATCGAATTCGACGGGGAACCCCGGAAGAAGGGGACCCTCGGTACCGAGAACGACAAGCGCGTCGCCGGTCGCCTCCGGGCACCGGCCCCCGTTGAGCGCGCGCCCCGGACGGCGCTCTCCTCCGTGCGGCCGGCGCCCTTCCCACCAGGCGCCGCCGAGCAGCCGCTGCCCGCTTCCCACGTGACCGAACCCCGTCCGCCCAAGCAGGACGGCCCGGCCCCCGTCCCTCCACCGAAACCACCCCGAACCGCCCCGCCCCCGCCGCCCCGCACCGAGGCGACCCCAACGAAACCACCTCAGGCCGAGCCGTCCCGAGCCGAACCGCCACCGACGAAATCGCCCCAGGACAAAGCAGCATCAGCAAAACCACCCCGGGTCGCTCCGCCTCCGGTCGTACCGCCCCAGGTCGAGCAAGCGCTAGCGGTCGAGCCGTCCTCGCTCGAAGCGCCCCAGGCTGAGCCGCCCCGGGCCGCCGCGCCACCGGTCGAAACACCCCGGGGCGCAGCGCCACTGGCGGAACCGCCCCGAGCCGAAGCGCCACCCGCGAAGTCGCCCCGGGCCAAGGCGGCATCAGCGAAACCACCCCGGGCCGAGCCGTCTCCGGTCGCACCGCCCCAGGTCGAGCAAGCGCCACCGGTCGAGCCGCCAGCGGTCGAGCCGCCAGCGGTCGAGCCGTCCTCGCTCGAAGCGCCCCAGGCTGAGCCGCCCCGGGCCGCCGCGCCACCGGTCGAAACGCCCCGGGGCGCAGCGCCACTTGCAGAACCACCCCAGCCCGAGCCGCCGACGATCGAATCGCCCCCGGACGGAGCGTCATCGGCCGAGTCGGCTTCAGTTGAGCCGCCCCAGGCCGAACCATCCCCGGTAGAACCGCCTCCGGTCGAGGTGCCTCCGGTTGAGGCGTTTTCGGAGGAGGCGTCTGCGGCGGAGTCGGCGGGTGGGGGGCCGGGGCCGGACGAGGACTGGGAGACCGCCGCGCGGATCGCGGCGTCGATCAGGCCGTCGATCGGCCGGATGTGGCTCGACATGCTGAGCCGCCACACCGGCGGCGATCCCGCGATGGCCCGGAAGGTCTACTACGTCATGGGCGGCCTGCACCTCATCGGCGAGTTGTGGCAGGACCCCCGGGTCATGGAAGTGCACGTCCGCGGCAAGCGGGTGACGGTGTTCGGCGAGCACGGCGTCCACGAGGTCGCGGAGTTCCCGAGCGAGGAGGCCGCCCGCCGGGCCGTCGAGAGCGCCGAGGCCGCGCAGGACCGGATGGACGCGCGCGTGACCCGCGCGGGCGAGTCGGTCGTGGTGAGCCGGCGCACCATGCGGGGCCCGACCATCGCCGGGCTCCTCGAGTCGGGAGTCGTCACCAGGGAACTGCTCTCCCAGGTCGAGGCGGCGCTCGCGCGCCTGGAGACCGTGACCGTGACGGGGCCCGCCGCGCGGGTCGTCATCCGGGCCTTCGCGCCGCTCGTCCCGCCGGGCAGCCGGGTCTTCGAGGGACCGCACGCGGTCCTGCCCCCGGGCTGCGTGGCCGCGGCGGAACCCCTGGACGCCGACTACGTGATCGGCGTGCGGCCCGGCGCCACCGCCGAGCGGATGGCGTCGGCCGGCCAGGTCGGAGCGCTGATCGCCAACCCGGAGTCGGAGATCCGGGCGGCCGTCAGGCTCGTCGTCACGGGCCGGTCCGCGGCCCCCGAGATGGTGATGCGCGCGCTGACCCGGGTGATGGCGCACTGAGCGGAGCCCGCCCCGGCGGTCACGGACGCGGTCCGGCGGCGGCCGGGGCGGGCTCCTCACGCGTTCCCGAAAATGAACGTTGCGGCGGGCCGCCATGTCCGGACGGTACCTATACGAGGGGCCTGAAAAGGGAAGGCGAAGAGTCCGGCCCGACGATTGGATTCGCCTTCGACGTCGATTCTTCGGCCGACTTCATGACATGGAGGCACGTACCGAAATGAGCCTGGTCACCGGTGGCCGATCGGGGGAGGAAGTTGACGGGCCGGAGGAGGGACCCTACGAGTTTCTGGAGCAGTTGGCGACGGAATTGAACGCCGGGCAGTTGATGCGGGCCCGGGTGGAGCGGACGGCCGGGGGCGCCTGGGTCAGGGTGAGCAACCCGAAGACCGGATGGTTCAGCGAGCGGGTGAAGTGCTACCCGGATCCGCTGGCCGGCGACGTCCTCTGCTACTGGTGGGAGTGGGGCTCGAAGATCGGCCCGGTGGACGACGTGCGCGGATGCGTCGCGGTGATCGCCCGCGTGCTCGACCCGGAGCCGGAGGTGGGTCCCTGACCTGGGAGCGGCGGGGCTCGCGGCGCGGACCGCGAGCCCTCCCCCGGTGAGCCGGGCTCGCTGCGGCGTGCCGGGCGGGTCCGGAGGAGCCGAAGAGCGGGGAGGCGGGCCGGTGCCCGCCGAATGCGAATCCATTCCCCCGCGGTGGTGGCAGAAGTGCGCCGTTCCCGGACGATAATAGACGAGGTCGCCTTCCGGCTTGGTACCGGTCGGTAAAGGCGGTCTCCCGCAAGGAATCCTGCTCCCTTGGCTGCCAATGGCGCCAGTTGAGGGAGCAGGTGCCCTTTTCCAGTGATGGGTGAACGGCTCGCCGTTCGCCGGTAACCGCATTAATCCCGTAGTGGAATGCGATTCAGATCGCGCCCGCGACCGGCTCGACGAGCTTGGCCAGGGCCTTCTGCTGGATCTGCCGCACGCCCTCGCGGGAAAGGCCGAGCTGCTCGCCGATGAGGCGGAGCGACTGCCCCGGTTCGCCGTTCAGGCCGAACCGGCGGGTGAGCACGTGGAGTTCGCGGGCGTCGAGGCTCGGCAGCCCCTGGTCGTGGAGGGCGCGGAGCTGCGACCGCAACTCCACCTTGTCCTCCAGGTTCTGTGTCGGATCGACGAGCCGCTCCTCGAGCGAGATCATCTCGTCGTCCCGGCCGCTGACCGAGGCGTGCAGGCTGTCCAGTCGGGGGGCGTCCAGGACGCGGCGGACCTGCGCCTCGGTGACGCCGGCCCGCTTGGCGATCGCGGCGGGGTCGGGTGGGGTCGCCTTGCCGTTCTCCTCCAGCAGCGCGCGCTCGGCGGCGAGGATGGCCGGGCGCTTCTCGAAGTCGCCGAGGTTCAGGTTCGGGTGCTCGGCGTCCCGGACGGCCCGCAGCACCTCCCGCTGGATCGGCTTGAAGGCCCAGCTCGCGAACAGGCCCTGCGCCGGGTCGTAGGACGAGATCGCCCACAGCAGCCCCACCTTGCCGGCGCTCTCGTAGTCCTCGCTGTGCTCGGACGACCGGGACGTGAACGCGGCGACGTAGCGGCGCACCAGACCGAAGTTCGCCGTCATGATCTCGTAGGTGAGATCGTCGAGCTCGCGCTCGGCCTGCCGCAGCTCGGCCTCCCGGTCGGCGTCGGCCTCGCCGGTGCCGCAGCTCGCGCGCAGTTCGGCGATCGTCATCTGGAGTCGCCTCCGGCGGGCGAACAGCTCCTCGTTGCGTGTCCGGATCCGGTCAGAAGTCTGAGAGCCCTCGCCGGCCGGCCGCACGGTCTCCATCGTCTCTCCCCACCTCGTGATTCACGCAGCCATCAGACGAAACGATCTCGGAGAAAGAGGCAGCCTCAAAAGGGTTGTTGACATGCTCGTTGCAGCTCCGGAGCGTCCGTTCGGCGCGCCCGGCGGCGGCGTCGCGGAGCGGTCGGGAGAGAGAATTGGCAGGTGGCGGCGGTCATCGGCGACCGGCGGCCGTCCTGCGGGTTCGGAGGGCGCCGAGCCGCCGTTGATCTGGAGTTGATCTCGGCTGGAATTCGTGTTGAAACCTCGGAGAACGCTTGCAGAGGCGCTGATGCACGATGTTGCTCAAGAAGAAGCGTTGATGGCGCGCGCGTCCGGCGCCGACCTGGCGCCGATACCGGCTTCGCGGGCGGCCGGCGCGGGCGCCGCGGTCCGCTCGCGCCGCGCTGCGGAGCGGCGAAATCAGTTCACGGAGCGCGATTCCTTCGGCGCCGCGAACTGGTCCTGATAGTTTCAGGAGTAGTTGAACTGCAACTTGCAGGGCTCGCGGCGGAGGCATGGAAACTCTGCATCCGACGTGCGCTTCGCAGAGCATTTGCCTCGTGGTCGCGCGCCTTGCATGGCGGCGTTCGCGACGCCGCCCGCTCGCATATTTTCACATAGTGATGTATCCGCGACAATCCTTGGGCGGGATGTGGTTCTCGCCATCGCGCCGTGCGGCCTCCGCCGTTCGAACAGTCCCCTCTCCGGCCGGTGACCTGGACGGAGAGCCGTGCGGGTTCGAACACATGAGGATGTCGATCCCCCGTGCCGGCACGCGGCCGCGTTGCCGACCGCCCCGCGGGCGCGTCTTTCCCCGGCCGGGGACGCCGGCCTCGCGGGGAAGTTGAATTTTAAAAGAGATCGGCGCGAGGGGCTGCCCGCAATGCTTCTGCCGATGGCCCGCCGAGGCGGAGAAAGCCATGGAATCCGAGTTCGAAATATGCCTCGGAATTGTCGGGCGGCCCGCCGGACCGTCCTATACCGGTGCCCGGACGAACATCTCGCGGGCGGCCGGGCGGACGCCCGGAAGTCGGCCCTCCCGGGCCCGGCCCGCACTCAAGATCATCGCTCGCCCCGTCCGGCCCCGTCGATAGGGGTGACCTGGCGGGCATCGCCTCGCATGCGGACAACGGCCCGGCCGGCGCGGGCGGCCCGATCGGCGCCCCGGTAATCGCGAGAAACGCCCGTAAGCTCGGCGAACAAAGGGGAGCAGGCCGCCGATACCACGTCAAGGTCCGTGCTTCCGTGTGAGGGCTGTGCCGTCCTCCTGAAGCGATGTACCTTACACAAAGGCCGCTGTTCACGCAGCGGCCTAACCACTATCGTGCAGGCACGATTAGCATGAAGTCAGCTCAGTGTTCAGGGGGCGGGGGTCCCCATTCCTACTGCCGCACCGGCAGGTACGGAGCTGCCTGGGCCGAAGCTCGAGGAGGGGACGTTGGAGTTTGCCGAAGATCCACTTGATCGTGCCGCCTTCCCGCGCGGCACTCAGGCTCGCCCCGCGCTGACGGGCACCGGCCGGGGCGCGGCGAGGGGCCGCCCCGCCGCCGGCCGCACGACCGGCGCGGCCCGCCGGTCCGCCCCGGTGGGAAGCCGAGGATCTGCCGGCTGATGCACCCTCGGTTCGTACACGCCCGGGTGGAGTCCCCTCCCCGCGGCGTCCAGGATCTGACCGTCGACGACGCCGCCGACCCCGACTCCCTCGTCGCGGCGGGCCAGGCGCTCACCTGGCGGGCGCGGTTCACCGCCGGCTCCCGCACCGCCATACCGCTGTCTGACACGTGCGCGCTCGTCGTCGAGCAGGAGGAGCCGGCCCCGGAGGGCTGGCACGACAGGTTCGTCCGCGGCCTCGCCCACCGGCTGGCGGGCGAGCTCACCATCGCCACCTTCGGCGCCGGGGAGCGGCCCGCGCCCGTCTCGGGGGAGGACGCCGACTGCGCGGAGCTGCTCGGCTCCGCCATCGACGGGCTCGGCCGGCTGCTGGCCGACCTGGAGGACGCGCAGACGCCCGAGGAGACCGCGGAACGGATGGTGGCCGACACCGCCGGCACCCACCTGGCGCTCCTCGGCGCCGTCACCGACCAGCAGGTCGCCGTGCGGCAGGAGGCCGGGTTCACCGTGCACAGCGTGCGCTCCGTCGCCGCGGGCGCGACCCGGGCCGATCTCGAGCGGGCGCGGTCCCGGGTCGGGCTGCCCTGGCCCTCCCAGGCGGGCGCGAGCGTCGGCGAGGAGCTGGGGCTGGCCCGCTGGTGCACCGCGATGCAGGTGCGCGGCCACCAGATGTGGAGCCGGCTCCAGGACGACGACGCGCTCGTCACCGACCTCTGGCTCCGCGATCCCTAGTGTTCTGAGTCAATAGTTCGTTGGTAGTCGGTAGGCTGCGGGAATGCCGGGCCCGAAGCTTGAACCGGTGGTGTTGATCGACGAGGAGCGGGCGGTGCTGGCAGGGTGTGTGCGGCGCCGCAAGTCCTCGTAGGCGCGGATCGTGCTGTTGTACGCCGAGGGCGGCACGATCGCCCGGGTCGCCGAGTAGGCCCGGGCCTCGCGTAACACCGTGTCGAAGTGGCGGTCGCGGTTTCTGGCCGATCAGTTGGAGGGCCTGACCGACGAGCCGCGTCCGGGCCGGCCGCGTGTGATCTCCGATGAGCAGGTCGAGCGGGTCGTCACCGCGACGTTGGAGGAGACGCCCGGTGCCGACACGCACTGGTCGACGCGGTCGATGGCGGCGGCGACCGGGATGTCGCAGTCGGCGGTCTCGCGGATCTGGCGGGCGTTCGGCCCCAAGCCGCACACCGTGCAGACCTGGAAGCTGTCCACCGATCCGCAGTTCGTGGACAAGGTCCGCGATGTGGTCGGGCTGTACCTGAACCCGCCTGAGAACGCGCTGGTCCTGGCCGTCGACGAGAAGTCGCAGATGCAGGCGATCGACCGGACGGCCCCGATCCTGCCGATCATGCCCACCACCCCGGCGCGGATGGCCCACGACTACGTCCGGCACGGAACGACCAGCCTGTTCGCCGCCCTGGACCCTTGGTCGGGATCAGTGATCGCCCAGCACTACCGCCGGCACCGCCATCAGGAGTTCCTGCGGTTTCGCAAGCTGATCTATCCGCCACCCGGTTCCATCTGCACTTCACCCCGACCAGTTCGTCCTGGCTCAACCTGGTCGAGCGCTGGTTCGCCGAACTCACCAACCGCAAGCTGCGCCGCTCGGCCCACCGCAGCATCGTCGAACTGGAGCGCGACGTCCGAGGCTGGGGCGACGAGTGGAACAAGCACCCCAAGCCGTTTCATATGGACCAAGCCCGCCGACGAGATCCTCGAGACCCTCGCCGCACACCGCCAACGAATTAACGACTCAAGGCACTAGCGTGTCTCGGGGACGAGGTATCCGTATCCGGTTTGGGTGATGATCAGTCCGTCGCCGAGTTTGCGGCGTAGTCGGGAGACGTGTTCGGCGAGTGTTCGGGAGACGCCGCGGCTGGTTCCCCATATGTCCAGCATGAGTTCTTCCTTGGAGACCGCCCGTCCGCGGTTGGCGGCGAGGAACTCCAGGATGGAGTATTCGAGGGGAGCCAGTCGTACCGCCTCCCCGTTCTTGTAGACCTGTCGGGCGGCGAAGTCGATGGCGATGGGTGGGATTTCCACCAGGTTGTCGTCTGCTTGGTTGTCGCGGTGGGTGCCGGCGGTTGCCTGGGTGCGTCGCAGGACGGCTTCGATTCTGGCGAGTAGCAGTTCGGGGTTGAAGGGTTTGGTGATGTAGTCGTCGCCGCCGAGCCTTAGGCCGAGGGCCTGGTCGTGGATCTCGGTTCGGACGGTGAGCAGGATCACGGGGATGTCGTTGCCTTCTTGGCGCATCTCCAGGATCAGTGACAGGCCGTTGGCGTCGGGCAGGTTGACGTCCAGCAGTGTGATGTCGGTGTTCCCCCGGCGGAGTGCTTGGCGGGCGAGTTCTCCGGTGGGGACCGCCTCGACCCTGTGGTGGTGTCTGCGTAGGAGGGTGGAGACCACCTTCACCAGGCGGGGATCGTCGTCTATAACCAATATCCGCGCCATACCTCATCGTATCCGGGTAGAAGAAACGGTCAGGGAAGAATGGAGTGGGACGCGGTCGGTGAACGGCGTCGGGGCGTGATCGGGGCGGCTTCTGCACAGTCGTTGGTGGGGCCGCCGCAGCTGGCGATGCGCGGTACTCGTCAGAGTCGCCCCGGGAGCTTGCCGTAGAGCGGCTCTGCAGTGCCACCCTCGTCGCAGGCGTCCGGGGGGAGGGTGAACGGTCACGGCTCGCCCACGTTCCCGGCGAGCCGCATCACCAGTTCCAGCATGTTGATTCGGGCGACATGGGCTTCCCCTTGGGAACCGACGTGCGCGCCGCTTCCGCGATCATCCAGCCTCGCATGACCAAGTCCGTTGTGTTCTCCAACTTACTTCAGTATCCGCCACCAACCAAGTTGGAATACACAACCCACCGTCGAATGTGCCATCCCTCACGGTCCGGCAGCCAGCCGGGGTCGCCACAAGCCCCAGATTCCGATGGCCCCAGTCTCCGCAGCCCCGTCACCACCCCGCCGCCCCGGCGGAGTCCACGGCCCCAGTCGAGCCGTCAGGCGTAGTGGGTGGAGTAGAGCCAGTGAACGCAGCAGGCGTGGGGGAGAGCGCTCGTACGTCGCGCAGGTCGCGGTGTGATGCATATCCCGGATAGGGGGGCAAGATGGACCTGTCAACGCTTTCCAGCCCATGCGCCATCGCGAGTTCGCACGTTGCCACTTGGCCTACTTCCGCGTGATTCTCATCCAGCCGTGCTAATCCAGTGGTGTGGCCGATAAACACCTCAATCGAGAAGGACATCTGGCCTTGGACTCTTGGCCCTGCAGTTGTTTGTGGTTGTGGCCGCGTGAAGGGTTGGGGCGTTAGCCGGCCATAGAAAGGCGACCCGGGTGGGGCGCTGGGGGGTTGGATATGGTGCCCCAGGACATGGGCGGCGGCGCGGAACGCCACCGAAGGTCCGGCGGCATTCCGCGCCGCCGGACGCTTCGTTTTTTGGCGTTGGTCAGGGTGCTGCTGGATGGGCGAGCGCTGTTAGTTCTGTGACGAGTGTGCGGGTGATTGGTGCCGGTATGGCGTGTTGGTCTGCGGCGCGTAGCAGTGCTCCGCCGATGGCGTCCAGTTCCAGCGGGCGAGCGGCTTCGGCATCGCGTTGCATGGAGGATTTGGTTTCCGGTGGGAAGTCGTCGTATGCCCGCATCACCGTGTCGGTGTTGATCTCGGGTGCGAAGGTGCGGCCGATCGCTGTGGTCTCTTCGACCAGCTCGAGTAGTTCTTGTCTCCGGGCTGAGCGCAGCTCGCCTATGGGTAGTGCGTGTCGTGTCGTCAGCAGTGCCATGGGGGCGAGAAAGCTCATCTTGCGCCATAGGGTGGCGGTCTGGTCGGGCTGTACTTTGGTGCGGACGCCGGCTGCGTTGAGCATCGCGGCCGTGGCGTCGAGGCGTGGGGAGGGTACGGCATCGCCGGCCAGGTCGATGTCGGTGAACGGGCTGCCGTGTTCGATGACGCCGGGGGCGGTCCGGGTGGATTCGACGCGGATGACCGCTGGCGCCACCAGTTCCGGGCGGTACCGCCGGCATAGCAGGTCGGGATGTTCGACGCCGTTGAGAAGCGGAACGATCAGAGCGTTGTCGACGGCTGCCGGCGGGACGCGCTGCAAGGCGGCCTGGAGTGCGGTCTGCTTGCAGGTGATCAGGCACAGGTCGACTGGTTCGGTGAGCTCGGTAACGGCCTCGACTGCCGCGGTGAAGTCACCGAACTGGGTGCTGTGCACGCTGATCCCAGTGCGGAGCAGTGTGGCCGCGGTCGACTCGCCGGCCACGCAGATCACTCGGTGTCCGGCGCGGGCGAGCAGTGCGGCGAGCAGGCCGCCTACGCCGCCAGGGCCGAGCACGGCCACGGTGGAGGGTGCTGAGTCGTTCATCGTGCTCCTTGCTGCGGTTTATGGATATCTGGGTGTTTTGATGCGATTTCGTCGAGACCCTATCTTCGAGCCGTCGGTCGTACTCGATCGCGGCCGCGGGTTCCCGTGCGGGGCCGGTCGAGCCGGTAGGTGGGCCGGAGGACGCCACGGGCGATGGTGTGCGCGGTCAGCAGGGAACCGGCGTATCCGGCGCTGGCGTCAGCGGTCAGGCCGAGGTCGTCGGTGTCCACGGCGTGAACCGCGAACACATACCGGTGTGCGGGGTCCGTGCTCGGTGGGGCGGCGCCTCCATAGGCGTGGGCGCCGAAGTCGTTGCGCAGATGCAGTGCACCGGCTGGAAGGTGCCCGCCGTCACCCCGGCCGGCGTTGCCCGGCAACCCGGTGCAAGTGGCGGGCAGCCCGAGCAGGATCCAGTGCCAGAAACCGCTGCCGGTGGGGGCATCCGGGTCGTAGCAGGTGATTGCGTAACCCTGCACGTCTTGTGGTGCGCCGGTCCAGTTCAGTTCCGGGCTCTTGTTCCCGCCGCCGAGGCTGTCGTGGACGTGCGGTCGGGCGAGGGGCTGCCCGTCGGCGATGTCGGGGCTGCGCACGGTCAGGGCGGCGACCGGCGGGAGGAGGTCGTAGGGGTCGGGCGCCTGGGGGCGGCCGGAGTCATAGGTGCTGATCTCGACGAGGTTCTCGTCCGGATCCCGCAGATAGATGCTGGTGATGGGGCCGGTGGCTCCCGTGCGCGCGACCGGCCCCAGTTCGATGGGCACGTTCAGGGCGCGCAGATGTTCCTGGATGCAGGCGAGGGTGACGGCGCTGATCAGGCACAGGTCGGCTGAGCCGGGAGTCGGGTGCGCGGCTCTGGGTTCCAGTTCACGTCCGGCCTGGTGGAGGTTGAGCTTCTGTCCGCCGAAGGTGAGAGCTTGCCTGCCCTCGCCGAAGGCCACGGCTCTCATCCCCAGCACGGTGCTGTACCACTTGATGGTGGCCGGGATGTCACGGACGGTCAGTACGAGGTGGTCGGCACGGACGATGCGCATCGAGTCTCCTCAGAACGTGGCTGCACGCCTTGGTGGTGGTCCTGTGAGCGGACGTTGGACGGGTTCGTTCAGACGATGGCGTCGGCCCGCCCGAGGCGAAGAGAGCCGTGTTCTGCAGTGCGTGAATGCGGCCAGGGCGGTCTTGTGGACCGGCATATTCCCCCTGCGAACAGGACTGCCGGTTCTCTCGTCGGTCGCTGGTCGCCGAGCCGCTCGATCACCACGCGCGCAACACCAGGGCCCACGCTGACCACGGCGAACAGGCCGGCGGCTGTCGTCGTGATGCAGCGCAGGACGCGCGCCCCCGCCAGTCGATCACGTCACACGTTATACTCGTGACGCGGAAGCCGATGCAACCCGGAACAGAGACGTCCCTGCTGAGGAACTGCGGTTCAACTCCGTTCCGGCTGCCTGTGCCTGGCCTTCGTCGCCACGGTCGGCGAACGGTGGCGCGGCAATCACGAGCGCCTGCGAGAACCGGCCGACCTGAGGCGGTGGTATCGCGAGTACGGACTGCTCGACGAACCGGTCGCGGTCACGCCGACCGGCCTGGACGCAGCCCGCACGCTGCGCGAGGCGATCCACCGCGTCGCCATCGACCTGTTCACCGGCATCGCCGCCGGTCGCATCCGTGGATGCGCAAGCCCCGAGTGCGCCCTGCTGTTCGTCGACACCAGCCGCCTCGGACGCCGCCGCTGGTGTTCCAGCGCCGCCTGCGGAAGCAAGGACCGATCCGCCGCATACCGCCGGCGACAAGCTGGGCGCGTTTCCTGGACCGCGGTTTCGCCGGCCTGGTGGACATCCCGGGTTCGGTGAAGCCTGTGACGCATACCTACTGTTGTGAGGTGGTGGAGCATTGAGGACCCGTCCCGCAGTCCGGCCGCTACTTCTCAAGGCCACAGCGGCGTCTTCCACATGACGCGCGACGTGCGACCCGTCGGAGAGCGGTTGCGCGCATGGCGACGGCTGCGGAAACTGAGCCAGCTGAAACTGGCGTGCAAGGTGAACATGTCGAACCGGCACCTGAGCTATGTGGAGACAGGCCGGTCGGTGCCGAGCCGCGACATGGTGCTGCGGCTTGCCGAGTACCTGGACGTGCCGCTGCTCGACCGGAACCTCATGCTGCTCGCGGCCGGGTACGCGCCGGTGTCCGACATGCCGCTGCGCAACCCCAACCTGCTGCTGCTCGCGGCAGGGTGCGCCGCAGTGTTCGACATGACGCCGAGCCTGCCGATGCGGCCGGGCGAGACGGCCGTTAGCTCAGTGACCTCCAGGGCCCAGCCCGCTTCCATCAGCGGGACCGGACTCCAGCTGTGATCGCTGGTCGAACTCTTCCAGCCCGTTGGCGAAGACCGGACGTGCCCGGGCTCGACCACACGGTTGAGCCAGCCGGCCCTCAGCCCCCTCCCGTCAGGTGATCACTCTTGGAGATCGCGCCGGCGCCGAGAGCGGACTGGATTTCTCCAGCGGAGCGAAGTAGCCGCTCGGGAGGATCGTGGAAATCATGGTGTTACCGCCTTCCGGTACAGAGAATCAGTTATTCGATCGCACTCTTCGTCGCGGTCGAAAACTCTTCCATGCAATGGACGAATTCGGGCGGGCCTGGATATCGGGGAACGGAGTGCCATGAAAGCGGCCACGGCAGCCTCTGGGGTGCTGCGGCTCCGATATGGACGTTTTCAGCCGTGGCCGGTGGCGAGGCTCAGGCCTCCGTTGATCTCGATCACCTGGCCGGTCATGAACCCGTTTGTCGCGGCCAGTAGCACGGCCTGGGCCACGTCCTCGGCTTGCCCGGCCCCGCCGACCGGCAGGGCCGCGGCGTGCTCGGCGAACATCTCCTCGCGCTGCCGGGCGGGCATCTTGTCCCACCATGGTGTGGCGATGATGCCGGGGGAGACCGCATTGATCCGCAGTGGTGCCAGCTCAGTCGCCAGTGGCCGCACCATCGCCTCCAACGCCCTGTTGATCGCCGCCAGGCCAGCCGTACCCGGCAACGCCGCCCGCGCGGAGGACGCGGTGATGAAGGTGACCGAGCCGGTCGGGGCCAACGACGCCAGTGCCGCCTGAAGGATCTTGAGGTGGACCCAGACGAGCGCCAGCACCAACTTGGTCGTAGGTGGTGCCTTCGGCGAAGAACGCCGCCAAGGCCTCCTCGGAACCACCGTCCAGACACCGTGCGGTGGTCTTCCCGCCGATGGCTGAGGCCGTCTCGGTCAGCCGGTTCTCATGCGCAATGAGCTGTGCGACCACAGTCCGATCAGCGAACGCACGGCCGCGCTCGTGCCCGACCCCCTGAACCACGGTTGGCGTGACTACGGCCCGCGGGTGGCGATCTGGCGGATGATCGAGGCGTTCGACCGCCACGGCGTGCGTCCGAGCGTGCTGCTCAACTCGGACGTCGCCGGGCAGTACCCGCAGATCATCGAGGCCGGCAGGGCCCGAGACTGGGCCTGGCTCACGCACGGCAAGAACAACTCCACCGTGCAGTCCGAGGTGGAGGCGCAGGAGCGGGCGTCGATCACACTGGGGGGGTTCTGGATCACCTTGAGCCGATGATGGCCTTGACGAGGGGGCCGACCCCACCGTCCCAGGCCAGGCCGAGGCCCGCAGCGCGTCCGGGGCCTCGGCTGCCCGCCACGTGAGCCTGGTGGCGCCCGGCGAGGTGGTGTCGACACAGTCACGGAAGCTGATCTGGGACTGGCGGAACCCCGCGGGGGGAGCCCTTTACTCGCGCGTACACTCGATCTTCGTTCGGAAAAGGCGGAGGTCTGATGGAGGACGAAACCGCGGCGAGCGCGCCTGCTGCCGGCCGCGACGTGGTCGTGCGGCCGGTGGCCCGGGTCGTCGGCGGACGCGCGGACGTCGTCGACGACGAGTGGGGCTCGGTTCTTGCGGTCATCCGGCTCGACGGCGGGCGGTTCACGCCGGAGGCGCTGTCCGGGCTCGAAGATTTCTCGCATCTCGAGGTGGTCTTCCACTTCGACCGTGTGGCACCGGAAAGGGTGGAGTCAGGTGCTCGCCACCCCCGGGGCAACACGGACTGGCCGCTGGTGGGCATCTTCGCGCAGCGCGGTAAGAACCGGCCCAACCGGCTCGGCGTTTCGCGCTGCCGGTTGGTGAAGGTCGACGGCCTGGACATCCACGTGTCAGGCCTCGATGCCGTCGACGGTTCCCCTGTGCTCGACATCAAGCCGTACATGGCCGAGTTCGGCCCCATCGGCGAGGTGCGCCAGCCCGCTTGGTCCGCCGAGATCATGCGCGAGTACTACTGAATCGGCGGCGTCAGTTTGTACCTGCTGCCGAGCACGTCGCGTCGTGAAGCGCCGCCGGCGCCGCCGGCGCTGCTGGTGCACCGCGACTCGCGCCGGACCGCTGCCTGGCCCGTGCCAGACCCCGAGGAGCTCCCTGCCATGGCCAACAACCCGTCTTCCTTTCCCGAGCACATCGAACTTTCGGGGGAGAACCTAGTTCTGCGCGACTGGACCGAGGCGGATCTGCCCGCGATGCCGGGCCTGTTCGACCATCCTGACATCGCGTACTGGACGCCCATCGTCTCCCCTTTCGACCCGGCAGCCGCACGTGCCCGGTTGGATCGGGCCAGGCAGTTGCGCAGGGAGGGCAGTGCCATCCTCCTGGCCATCACCGCCGACGGAGGCGCGCCGATGGGTGAGGTGATGCTGCGGCGCGCTCCGGAAGGGACGGAGCTCGGCTACGCGGTCAGCCCGGCCTACCGCGGTCAGGGCCTGGCGGCGCGTGCGGTCCGGGTCATGGCCTCGTACGCCTTCGAGTACCTGGGGGCCGAACAGGTGATCCTGGAGTTGGAGGCGGAGAACGCGGCCAGCGTCGCCGTGGCCGTGAGGTCGGGTTTCCGGTTGCTCGACGTGCCGCTCATCACTGGCGAGGAGAAGGGGCGTCCCTACGCCCTGCAGACCTGGGGTCTGGACCGGCCCTCGGACACCGCCGAGTGACCTCACCTCGAGACAGGCGGGCCAGTGGCCGGTGTCGCCCATGGCGCCGACGTCGATCGAGCCGAGGCACCCGCTGCTTGGTGGCGAGGACCATCGTGAGGGCCTCCGGGAAGAGGAGCTCGCCCGCGTCAGCGTGGACGGCCCAAGACAGGAAGGGGATCTCGGTGGAGATGACGTACGCCGCCCAGCGGATGCTGCTGCGGCAGGAGACATCGAGGAACGACGTCCTCCGATACGCCGCGGAGATGGGCTGGGCAAAGACCGGCGAGGAGGGCGCTCCGGAGCAGGGCCAGACTTACCGCCTTGTGTTCTCGGTCGCCCCCGGGACCGAGGTCCGGTACGTGGAGGACTTCACTTCCAGGCAGCGTTACCTCTATGTCTCCAGCAATGTGGATTGGGTCGCAGAGCGCATGGCGACACTGATCGGCGACGATCTCGGCCCGTGGCCCCTGTCCGACCTGGTGGCCGCATGTGATCATTCCCGGGATCTGGAGCACGGTCGCGCCCTCATGCGGCTCGGGGTCGCGGCCCCGTACGAATACACCCCCGAGGTCTTCACCCGGCTCGATGCGGGGATGCGGCACCCTGACCCGCGAGTCCGGCGGCTGTCGCTGTGGGCGACGACCTACTCGCCGTGGCCCCAGTACCTCGCGCGGATCCGCGCCATCGCTCACGCCGATCCCGAGCCCGCCCTCCAGGAGAGAGCCGAAACCATTCTGGCTGTTCTCCAACAGGCTGCTCCCTGAGCAGGAACCGCAAGCGGCGTCCGTGGCCAAGGGGGACTTCTCGCTCCGCTGGCCGGTCGTCTGCGGCGGTGCGGTTTTGCGCCGGCGGGCTTAGGGATGAGCAGGCGCGGCGTCGGTGTGGTCGGCAAGGCGAGTGGATGCGGACCGACTCCACACCATTCGATGCCCGGGTGGCGCTGGACAACGGCCTGGTCGACCGGGCCGAGCTCACTCGGATCACCGCCCTGGCGACCCGGGCGATTCCGGCGGCGGTACCGCGCCCGGCGACGAAGGCGGCTGACGCGGCGGTGCTGCTGGCGCGCTGCCGGACGCCGGAGCCGATGCGGCCGGGCCGGGCGGTCGCGCTGCGGATGGCCCGTTCGGTGCTGCCGCACTGCCGGTTGACGGTGATCGACGAGCGGCTGGAGCACGCGGCGGCCCCGTCGGTCATCGTGCGCCATAGCTGACGGCGCACCCAGAGGGGCGCTCTCAGCCCACACGGTCAGGTGTTCGCTCCCGCCGGCGCCGGCCACCACCTGATCGACACCAGCCTGCCGCCGAGTGGGAGAGAGGTGCGATGGGGAGAGGTGGTCGTGGTCAGGGTGCGTGGGCGGCGACCGCGACGACGGCATCGGTGAGCGCGGCGGCGTAGGCGTCGGTGAGCTTGGCGGCGTCGAACAGCAGCGCGTACCACATCGGGCCGAAGACCAGATCGATGAGCACCTCGTCGTCGGGATGGGCGACCTGCCCCCGCCCCCGCGCCCGGGTGAGGATCTGGCGGACGGCGGCGCGGCGCGGCGCGATCAGTTCGCTGCTCACGCGCTGGGCGAAGGCGGGATCCTGGGTCGCCTCGGCGGCCAGGGCCTGGTTGAGTGTGCCGGGCACGCCGCGCTGGGCGGCGAAGGTCTCCTCCAGCAGGGCCAGTAGGTCCTCGCGCAGGTCGCCGGTGTCGGGGGTGGGCAGCCGCGTGCGGGCGTAGGCGGCCAGCACGTCCAAGATCACTCCCCCCTTGCTCGGGTAGCGACGGTAGATCGCCTGCTTGGAGACGCCGCTGCGGGCGGCGATGCCCTCCATGCTCACCGCCCGGTAGCCCCGCTCGGTGATCAGGTCGAGAGCGGCCTGGCGGATGGCGTCGTCGACGGCGGGGTCGCGGGGTCGTCCGGTCATGACGCACACCCTAGTTGACATACGCACCGGTCCGTATTGTAATTTCAAACGCAACGTACCGTATTGAAAGGAGGGGGTCATGCGGACCCGTTCCTCCACCCCCGCACTCCTGTCGCTTTCCCTGGGCTACTTCGCCTTGGGGACCGCCTCACTCGCGGTTATCGGGCTCAGCGGCCCGATCGCCGCCGACCTGCGTGTGTCGGCCGCCACCGTCGGAACCCTGGTCACCGTCTTCTCGCTGGTGTTCGCCTTGGCCGCCCCGGTGGCGGCGATCGCCATGGGCCGTCTGGACCGCCGCCAGGTCCTGCTGCTGGGGCTGGCGCTGATGACGGTCGGCGGCGTCGCCAGCGCGGTGGCCCCCACATTCGCGGCCCTGGCCAGCGCGCGCGTGGTCGCCGGCCTGGGCGCGGCGATCTTCGGACCGGCCGCCTCAGCCACCGGCTCGATGATCGTGCCGCTCGAGCAGCGCCCCCGCGCACTGGCCGTGGTGTTCGGCGGGATGACCGCCGCTACCGTGCTGGGCGTGCCAATGGCCTCGGCCGCGGGCACCACGATCGGCTGGCGGGCCGCCATGGCCGCAGTGGTGGTGCTGACCCTGGTGGCGGGCGGACTTCTGGTGGTGCTGCTGCCGCCGGTCCCAGCCGGGCCGGCGCCCACCGCGCGGGCGTTCGCAGGCGTGCTGCGCACTGGCGGCGCCGCGTCGATGATCGCCACCACGCTGCTGGTGCTGACCGCCCAGTTCACCGTCTACGGCGTCGCCGGGGCGTACCTGGCCAGCCGGTTCGGCGCCGGTTCCGGGCTGGTGTCGCTGACCCTGCTGGTCTTCGGCGCCCTGGGCGTGGTCGGCAACGCCGCCGGAGCCCGCGTCTACACCCGGATGGGCGGCGGACGCACCATCGCGCTGGCCCTGGCGGGGCTGACCATCACCTTCGTGGCCCTGAGCAGTGCGCCCGCCCTGCCCGCAGCCGGTGTCGTGGTGTTCGCCTTCTGGGCCGTCTTCAACACCTTGTTCATGGCTCCACAGCAGGTCCGCCTGGTGGAGTTGCTGCCCGAGCAGCGCGGCGTCCTGCTGGCCCTGAACGCTTCGGCCTTGTACCTCGGCATGAGCCTCGGCAGCTTGCTGGGCAGCAGCCTGCTGCCCGCCGTGGGCGGTCACTGGCTCCCGGCCGTGGCGCTGCTGCCGCTGGTCCTGGCCGCCTGCGCGCACGCCGCCTCGCTGCGCTCGCGCCCCACCCGTCCGGCGGCCCCGGTCGCCGGACCGGCCACCGGCCCCGTCCCAGCCCATCACTGACCGGCCCGGTCGCCGCACGGGCCATCGAGACACCGAGGCCTGCGCGAGGACGTCCCGGAGTCCATGGCCGGCGGCGGCGACCCGATCGCCTCCTGATCTCGTCCCGTCCGTCTTCGCAACACTGACATGAAAGGCCGACACCCGTGACCGCCCACGGCACCCGCCCGCTGCACGACCAGACCATCCTGATCACCGGCGCCACCGACGGCCTCGGCCGCGCCCTGGCGCACCGCCTCGCCACCCAAGGCGCCACCTTGATCCTGCACGGTCGCAACCCGGCCAAGGGCCGGGCGCTGCTGACCGAACTGCACGACCGGACAGGCAACGACAAGCTCACCTTCGAACAGGCCGACTTCGCCTCCATCGACCAGATCCGCGCCCTGGCCGACCGCCTGGCCGACCGCGGCCGGCTGGACGTCCTGGTCAACAACGCCGGCATCGGCGTCGAGACGACCCCGCGGCGCAGCGCCGACGGACTGGAGCTCACCTTCCAGGTTGACTACCTGGCCACCTACATGCTGAGCTGCCTGCTCACACCGTTACTGGCCCGCAGTGCCACCGCGCGTGCGATCAGCGGCCACCCGGCTCCCGGCAGGATCGTCAACGTCACCTCTGCCGGACAGGCGCCTCTGAACTTCGACGACGTGCTGCTAGAACGCCACTGGGACGGTGTGCAGGCCTACTGCCAGGCCAAACTCGCCCAGATCATGCTCACTTACGAGCACGCCGAGCTGCTGCGCGACCATGACGTCACTGTCAACGCCCTGCACCCCGCCTCCTATATGCCCACCAAGATCGTCACCCACCTGTTCACCGTGCAGAGCACCCTGGAGGAGGGCGTCACCAACACCGCCCGCCTGGTCACCGACCCGGCCCTGGCTGAGGTCACCGGCACCTACTTCAACCGGGCCCGCCCCGCGCAGGCCCAGCTCCAGGCCTACGACACCACCGCCCGCGCCCGCCTGCTGGAGATCAGCCGGCACCTCACCGGCGTCCCCTTCCCCACCGCCCCAGAAGCCCACCGGGTTCGATGAAGTCCTTCAAGGCAGCGTGGTCTCGGCTGGCAGGGAGGAGGAACACCGCGATCAGCTCACCAGTGCTGAGCGAGAGGAACTCAAACGGCCGCACAAGAAGAACTACGAGCCCAAGCGCGCCAACGAGACCCCGGCACGGAATTCGGCACCTGGGAACAGACACCGTCAGTACCAGCCTTCCCGGCTGAACGCGCCAAGCTCTCCAGCGGGCGCGGTCCCGGGTCGGGCTGCCCTGGCCCTCCCAGGCGGGCGCGAGCGTCGGCGAGGAGCTGGGGCTGGCCCGCTGGTGCACCGCCATGCAGGTGCGCGGCCACCAGATGTGGAGCCGGCTCCAGGACGACGACGCGCTCGTCACCGACCTCTGGCTCCGCGATCCCTAGCTGTAGTGACCACGGACGTTGGTGACGGCGACACGGCTTGATGAGCTTGAAAAGGATGAAGACCTCCTGGCGAGGTGTGTGTCACCACAACATGCACATCTCGTCCGGGAGGCCCTCGTGGTCCACGCTACCGGCAGTCGGGGACGGCGGGCATGGGCCGACCGGTCCAGCCGCCCGCACCACAGCCCGGCCCGCACACCCCAGCGGACCGAGCGGCGGATCATCGGCCCGCGCGTCACCGCCCGGATGGGACCGGCCCGTATCGCCTTCCGGCTGGGTCTGCACGCCTCCACCGTGCACCGCGTCCTGACCCGCTACCACTGTCCGCCACTGACACACCCGCCGCCGCGTTCTGGCGCCGCGCCCACCGGTTCTTCACCGACGCCGGGATCACCGTCCGCCGCGTCCTGACCGACAACGGCGCCTGCTACCGCTCACACCCCTGGCGCGACCAACTCGCCGCAGACGGCATCACCCACAAACGCACCCGCCCCTACCGCCCCCCAGACCAACGGCAAGGTCGAGCGCTACCACCGCACTCTCCTAGACGAATGGGCCTACGCCCGCCCCTACACCAGCGAACACGAGCGACGCGCCGCACTCGCCCCCTGGCTGCACCTCTACAACCATCACCGCCGACACACCGCACTGGCAGGACGACGACGCGCTCGTCACCGACCTCTGGCTCCGCGATCCCTAGCGCGCCCCCGGGACCAGGTACCCGTACCCGGTCTGGGTGACGATCAGGCCGTCGCCGAGCTTGCGGCGCAGCCGGGAGATGTGCTCGGCGAGCGTCCGGGAGACGCCCCGGCTGGTTCCCCACACGTCCAGCATCAGCTCCTCCTTGGAGACCGCCCGCCCGCGGTTGGCGGCGAGGAACTCGAGGATGGAGTACTCCAGGGGAGCCAGCCGCACCACCTCCCCGTCCTTGAAGACCTGCCGGGCGGCGAAGTCGATCACGATGGGCGGGATCTCCACCAGGTTGTCGTCCACCTCGTCGTCGCGCTGGACGACGCCCGTCCCCTGGGCGCGCCGCAGGACGGCCTCGATCCTGGCGAGCAGCACCTCCGGGTTGAACGGCTTGGTGATGTAGTC
This sequence comes from Actinomadura sp. RB99, assembly GCF_014706005.1. NCBI lineage: Bacteria > Bacillati > Actinomycetota > Actinomycetes > Streptosporangiales > Thermomonosporaceae > Actinomadura > Actinomadura sp. RB99. Next base: position 100,279 of record NZ_JABMCA010000015.1, on the reverse strand, counting down.
GTCGCCGCCGAGCCGCAGCCCGAGCGTCTGGTCGTGGACCTCGGTCCGGACCGTCAGCAGGATCACCGGGACGTCGTTCCCCTCCTGGCGCATCTCGAGGATCAGCGACAGGCCGTTGACGTCCGGCAGGTTGACGTCCAGCAGCGTGATGTCGACGTTCCCGCGGCGGAGCGCCTGCCGGGCGAGTTCTCCGGTGGGGACCGCCTCGACCCTGTGGTGATGCTTGCGCAGGAGAGTGGAGACCACCTTCACCAGGCGGGGATCGTCGTCTACAACCAATATCCGCGCCATACCTCATCGTATCCGGATAGAAGGGCCGGTCAGGGAAGAATGGAGTGGGAAGCGGTCGGCGAACGCCGTCGCAGGCGCAATCCGGGCCGCTCCTCCACCGCCGTTGGAACTCCGTACGGAGGCGGGTGCGGTCCCGCCTGTCTCATTTTCGTCCGTGCACTCCGTGACCGCGCTGATACGCTCACTCGCGGCCATCTGGGAAATCGAACGGAGGCAAGGTGTGCGGGTGCTCATCATTGAGGACTCCGGGGTCGGGCAGTTGCTCCGTACGATCGTGAAACGCGACGGTCACGAACCGGTTCTCGCGGGGAACGGAAAGGAGGGCTGGCGGCTGCTCGTGGACCGGGCCCGCCCCCCGGACCTGCTGATCCTCGACCGCATGCTCCCCGACATGGACGGTGCCGAGGTCCTGACCCGGCTTCGGGAACACGCCCCCACCGTCGACCTTCCGGTTCTCGTCCTCACCGCGGCTGCTCGCTCCTCACTTCATCTGGACGACGGCGCGCTGACCCGCGTCCTCGCCAAGCCTTTCGATCTCGCCGAGTTGCGCGGGGTGCTCGCCGATCTGGCATCGGTCGACGCTCACCTTCCCGGCGGTGGCCGTCTCACTCGGTAGAGCCGGTCTGCGGTTCATCGTCCTGATCTTGGTCGGTCGGCGCAAGGGGAAGCCGTAGTTCGACCTTGAGCCCGCCCGACGGAGCGGTGCCCAGGTCGATCCGCCCGTGCATCGAGGTCATGAGCAGGTCGGCGATGTGGAGGCCGAGCCCCGAGCCCGGGAGGTCCTGCGTGGAGGCCGACCGATAATAGGGCTTGAGCGCCGCGAGGAGCTCCCCCGGGGGGATGCCGGGCCCCTCGTCGCAGATCGTGAGCACGCCGTGGCCCGCCTCCTGGTGCGTCTCCACCGTCAGCTTGCCCTCCGGGGCGTACTTCTCGGCGTTGCGGAGGACGAGCACCAGGCACTGCCGCAGCCGGACGGGGTCGCCGCGCACGACGACCTGCGACGGCGTGGAGACCACCGTGCGCGAGGCCACCGAGGGCGCGCTCTGCAGCGCCCGCCGCAGCAGGCCCGAGATCTCGATGTCCTCCGCGACCGCGACGGGCCAGGCGGACGGGTCGCCGTCGATGACGAGCATCAGGTCGGCGATGACGTGCTGCATCACCTCCACCGAGTCGAGGATCGCGCCGATCGACTCGGCGTCCTCCTCGTTCGCGACGGCGGGCTCGAGCAGCTGCGCGTGCCCGCGGATCGTGGTGAGCGGGCCGTGCAGCTCGTGGTGCACCGACGCGAGCAGCAGGTGCCGCATCTGGTCCAGCTGCTGCCGCGCCGACTTGTCCACGAACACGGCCGTGAGCAGCTCGGACGCTCCGGGCCCGGAAGCGGCCGAGCAGGAGACCTCCACCCAGAGAAGGCGCCCGTCCCGGGTGGTCAGCCGCGGCGTCCCGGTGAGCCCGTCGGCGAGCTCGACCGGGGACCCGTCGGTGCAGACCAGGGTGAAGAGGTCCTCGCTCCGGCGGCCGAGCGCCTCGTCCGCGGGGATGCTCGTCAGCGCCGCCATCGCGGAGTTCCACACCTCGACCCGGCCGGAGGCGCCGAGCACGAGGATCGCGACGTCCGAGTGGTCGATGGCCGCGCTGAGCCGCGCCCGCTCGACCTCGAGCTCGTGGGCCGCCCAGGTGTTCGCCCAGTAGGCGCCGAGCGCCCGGGCCGTCCCCCTGATCGCTCCGCCCAGCACCCCGGACAGCACCCAGAAGCTCAGGTAGAGGCCGGTGATCCGGGTCCACCCCATGAGCAGGTAGCCGGCGACGCGGCCCCCGGGGGCCTCCAGCGGGAAGTGCACGCCGGCGCGCCATCCGCCGGGCAGGGCGTCCTCGTCGACGAGGTACGGGTGCGGCCGCGACGGGAGCCCTTCGAGCCAGGCCAGCTCTTCCGGCCGCCGCTGGTAGCGCGTGATGCCCTCGGCGGAGGCCTTGATCCAGATGTCGCCCGCCGGCAGGGAGGTGTGCAGCCAGAGCACACCGGATCTCGTGATCTTCCGCAGGTCGCCCACGAACGAGGCCAGGTCCGCCGCCTCCGCATGCCGGTGGGCCATGACGTAGGGCAGTTGCAGCAGCCGCTCGGCCGTGCTGAGCGCCGTCTCCCGCGTCCTCAGGACGCGGGTGTCGACGTAGTAGACGGCGGCCGGGAACGCGGCGAGGAACGCCCAGGTGACGTCGCCGGTCCGCAGGGCCCTGAGGACGAGGAAGGCGAAACCGGCCGCGCAGGCCGCCTCCATCAGGTCCTCCGCGATCAGCGGGGCGTGCACGGACCGCCTCATGATCGCGACGATCAGCAGGGCGGCCACCAGGAGCAGGACCACCTGCGTCACGCTCGGCGCCCGGCTGGGCAGCCCCGCGGGGCGCGCCGTCACCAGACCGGTGACGGCCAGGGTGAGCAGGGTCTCGACCGCGTCCAGCGCGATCCTCCACCGCCTCGCGCGCAGCAGCACGGCCTCGCCGAGCAGGACGGCCGCGGCGCCCGCCGGTGCCACGAGCCAGTACGGGACGAGGCAGTAACCCAGGGGGGCGAGGAAGGCCACGAGGGACGTGGTCGCCGAGGGCGGGCGGGAGAACCAGACCGCGGTTCGGCCGGAGGCCAGCCGGGAGAGCCTCATACGGCCCTCGCCTCGGGGAACGCGTCCCGCGCCCGGTGGTGGGAGGCGCCGGCTCCGGCGGCCGGGGGCGCCGGACGGGCCCGCGCGTCCATTGTCTCGACTCCGGGAATGAGGCGTCCGCCGGAGTGCGCGGACGACCCGCCGGCACGCCTATTCCCGATCAAAATCATGCTCCTTCATTCGTCGATCCATTCGTGCGGGCGAACAGACGCACGCCTGAGAGCGCTTTGCGGTGGTGGGTGAGTTGAGCATGGCATCCAGGAACGTTGCTGGCCGTCTTCGCTGCGGTGATCGAGTCGAGGTCGGACGAGGCTTTCTGATGCGTCGCTACAGACGACCGTCCGCGCACCGCCCGGCGCTGCAACAGATCGGTTCCATCTGGTGGTCATTCGTCTCATATCGTGAGACGAGCGGTGGCGCGGGCGGCGCGCTGTGCGCCGCGCCTTCGGGCCGGGCGGGCGTGCCCTGCGGGGCCCGGCGCCCTCAGGCCGTCCGCCCCGGCGACGCGGCGGACATGCGGAGTCTCGCCGGAGCGCGGCGGCGGCAGGGCGGGCGTGTCGGGGGAGCCGTGGGGCGGAGGCCGTCGACGGTGCGGTCCGAGGACGGGCGGCGGGGACGGGCGGTCGGGAAGGCCATGCGATCACCGTGCGGGGAGAAGGAAACGGTTCGAGTAGCCGGCGGAAAGGGGGGAGACGGCGGGCTGGAATCGGAGTGGTGAGGCGGGGGCGTGCAAATCATCGGGGCCGACATAATGGAACGATGCAAAAGGCCGGTGGACCGGTGCGGTTTTTCGCCGGTATGGTCGCCGCGCCCGTTCGCCGGAGCCGCCCCCCGAAGGAGGCGACGGCGGCGACCAAGCGCTCGTTGAGAGCTCGCCTCCTCACGGGCGGGCCGACGGGAGCCCCCAACCGGTTATTGTCCGCAGCCGCCGATCCGTTTCCCGGGTTCGCCGGACCGGCGGCGGTGACGTCGATCACCGGCGGCCGGGATCCGGGCGCGACGACGGTGGTCACGGCGGCCCGGCCGTGCGGTGAAGGCCGGACCGCCGACCGGCGCGGTCGAGGCCGGGCACGCGCGTGCGGGCGGTGAGCAACGCGCGCTCCAGTAGGCGTCCTTCGCGGGGAAACCCGGCGGACAGCGCGCGGACGAGCCGCAGGACGGCGTCGACACCCTCGGCGGACCCGGCCCAGCCGCCCGCCCGCACCCAGGACTCCAGGATCTCCGGGCGCCGGTCGGCGTGGCTGGCAGGCATGCGACATGTCCATATCGACCGGAAGCCGTCCCAGTAGCGCTCGTGGCCCCTGGCGGGGATCCCGGTGATGTGCTGCGGCGGCGCGTCCAGCCACAGCAGCAGCCCGTCCAGCACACCGCGCTCGCGAGGGGTCGGGGACTCGGCCTGCGCCAGCCGGGCCTTCAGCGGCCCGTCCTCGGGGACGCGGTCCAGCGCCGTCAGCCAGCCGGCGAGGCCCGGCAGGACGTAGCCGAGCCGCCCGGTGCCCGATCCGAGCGCGACCAGGTCCGACACGCAGCCGGTGCCGTGCCCGGCCAGCGCCGCCAGGCGATCCGGGTCGACAGAGCGCAGCGGGTCGAACAGCACGTCGCCGAACGGGCCGAGCAGGGACTCCGGCAGGCGGTGGGAGAGCATCCTGTACCAGGCGACGAGCCGGTCCGGCGGCCCGAACGCCAGTTCCGCCATCAAGGCGCACACCGCGCGGGGGTTCGCGGCGAGCGCGCCGAGCGTCGCGGGCCACTGCGGCGCGCCGGCGGCGACGGCCTCCAGGTCGACCATCTCGAGGACGATCAGCGCCGCGCTCTCCGCGCGGGCGGTCTCGTCCTCGCCGCGATCCGCGGGGCCGAGCAGGGAGGCGAGCAGGTCATCGGCCTGCCCGAGGTCGGCCCAGTGCTCGCGCAGCAGTGGCACGTCCTCAGGAACGCGTTCTTGGATCAGCGCGGTGAGGATTCTTCGGGCGCCCGCGTCGCTGAGCTCGCGGTGGCGTCCGGTGGTGAGCAGGTCGCGGATGTCGGCGGGGTCGTGGGTTCCGCGTTCCACGGCCTGGAGCACGGTGGCGGGCCAGTCGAGCCCGGCGAGTATCCGGACCGCTGTGGTGGGTTCGGTGTCGGTGAGGGGTGGGGTGGCGTGTGCGAGGTACGCGACGACCTCGGCATGCGAGCGCCCCCGGTCCCCGAACAGGTCGGCGAGCATCTCGGCGTAGGCGCCGCCTGGTGTGTCGCGTTCGGGGAGCCGGGGTGTTCGCCAGTCGAGTTCGGCGGTGCGGTCACGAACCTGCCGGGCGAACGCAAGCGAGACGTTGCGGTTGCCGCTCTGGTCCCAGGTCGCCGCGGAGAACCGGGTCCGCCACCCGTAGGGCAGCAGCGCCGCGACCGCGTCCAGGAACACCAGCCGATCCACAGCGGTCAACTCCGGCGCACCGGTCACGGTGACGGGACCGTCGATCAGCAGCGACGCCGCCGCGGCGACCCGCTGCACCCCGAACCGCCCCAGCGCCTGCGCCAAGGTTGCCGGATCCAGCGGCGCCACCCGCAACTCCACCCCCTCGGGCGGGAACGGCGGCGTCACCCCCGACAACGCCTCGTACAACCCCGCATACGACACCGGCACCGCACGCAGCGCCTCATACGGCACACACAAATACCGGGTCTCGGCGATCGGGCGGCCCGCACCGTCGGCCTCACCGGTCCAGTCCTCCAATGCCACACCGATCCGGGTGCCGTCATCACCGCCGCGCACCTCACTGATCGTGATCCACGGCAACGCAGCCGGCCCCGACCGCCCCGGCGACGGCGTCCCCAACGCGAAATGCCGCAGAATATGCGCATAGTCAGCCGCCGAGAAATCCGGACCACCACACCCGGTCACCCGATACTCGTCATAACTACCCGGCGGCTTACCCCGGACCGCCCACCCGGCCCGCAACACCACCGCCCCCCGCACGGGACCCTCGTCCGTCACGCGGCGCCTCCGGGAACCGCACGTCCTCCTGCGTCCCCGTCCAGCGCCCGTCTCGTGACCGGGCCGCGCTTCACGACCTCACCCGGCGCCGTCTCCACAGTGAAATGCGCACCACACATAGAAACTCCCTGGGATGTTCCCGTCCAGGCATGTCGGGCTTCAGCTCACCACACGGATGGGGCACTCCATGGGAGCACGCGTTTGCACCGAAGATAGGAGGGGCTTCGGGCGGGGGCTTGCCGCGCTGCGCACGGAAGTTGCCGCCGTATGCAACAGGGAGCGCGCTTGCCGACCGGTCGCGCGAGCGTACGCTGACGGTTGCCGCCGTGGTACGCGCGGATGCGCATAGCCGAATCTTGTGCGTGCCAGGTGGCAGGACGAGCAGTTGTGAGCGTGAGTGCCTGGGGGGAGACCGTCTTGAGCTACAGCGTCACCACCACGGCGACCGATGACTACGCCCCTCACGAGCGCGTCGAGCTGTGGAGGGAGCGGACCAACGCCTACCAGTCCGCGCTCGACGTCCGCTGCCCCTCTCCGGAGGACTTCCACGGCAGGATGATCCGCCAGTACAGCGGGGCCTACCAGCTCGTCTCGTACTGGTCGAGCGAGACGCACTATCTGCGGACGCCGGATCTGGTGCGCCGCGAACCCGACGAGGACTACCGGCTCCTGATCCCGCTGTACGGCGCGGCGGGCCTGGTCACGGACAGGAGCGAGGCGACGGTGCGGCCCGGCACGGGGGCCCTGCTGACGATCGCCCAGCCGTGCCGGTTCACCCAGTCCGGCTCGCTCCGCGCCGTCCTGCTGACGATCCCCGCACGCGAGGTGCCCGGTCCGTACCCGGCCTCCTGCTTCTTCGACCTGACCAAGGGCCTCGGCCGGCTCGTGAGCGCCATGATCGGGGTCCTGCGGGACGAGCGCGACGAGCTCACCGCCGCGCAGTTCGACGCGGCGTGCGACCGCCTCACCGAACTGGTCCGCATGCTCATCCAGGGCGCCGAGCAGCCGCCCGCCGCCGGACGTCTCGCGGAGGTGGAGGCGGACATCCGCCGGTACGTGCGCCGCAACATAGCGGATCCGGAGCTCAGCGGCTCGTCGGTGGCGCACGGCCTCGGCTGGTCGCTGCGCCAGGTCCAGCTCGCCCTGCAGCAGGCCGGCACCACCCCGCGCGAGCTGATCCGCGAGGAGCGGCTCCGGCTCGCCCGCGAGCGGCTGCGCGACCCGCGCCACCGGCACGTGCCGATCACCGACATCGGGCACGGTACGGGCTTCCCCTCGTCCAGCGCCTTCAGCGCCGCATACCGCCGCCGCTTCGGCGAGACCCCCCGGGACACCCGCCGGCGAGCACTGGAGGACACGGGCTGACGAGGCGGGGACACGGACTGGCGAGGCGGCCCGCACGGCATCGACGTACCGGAACCGATCCCGTGTTCGCCCTGGCCACACGGTAGGCAGTGCGGGAGCGTGCGTGCAGGTCGGTGGCGGCGTGGCAGTGCGGGGTGGCGGGGTGCGTCGCGTGAGAGGCGATCATACAGATGACCTGCCGCCTGCCCCGATCCCGCTCCCGAAGTGGATCGTCCCGGCGAAGAGGCGAATCCCCGGGGTCGTCACCGCCAGGGCGGCGATGCCGAACCAGGCCATCGACTTGCGGCCGGAGTGGGGGCCCGGACTCTGCGGGCCTCCTCGGCGAGCGCCTCGATTCCCTGCGCTGATCCGCTGGCAGTGCCGACCGTTGCGTCATCGGTGAACACGGTGCGCATCTCCCCGAAGCGCTTTTCGTCCAGCACGCGGCCGAGGCGGCCAGGGGTGAAGTGCGTTTCAGGCGGTCGCGGCGGTCGGTTCGTTCGCGTTCTTGATGGCGCGGGCGAACCTGACGGCGCGTTCGGCCTGGACTCGGGCGGCGGCGCGGGTGGTGTCGTCGACGGGGGTGGTGCCGCCCTGGTCGAAGTGGGAGGTGCCGTAGGGGTTGCCGTCGGCGAACTTGGCAGGGTCGGTGTAGCCGGGCGGCACGAGGACGCCGCCGAAGTGGTGGAAGGTGTGCGACAAGGCCAGCAGTGTGGCCTCATGCCCGCCGTGCCCGGTCCCGGCGGAGGTGAAGCCGCTGTAGACCTTGTCGGCGAGCAGGCCCTGCTGCCAGACCGGTCCCAGGGTGTCGAGGAACTGCTTGAGCTGGGCGGCGATGTTGCCGAAGCGGGTCGGTGAGCCGAGCAGGACGCCGTCGGCCCAGACCAGGTCGTCGGGGACGGCCGTCGGGACGTCGATGGTGGCGGCCAGGTTGGCGGCCCAGGCGGGGTTGGCGTCGATCGCCTGCTGGGAGGCCAGTTCGGCGACCCGGCGCAGCCGTACCTGGGCGCCCGCCTTCTCGGCGGTCTCGGCCATCTCGCGGGCGATGTCGGCGATCGTGCCGGTGGCGGAGTAGTAGACGACGGCGATGTTCACGGGCTCGTTCATGATGCCGGGCCTTTCTGAGGATGCGTCCGGAACGGGTCAGAGCGTGTTGAGGTCGACGGCGTCGGCGATGGCGCGGTAGCCGGTGTCGTTGAGGTGGATGTGGTCGCCGCTGTCGTAGGCGGCCTTGAGGTGCTCTCCGTCGGCGACGACGCGGTCGAAGTCGGCGACGGCGTCATAGGCGCCGCTGGTGCGGATCCAGCGGTTGACCTGTCGGCGGATCTGCTCGCCGCGCCGGCTCTGGGCGGCCGAGCCGCCCATCGGCATGATGGTGGCGCCGACGACCTGGATGCCGCGGGCGTGGGCCAGGCGGATCAGGGTGCGGTGCCCGTCGATGAGCTGGGCCGCGGTGACCGGGCCGGTCTCGTTCCAGGCGGCCAGGTCGTTGACGCCCGCCAGGACGATCACGCTGCGGGCACCGGGCCGCTCCAGCACATCGCGGGTGAAGCGCGCCACCGCCCGCTCGCCGTACACCGGGGAATCGGTCAGCACGCGGTTGCCGCCGATCCCGGCGTTGACCACGCCCCACCGGCGCCCCGCGGCGCGGAGCCGTTCGGCCAGCCGGTCGGGGTAGCGGGCATCGGTGCCCTTGGTGGACCCGACCCCGTCGGTGAGGGAGTCGCCGAAGGCGACCACGGTGCGGCGCCGGGCAGGCCCGAGGGCGTGGGGACCGGTGACCTCGACGCCGGTCAGGTAGTACCAGGAGTCGCTCTGCTGGGCGAACGGCGTCGCGCGGGGGTCGGCCAGGTGGTCGCCGGCCGCGCGGTAGGAGGTGGCCATCGCGAAATGGTGGAAGGTCGCGGGCCCGGTCGGCGCGTTCAGCCGGAGTGTCACGGCCAACTGGTCGCGGGGTGAGGACGCCAGCGAGGCGGCGTCGCTGACGATCTCACTGCCGGCCGCGAGCACGGTCGCGGCCCGGCCGCTGAAACGCAGCGGTCGCAGCGTCCCGGGCTGCACGGCCGCACCGGTTCCGGCGCGGCCGACCGTGGCTCCGGCGATGCGCAGCGGCCTCGTCCCGTAGACGTTCGACAACCGGATGCGCACCTTGCTGCCGCCGCTGGTGAGCCGCACCACCTGCCGCAGCGAGTCGTCGGCGAAACCCTGCTGGGACCAGTTGACGCCGTACCAGTCGGCGGTCGGCACGGCCGGCTGCGCGGCGGTGCCCCAGACGGCGCGCCAACTCGCCGGGCCCGCCGCGTGCGCAGGGGGCATGCTGATGCCCGCGGCGGCCAGCAGGGCCGCCGCCGTGGCCAGGGATCGGGAGGTACGCACGTAGGTCTCCTTGCTACTTCAGCGATAGATCTTTCAGTGCTGAACAACAGGTCGGGACGATAGCCCGAGATCATTCAGTACGCAACTATTCAGCGTGATAGCTTTTTCCCGTGACGGAGACGCGATGGCTCGCCCCCGAGGAGCAGCGCAGCTGGCGGGCGTTCGGGCTGGCCACCCGGCTGCTGCTCGACCGCCTGGAACGCGACCTGCAAGAGGCGGCGGGGATGCCGCCCACCTACTACGAACTGCTGGTCCTGCTGTCGGAGGCCCCCGACCGGACGATGCGCATGAGTGAGCTGGCGCGCTGGACCCACTCCAAGCCCAGCCGCATCACCCACGCGATCGGCAAGCTGGAGAAGGCCGGATGGGTGCGGCGCGAACACCTGGCCTCCGACCGGCGCGGCTGGCTCGCCGTCCTCACCGACGACGGCCTGGCCGCCCTGCGGGCCGCGGCTCCCCGCCACGTCGAAAGCGTCCGCACCCACCTGATCGACGTCCTGACACCCGAAGAAGTCAAGCAACTCGGCGACATCAGCGAGACGTTGCTCAAGCACCTCCTCCCCGACGACCAGCCGCACTTCTGACCACCGAGGGCGGGGAAATACCAATGCCGACCCCGGCGCCGGAAGAGGCTGGTCGGGGTCTGACCTGCACGGAAGGCGCTGCCACGGGGGCCTGGTAATGCTCGTTATCGACCCCCGCTGCCGGTGCCCGAGGCAGCCGCCACCCACCGCACCGGAGATTGCCCATGCCACAGGTAACGATCTTCAACCTGAAAGAAGCCGATCGGCTGCCCGACATCGCGGAGGCTGTCCGGCACGCTCTGACGAGCATGCCGGAACTCCAGATAAACGATCACGAGATCGACGTCGTCCCGGTCCTGGCTCCGGACTCGTTCGACGCCCTGACGACCAGGATCAACGTCGATCTGTGGGAGCACGAAGCACGGACCAAAGAAGCGCTGCAAGAGCTGGCGACTCGGGTCGCCAGGGCCTTCCAGACCGTAGCCGGGACGAACCGAAAGGTGAAGGCGGTCATCCGCCCGTACGACGTGGGACGCAGCGGCTGGGTGTCATTGGGAGCCGATCAGCGCGCCTGCGAGTGATCGCGGCCTGCCCGTTAGCGGGCGCGGCGTAGTGCGGTGTACTGGAGCACTGCGAAGCCGGCGACCACGATGGCCTGGAGCACTGCCCACACGGCCCCGACGGTGCTCAGCGAGAACCAGCCCACGACCACCGTGAGGACACTCAGGATCGTCCACAGCGAGTTCGCTTCGACCACGCTCACCACAGCGACCCGCCTGGGCCGGGCGGGCATCGAGATGGCCCATACGGCAGCGGCGTACGCCAGGAGAAACGCCCCCAGGGCCCGTCCGGTGGTGGCGTCGAGTCCGAGCAGGTCCTGAAGCGGAGCGGCAAGAGCGAGGTAGAGCAGACCGTTGGCGCCGGTCGTGATGGCGTCCGCACGCAGCACCAGACGCAGCAAGCGGCCGGCATCGGCGAACAGGCCGGCGGAGTTGTGGCTCGTGGCCGTGTTGGTCATCGGAGTCCTCCGTTTCCGGGGTTGTTGACCTCGATGACCTCGACGCTAAGGGCGACCGGTTGTCAAAGCCGATTACCTGGCAGGTAGCCGCGGCCACAGCGCTGTCGCGGTGACCGGCCGGCCCCGTCGGGTGGCGTCGACGGCGTCCGTATGGCCGGACCACCGGCGCCGGCATTGACGCCGCAGATACAGGACGAAACTCCCTCTTATACGCCCACGTCGCGCGGGATGCAAGCGGCCTGCGACCAATGAGCTCGGTTCGGAATTGGCTCATTCATGGGAGGGGGACAGGGTGCCATATCGCGGTCCAGAGGCGTCCGTGTAACCTTGATCAGCATTGCGGTCGGTTCGCGTGCGTGATCCGTCGGTGGTGGGATTCCTTGGCATTCCTGCGGGGGTGTCCCTCTGCATCCGGGCCGTAAGCGCACCTTTCGATCGTGTTGTGGCGCCGGTCGCAGCCGGAGGAGGACGAGCCCTGCCGATCCGCGAGTTCGCGCAGTTCACGCGAGGGGTGAGTGATTGACACGTGCACTGTGGTGAGAATTCTGTTCCTTGCACTCGTTGCTCGACCGAATGACCATGACATATGCCCGAAACCCGGATGATTCGGAAGATGGTCCAAAGCCCGCTGCTGCGATGAAACGAACACCAGCGTGCCCTTGATCGCCGGAACCTGGCAGCTTCCCCCCCTTGCCCCTGGCAGGCCGACCCGTGAGAGCGGACACCATGACGAATGATCTACCGCCGACGAATCACTTGCTGTCCCTGTCGACGGACGATTTCATCGCCGGCTTCGACGCGGTCGCGTCCAAGTTCGACTCCGCGACCTTCCCGCAGCAGAAGCTCCCCCCTGACAGTTGGGCGCTCCTGGTGAGGGCCGGGGTCCGGCTTCCGACTCTGCCCCGGCGGTACGGAGGACGCGACAGCAGCGTCGAGATGTGCCGGATCGTCGAGACGGCCTCCGAGTGGAACCTGGCGCTGGGCGTCTATGTGATCGTCAACACGGCGCTGGCGCTCCTACCGGTGGTGAAGTGGGCCGGTGACGAGGTCAAGCAGGAGATGCTGCCGCTGTTCGCCGGCGACGCCCCGGTGATGGCCGGGCTCGCGGCGACCGAGCCGGGCGCCGGCTCGGCCCTGTCGGCCATGACGACCACCTTCGAGGAGGTCGAGGGAGGCTACCGGATCCGTGGTCGCAAGCACTGGCAGGCTCTCAGCTCCTCCGCACACTGGTGGCTGGTCCTTGCGAAGAACGCACACCGTCGCGAGTACGGCTACTTCGTCGTCGAGCGCAGCGAGGGTTTTCGCACTGTCGAGCTGTACGAGGCGCTCGGGCTGAAGCTGCTGGACTACGGCGTCAACGACATCGATGTGATCGTTCCCCGGCACCGGCGGATCGACGCCGAGGAGGCGGACCTGGACTCGGTGGACGTCTTCCTGGCGTCGCGGGCGCTGCTGGCGGCGGCGGGGTCGGGATTCCTGCGCCGCATCAGCCGGGAGGCGCACACGTACGTGGACGGTCGCCGGATCGGGCGGAAGCCGCAGTCCAAGATCGGGTTCGTCAACTACAGGCTCGCGGCCATCGACACCTCCGCCACCATCTGCGAGGCGCTCAGCCACTACCTGCAGACGATGCTGGACGTCAAGGGCGACATGACCCCCGCGTTTCCGGCGGTGCAGGCTCTCAAGACCGTCGCCACCGAGCGGATGATCAGCGCGGCTCAGCACTACCAGCAGCTGACCGGCGCCGAGGGATACCGCTGTGGATCGCCCACCAACATCGCCGGTCAGGCATTCCTGGACACGCGGGTCTTCAGCATCTTCGACGGCAACAACGACATGCTCAGCCAGCAGCTCACCGCCTACTGCCTGACCCGGCGGTCCGGCCGGGCCCTCAGCGAACTGCTGGCCGAGTGGCCGCTCACGGCGCCCGCGGTCGCGACGCTCGAGACGGACCTGAGCTTCCTCGACCAGCGCCTGGGCCAGGCGCAGCAGGTTCTCGCCGGCCGCGCCATCGCCTACCTGTTCGCGATCACCCAGGTCCTGAAGTGGGCCGACGAGACCGGCGCCGATCCGGCAAGGGTCCGGCCCGCCATCGAGTTCCTCAGGAGCGACATCGCCGGTGTCGCCGCGGAATTCCGCCTGTTGGCCACCGGGATACTCGACACCTATGGCGCGGCGGGCGGGCATCGGGCCTCGCGACCCGGGGTCGCGGACGAGTCCGGGTCGCAAGATCCGGCCGCTGAGGCCGCCGCCGCTCACCCTCACCTGCCGGTGCCGCCCCCGGCACCTCCAGGAGCCTCCCTTGGAGAGCCTGAGCCTTTGACCGGGCCCTTCGCCGGGGAGGCCTGGAGCGCGGTGCCGGGGTCGGCCCCGGTCCGTTTCCCCGGGCCTCCCACCGGACCCGTCGGCTAGCGCGACAGGCCCTCGCGGCGGTGGATCAGGTCGACGAGGTCGGCCGCCCTGCGCTTCATGAGATCCAGTCCGGCCTTGCCCCACGGGCGCGGTTCGCTGTCCACGACGCAGATCGTGCCGAGAACCGTGCCCGTGCGGTCGGTCAGCGGAGCCCCGGCGTAGCTGCGGACCATGAGCGCGTCGACGATCGGATTGCCGGCGAAACGCGGATAGTCGAGGACATCGTCCAGGATCAGGGCCTTGCGCCGGACGACGACATGCGGGCAGTAGCCGGCGTCGAGGGGCACTCTCGCATCGAGGACGCCGCCCACGACCTCGGCGTCGGCCGGTGACGTGTGAACGCCGCAGATGAACTGATCGTCGCCGACGAGGTTCACGAAGGCCACCGGTGTGCCGGGAAGCCCCACGAGCTCCTGCGCGTCCAGCGCGACTCTACGGGCGAACTCATCGAATTCGCGCTCCCGCGACTGCCCCAAGCCGAGCTCTCGCAGGCGCGCCGCTCGCCGGGGCGCTTCGTGATCGGCCGGCATCAAGGGTCGAGCCGAGAATCCGTCTGCCTGGTCATTGGGCGGGTACGTCACGGGGGGCCTCCATATGGCCGAGTGCGAAGATGGGCGAGAATTCACTGGATTCGAATCCGGATCCGGAGACAAAGCGGCTTCGGCGCGGACTCGGGCTTCCTGCTTGTACTGCGGTTCTGTCAGATGGAGACAGAAGGGGCGGCCGCGAGAAGATGCCGGATCAGGGCCCGCAGCGCCGAAACGGCGGAGTCATGGTCACGCGCGTCGCACGGCACGATCGGCACGCGCGGGTCGAGCTTGAGAGCGGCCCGCACCTCGTCGGATCCGTAGCGGAACGCGTTGTCGAACTCGTTGATCGCGACGAGGAACCGGACTCCCCGGCTCTCGAAGAAGTCGACGGCCTCGAAGCAGTCCTCCAGGCGGCGGGTGTCGGCGAGCACGACGGCGCCCAGCGCGCCGGCGCACAGTTCGTCCCACATGAACCAGAACCGTCGCTGCCCGGGCGTCCCGAACAGGTAGAGGACGATCCCGTGCCGCCCGATCGTGATCCGGCCGAAGTCGAGCGCCACGGTGGTGGTGGACTTGTGCTCCACCCCGTCGAGATCGTCGATTCCGACGCTGGCCGAGGTGATGAGTTCCTCGGTGCTCAGCGGCTCGATCTCGCTCACCGCACCGACGAACGTCGTCTTCCCCACGCCGAAACCGCCGGCTATGAGGATTTTGACCTGGGTGGGGAGCACCTCAGATTTGTTGTAGGCCATCGAGCAGCTTCTCCAAAAGGGCTCGGTCGGTGGGATCGGCCGCGGTTCGCGGCGCGTGCGCGGTCATCGCCCGGCTGTCCACCAGATCGGAGATGAGGACCTTGGTGACCACTACGGGAAGCCGCAGATGTGCGGCGACCTCGGCGACCGAGGTCGGCGTGCGGCACAGTTCGAGCGCTTTGGCGTGCTCCGGGTCCATCGCGCCTGGATGCGTGCCGACCGCCACCACCAAGGACAGCAGCTTCAGATCGACGGTCGGATGGGTGCGGCCGGAGGTCACCGCGTACGGCCGCACCAGCAGCCCGGCGTCGTCGTCGACCCAGACCTCGTCGTCTCCGGCTGTCAAAACGCTCGGTTCCGGTCGCTCGGCACGGCCGCCGGCCGTGCCGCGGTGTGCAGGAACGGCCGGACGGCCTTGATCAGCCGGGCCATCTCGAAACCGACGACGGCCGGGTCTGCCTCCTCCTCCGCCAGTACCGCGAGCACTGAATTGTAACCTGCCCAGGAGATGTACAACTGGCTGGACTTGAGTTCCGCGACGACCTGCCGCACCTCATTGCTGTCGTCGAACTTCGTTCCGGCGCTGCGCGCTATGGAGAAAAGCCCGGACGCGAGCGCGGCGAGATGTTCGGCGCCGGCGCGGTCGAAGCCGTCGGCGGCCTTCATCATGCCGTCGGACGACAGCAGCACGCTGCCGCGAATCAACGGAACCTCCTCGCCCAGCCCTCGCAACAGCCAAGCGAGATCTTGAACCTGGTTCGGGGAGACGCCACTCAACGGATACTCCTTGTCATAGGTGATTCTCGTCAATTCGCACGGTCGAGGTCTTCGGCAGGACCGTCATTCTCCTCGGCGCTGCGCAAACCCTTCTTGAACGCCGCCATGAAGCCGGTATTGTATTCGACTTCTTGATCATCCTGCTCGAATGCGGGCGCATTGAGCAGTTCGGGTGCCAGGCTGGCCTGGGCCTGGCGCTGCGGCAATGGCGGCCGTTCACCGGCGTCGCCCGGAAAGGCGGGCGCGGTCAGGGGGTCCGGCGCGGTTCGGGAGTCCTGCGCGGCCGCCGGCGCCCCGGACGCGGGCGGGGGCGAGGGCCGGCGCTGGGAATTCTCGGCCGCGGAGGGCGGCTGGGGCGGCATGGGGGCGCCGAGGGCGTCGCGCCCATCCAGCGGCGGACCCGGCCGGGACTGGACGCCCTGGCCGGAGCCGGAAGCACGCGCCGGCTGCGGGTTCGGGAGACTCGCGGCCGGTGGCGCCGCGGCGGCGGCCACCGGTTCCGCCTGGGGCCCTGTCTCGGACTCCTCCGCCTCCCCGCCGTCCAGTTCCTTCGGGACGACGACGATGGCCTGCGTACCGCCGTAGACATTGCCTCGCAGCTGGACGCGGACCCTGTGACGGTGAGCGAGCGCGGCGACCACCAGGAGCCCGATCCGCCCGTCCTTCAGAAGTTCCTCGGTGTCGGCCCGCTCGGGGTCGGCGAGCAGCGCGTTCAGCCGCCGCTGGTCTTCCTGCGGGATGCCCAGGCCGCGGTCCTCCACTTCGATGGCCATGCCGGCGGTGACCCTCTCGAAGCGAATGAACACCTGCGTCTGCGGCGGGGAGAACTTGGTGGCGTTCTCGACGAGCTCCGCCAGCAGATGGATGACGTCCGCGACCGCGCCGCCGTTCAGGCTTCCCTCGACCGGCGGCACCACCTTGACCCGGTGGTAGTGCTCCACCTCGGCGATGGCCGAGCGCAGCACCTCGTACACCGTGACCGGCTTGGTCCAGCGGCGCCGCGGCGCGGCACCGCCGATCACCGCGAGGCTCTCGGCCTGGCGGCGCATGCGGGTGCTGAGGTGGTCGACTCTGAACAGCCCCTTGAGGAGGTCGGGGTCCTCCACCTGGTTCTCGAGCTCGTCGAGCCCCTGGATCGCCCGATGCGACAGCGACTGCAGCCGCCGTGCCAGGTTGACGAAGACCGCGACCCGCTGGCTGCTTCCACTGGCGGCTTCGCGGCTCGCGGCGCCGACGACGGCGTTCCAGGCCGCGCTCTGCGCCTTCCGCAGCTCGTGCACGAGCTGCAGGTAGGGGTCGGCGCCGGCGGGGGGCGGGAAGTCCTCGCCGCTCAGGGCGGCCGTCCCACCGGCGCGGAGCCGCTCGGCCAGCCGTTGCAGGTCCTGCCGTCCCTGGACGATCAGGAAGCCGAGCTCGCCGAGCCGCCCCTGCGTGTACTCCTGATCGCGGAGGACCGACTCGGTGCGCTGCCGCCGCAGCTGGCGGGTCGCCGCCTCTGCCGCCACGAGGGCGGCTCCGAGGGTGATCACGGCCCCCGCGGCCGCCACGACCAGCTCCAGCCGCATCCCCCGGCTCACGACGGTGCCGTCGTAGAGAACCGCCACGGCGGCGAGACCGAGAAACCCCATCACAGCCGTCGGGAGCAGGGAAATGGATAGGTGAAGGGCGCGCATTCTGCTCTGCGGATATATACCATGGGCCGCTGGCCTGCCGGTTCGCCGGACATCACGGCGGTCGACACCGGCAGTGGATTGAGGGAAATCGGGCATCGGCATCCTCGGTGCGTCGACGGCAGTCACAGCATTGATGAATGTGTACTCTCGCATGGGCACAGCCCGTGTCTAGGCTGTCACAACACCCCAATGCGGAAGTACGGATTGTCGAGATTGCCACGACCTGAACCCACTATGAATCACCGGCCCCAGCACCAGCGGCCCCGGCGTCGCCGGGCTCTGGACCGGGGCAGGGAGTCTCCGGTGGAGCTGCTCCATGGTGTCGCCCGGGCGGAGCAGCGTGTCGAGCAGCGCCATAACGTGGCCGAACAGGGCGGCCTTTGGCCGGGCTCATCGCATCGGCCTTCAGCACGTCGGTCGAAAGCAGCAGCGGGTTCGTCGGCGCAGCGCTTGTGCCTTGGAACCTGAGGGCGGCGCCGTGCACCTGGCCGAGATCCGGGTGTCCACCGCCGCGCGGAGCTGCTTGAGCACGGACGGATGGTCACCGGTGATGTCGACCTCACCCAGGTCAGCACGGTCGGCGGGCTGGACCCACCGGCCGCGCGGCCGACCGGTGCGTGGAAGTCCGCCGCTGCCGCCTTGAGGGCAGGGCCGTGCGGAAGCGCCGCCGCCTTCTGGTGCCACGCCGACGATCACCCTGGCCTTCGGCTCAGTAGGGCGCGTCGCCGGCTGGAAACACCCGCCACGGACCTCCACGCGAAGCAGGCGGCTGTTCCCCGTTGCCGTGAATCGGACGGGGTGAGGGATGCGCGTCTGGGGTGAGTTGCCGCCCGAACGGGGGCTCGGGCAGGCGATCCTCGCCGCGCGGGCCCATGCGCGGTATGCCGTGATCGAACAGCGTGCACCGGGCATCGGCGAACGGCGCATGATTGTCCAGAGCGCACCCGGCCCGACACCTCCGGCGCCCGACCCCGACGACGCAGCGGCGCCGCACCGCGACGC
This sequence comes from Actinomadura sp. RB99, assembly GCF_014706005.1. Taxonomy (NCBI): domain Bacteria; kingdom Bacillati; phylum Actinomycetota; class Actinomycetes; order Streptosporangiales; family Thermomonosporaceae; genus Actinomadura; species Actinomadura sp. RB99. The sequence goes on along the minus strand of NZ_JABMCA010000015.1, from coordinate 81,958 downwards.
CGAAGAGACCTTCCCAGCTGACGGGGCCCGCCACCCGGCCCCAGGCACCCCGATGTCTGGGCGCGTCTGGACGGCGCATGGCGGCCGGCGACGCTGATCACCTGGTTGTCGCGGCGTGACGATCCCGCCGCGCTGCTGGAATGGCGCACCGACCCTCCGCCCACCCGGCTGACTCGCCCATAACCGCGTTGATCGTCCTTCCGTGTGGTCAGCGGCTTCAGCCGGCCGACGTCCTTGCGCGCGGCCCCTGCGCCGGTAGCCGAAGATCAGACCGTTATCAATACCGGCGCCTGGTCTGGGCCAAGGGCATCGAACCGGTCATCGCGCGCCGTGGCACCCCGCACCGATCGGGACTGGGCGTCCACGCTACGTTTCGTACGGACGGTCGGCCCGCTGCACTGGTTCCGCCGCTCACGCATCCGCTGGGAGATCCGCAACGGACATCCACGAAGCCTTCATGCCCCTCGCCGCAGCCATTATCCGCCGGCGACGCCTCGTCCGCTGATTCTGTCACGACCTCTTAGTGCGGAGTAACCTTTTGCGGGCGGAGTTGGATGAGATGTGGTTTGATGGCCTACCGGACACAAGGAGGCCATGTGCGGGCGTCGCCACAAGCGGCAGAGGTCGTTGCTGACGAGCGCATAAGGACCGCGCGCATCGTTGAAATCGACGCCATTCGAGGCGTATCTTTGTTCGGGATCACCATCGTTAACACGATAGGTGTCGCGCGCATGCCCGTTCCGACTGGAGAGCATCAGCGCGGGGCGGGATATTGGATATACGAGACGCTGCTCCATCAGCGCTTTTTTCCGATCTTTTCGCTTCTGTTCGGTCTGAGCTTCGGCATGATCTTGCGGAACGCCAGAAAGAAAAAGCAGCATCCGCGGGTCATGCTATTTTCCCGGCTGCTTTTCCTCTTGCCATTCGGTCTGGTGCATCAGGTTCTGCAGCCGAACGAGATACTTCGGATGTACAGCGTGATCGGAATCTTCGTCGTTCTGCCCCTTTCCTTCCTTCCGGCGGGTGGCGTGCTGGCGCTCGGGATCGCCGGAACGGCGGCAGCCGTGGCCCTTCAGGGCGGTGCCCTGCTGCTCCCAGGGCTCTTACTGGTCGGCCTGGCAATGGAAAGTAAGATCGACTGGCTGTTGAAATTGCCAACGAAGTACATCTTCCTGGGGCTCGGAATATTCGGGACGACAGCCGGTGCGCTGGATGCCTGGCAATGGGGCTCCGGAGTATCGGAGGACTCGGTGCTGGCGGCAGGTGCAGGGGTTGCGACCGCTGTCAGTTACATGATCGCCGTGGTACTCGTGATGCGGACGCCTATCCGGTCGGTCGCGTCCAAGATCACAATGGTGGGAAGGGTGGGACTGACGAACTACCTCGGCGCCTCGGTGCTGATCGTGGTGATCAACAGGTATGTGCAACTGGAAGCGGCGCCCGCATACGGCAAAGCCTTTGCCGTGGGCTGCTGTGTATTTTTGATTGAAGCCACGTTCAGTTGGATTTGGCTGCATTATGCTCAATACGGTCCACTGGAATGGATCTGGCGGACTTTGACGTGGGAGAAGCTGATCCCCGATCGGCGTCTCTCGATCGAAGGTCCGACCAGCGAGAACAGCGGCTAAGAGGCTCGGCCCGGCACGTCGGCGATGCCGGTATTCAGAGCCACTCGACGTCGCCTGTCAATTACCTGCAGAGCTCCATACGTGGCACCTGGTGGTGACTGACTTACCAACGGGCCGAACGGCAACCACTGAGCCTCGTTTGTGCCCGTGACACGTCCGTTAACGGCACCCCCAGTAGGGGTGATGCCCTGCGGACGGAGCGCAAAAAGAGGGAAGGACCGTCGAGAGAACGGCGGTCCTTCCCATGCGGGCCCGAGCCCGCGAGCATGTCGTTCGGATCAGTGACCCGAGACCACCGAGCTGCCGGCGCAGGTGAACGACGAGTTGGGGTTCTCGGAGCTGAGACCCAGCGCGCCGACGAGGCCGCCCTGCGAGTGGTCGATGTTGCTCTGGCAGTCCGGCACGACCGCGGTGGTGCCCTCGCCGTGGCCGCCGCCCCCGCTGAGGTTCAGGTTCTCGTTGTCGTTGTCGCCACCGACGAGAAGGGTGGACAGCACGGCCCGCTCCGGCAGAACCTCGCCGGCCAGCTTGTCCAGCTCGGTGTAGCTGAAGGACTTCATGTGGTTCCTTTTCTTCTTGTCACGCCCGGATCCCCATTGGGGATCGGATGCCCCTCCTCACCTCGAACCAGGTGAGGTTGCAATACGTATAGCAGAGGTGACTGATGGTATCCAAGCAGGCGGCGTGGCGGCGATTCCGACGGACTTGTCCGGATGCATAGGCCATTTACGTGCGGTGGGTCGATACCTGAACGTCCCTATCGGCAAGGATGGTTTCACTGGGAGAAGTGGGAATGGCTGGGCGCCAACTTGCGCAGCGGTACGGCAGGTGGGAAGCCAACGATGCTCAACTGCAGATGCCGAGGGCGAGCGACGTCGCCGTGATGACACAGGCGGCCCAACTGGGGCCCACTTGCACCGTACACGGCGTTGCCTGATCCGACCACGGAAGATCCACGGCACAAACCCGTCCGAAAGTCCGAATGAATCAAGACGATGACGGCGTAGCATCCGGTTCCGTCTCAATCCGTCCAGCCCCTTCCTTGATCACTAGGATGGCAGCGAGGAAACGTAGGGGTGTGTCCCGCGCGCCCATCCCCTACTGGCGCGCCATCGGCCAGTATCCTCAATGCCGCAATGGGATCCGATCCCTTGTCTGTCCCATGTGGGTGCCCGGCCGGCCGCGCTGGGCACCCACACATTCTTGAAGGGTGTCGACGGACCTTCACCCACACGGCGCCGCGTCGTGGTCGGCGCTGCGAGGCAGCACGCCAGAGCGGCCAAAACCCTCCGTCTGCCACCGGCAGGGCCGTTACGAGGCGCTTCAGCGCAGAGTGATCGCGGCAGGGCCGGTGACGCGCGTCGGTGCCACTCGCGAAACGAGCGCGCGGACGCCTGCGCCGACGCCACCCCACGCCACACCTGCGGCGTCAGCGAGCCGTACCCCGGCGATTCCGATGACCGCCAAGAACAGTGCGACCAGGGGTTCGGCGATCAGCGATCGGGCGGGCCCGTGGGCAGCGCCGCCGGGCGCCGGCGCTTTTGTCGGGATGCGCCGGGGGAGGTGGCCGATGTCCAGTGGATCAGTATCGCGTCACCCGCCGAGCGCGGCGACTTGACGAACCCATGGGCTGGAACGCCATTCCGCCATTGTTCGATGTGGGCTTGGCCATGCGTGCGGCGATCTCCGGGCCCAGCCGCAGAAGACGTTGGTACATGAACAGTGGATGGGGGTGAACCTCTTCCTTACATCGAATAGAAAGCGCCAATGGCATGAGAAAACGGATATCCCGCGTTGCGGCGGGGGCGGCGGCGGTCGGCGTCGCCGCGTCACTGGCCGCCGCGGCCGGTGACGCCCAGGGCGGGCAGGCGTCGGCGGCCCAGCTGCGGCAGGGGACGGAACTCGTCAGCGAGACGTTCACCGGAGCCACCGCGGACTCGCGGTTCATCGGGTACGGATCGGCCTGCCTGACGGGCGCGCCGCGCGGTGGGATACCGGGCGAGGGGGAGCATCCGCTAGGAGGCTGCCGGTCGGACCCGGAGGGCCCCGTGCCGCCCGGCGACGCCGCACCGCACGGATACCTTCAGCTCACCGACGCGCACAGGGACCAGACCGGCGCCGTGCTCTTCGACACGCCGATCCCCGCGACCGACGGCCTGGACGTCACCTTCGAGCAGTGGCAGTACGGCAACACCTCGCAGGTCCCGGCGGACGGGATCTCGTTCTTCCTCACCGACGGCACCGCGCACCTCACCCAGCCGGGCGCCTTCGGCGGGAGCCTCGGCTACGCCCAGAAGCTCCCGGACGACGATCCCAACGCCGCGTTCGTCCCCGGCGTGAACGGCGGGTACCTCGGCATCGGCCTCGACGTCCTCGGAAACTACTTCGGCGACTGGGAGCACCGGGGGAACGGCTGCGAACAGCGCTCCCCGGCCGGGACCGCCTTCCACGTCCCCGCACCCGGCCCCAACATGGTCACCGTCCGGGGACCGGGGAACGGCATCAACGGATACTGCTGGCTCGACGCCACGACCAGCAACAAGACGACCACCGGGCCCTGGCCTTCCACACTGCCGGGACAACTGCAGAGCAACCTGCGCGACATCCCGGCCAACGCCACGCCCCAGCAGGCGGAGGCGCTGCTGGCACCGCACAAGCGGACCGTCCACGTCGTGGTGACACCCGCGCCGAACCCCGAGGTCCACGTCTCCATCGACTTCCAGGACGGGGAGGGCTTCCAGCCGGTGCTGAGCTTCCCAGCGCCCGAGCCCGTTCCGGACACCTACAAGTTCGGATTCGCCGCGTCCACCGGCCTCTTCACCGACGTCCACCTCATCCGCAGAGTCGCCCTGCACTCAGAGCGTCCGCTGGGCCGCCTGCACCTCACCAAGGAGTTCGCCGGCTGGGGAGCGCCGGACAAGCGCTGGAACGTCATCCGTTACCGGTTCATCGTCGAGAACACGGGCGAGGAGCCGCTGAACACCATCACCATCCACGACCGGATCGCCCAGGATCTGGACTGCCCGGCCACGACGCTCGCCCCGGGCGAATCGGTGACCTGCACGGGAAGGCACACGGTCACCAAGGCCGACAGGGAACGCGGCTTCGTGGAGAACACCGCAACCGCCACCGGCACCAGGGAGGACGATGACGAGACCATCACCTCGAACGAATCCAGCCTCACCGTGCCGGTGAACGACAACGGCAAGCCGGAGCCGGAGAAGCCTGGCAAGCCGAAACCGGACCACCCAGGGAAACCATAGGCCGACCGGTCCACGCCCAGGCGATGACCGAACCGCGACACGCCTCGCCACCGGCCGACCCGTTCTCACGGTAGGCCGAAGGCGAGGCGTTGCGCCGTCACGGCATGGACCACGAGAACCGGGCCGTGGACGGAGCACGAACCGAACAGCGCCGTACTCGCGCGTCTGAAGTTCTAGCAGCATGTTCGGCGATTACGCCCAACCCTTCTGCCGACCCCTTCTGGTGCCCGCCGCATCCCGTCGACGCCGATCCCCTCCCCGCGCCAGGTTCCACTTGCCAGAGCGTCGTCGTGTTTGCCGAAAACCACGTCCGTGCAGGTGAGAGACGTAGTGCCTGGCAGGTAGTGGCGCCGGGCTTGGAGCCGGGATGCGCCACGACGCCGCTGTGCCGCGGGATGATGGATGGCTGTGCTGCCGGTCGGCGCGCCGCCCGATCCAAACCCACACGGCCGGGCCGTCCACGGCCGTCCGCTCCGTTCGGCTGCTGGTACTGCGCCTGGTGCGGGAGAACCCGGGCTGGGGCTATCGACGGGTGCGCGGATGTACGTGCTGGCGGTCATCGAGCACCACACCGGCCGCATCCGTGTTTAGGCGCCACCGCTCACCCGACCGCAGCGGGGTGACCAAGCGCGGTTTCGAGGCACTGCCAGGGCCGGCGCAGAGCCCGGATCGAGCTGTCGAGCAGCCAGCGGGCAGCGGAACAAAGTGGGGCATGTCGGTCGGCGGCACGCCAGGGCGAACTCGCGTTCGCCCTGGTCAGGGGTGGTGGGTCGCGTGGGACTCGAACCCACAACCTACGGATTAAAAGTCCGGAGCTCTGCCAATTGAGCTAGCGACCCGTCTAGCAAGCGTACCGAGAGCGGGGCGAGGTTCGCGACGGGGTTACCCGGCGGGGGTGAGGCGGACGGGGAGGTGCTTGAGGCCGTTCTGGAAGTTGGAGGCGAGGCGGACGGCGGGGCCGGTGCGCTCGATGCGCAGGGGCAGGAGTTCGCGGAAGACGGCGCGCATCTGGGTGCGGGCCAGGTGGGCGCCGAGGCAGAAGTGGGGGCCGAAGCCGAAGCTGACGTGGTCGTTGGGGGTGCGGGAGACGTCGAAGCGGTCGGGGTCGGGGAAGACGGTCTCGTCGCGGTTGGCGGACGCGTGGTAGACGACGACCTTGTCGCCCGCCTTGATCTCGCGGCCGGAGAGCGTGAGGTCGCGGGTGGCGGTGCGGCGGAAGTCCATGACGGGCGGCCAGTAGCGGAGCATCTCGTCGACGGCGGTGGGGAGGAGGGACGGGTCGGCGCGCAGGCGAACGAGTTCGGACGGGTGGTCGAGGAGGGTGAGGAGGCCGCCGGGGATGCCGTTGCGGAGGGTCTCGTTCCCGGCGACGGCGAAGAGGAAGAACATGTTCTCGAACTCGTGGCCGGTGAGGCCGCCCTGGAGCATGCGGGACATGATGTCGTCGGTCGGGTGCTCCTTCTTGACGGCCGCCAGCGCGTGGGCGTAGGCGAACATGTCCGCCAAGGCGGCGTAGGAGCGCGGGTTGACGGGACGGCCATCCGGGTGGGTGAACGAGGCGGGCCGGTACCGCATGGCCTTCTGCGCCATGGGGCTCATGGACGCGGTGTCCGCCGTGGACAGCCCGGCGTACTCGTCGTCCTGGTAGCCGATGACGCGGGACGCCCAGTCGTACAGGAGCCGGCGGTCGCCGTCGGGCACGCCCATGATGTGGGCGAGCGTCCACACGGGGAGGTCGGCGGCGAGTTCGACGAAGTCGGTGTCCTGGCCGAGGGCGGAGGCGACGAGGTCGCGGGCCCGCCGGTCGATGGTCTCCTCCAGGGCGCGGACGGCGCGGGGGGTGAAGGCGGCGGCGACGATGCGGCGCAGGCGGGAGTGGTCGGGCGGGTCCTGGTTGAGCATCATCGCGCGGACGAACGCGAGGTCCTCGGGGGTGTCGGGGTCGCGGATCTGGGTGGCGCCGAGGTTGGACGAGAAGAGCTCGGGGGAGCGGAGAACGTGTTTCACGTCGGCGTGCGAGAAGACCGCCCAGTAGCCGGTGCCGGCGGGCCAGGGGCCGACGGCGGGTTCGGGGATCCAGGCGACGGGGGATTCGGCGCGGAGCTTTCTGAACGCGTCGTAGGGGACCCCCGTGGCGTAGGTGGCGGGGTGGAAGATCTCCTCGTGCATGCCCTCAGCGTGCATCATGACGGTGTGACGGTGAAGCCTGAAGACGCTGCCGGGATCCTTCGTGACAACTTCGCGCCCTGGGTGCTGGAACTGGGGCTCGTCGTAGAGGAGGTGGGGGAAGGGGCCGCGGTGCTGCGGCTGCCGTGGTCGGATCGGCTGGCGCGCGAGGGCGGCGCCATGTCGGGGCAGGCGCTGATGGCCGCCGCCGACACCGCCGTGGTCATCGCTGTGGCGGGGGCCAAGGGCGGCTTTGTGCCGATGACCACGGTGCAGCTCAATACGGCGTTCATGCGGCCCGTGGTGGGGACGGACGTCCTGGTGACGGTGAAGCTGGGCAAGCTGGGGCGCACGCTGGCGTTCGCCGACATCGTGATGGCGGCGAACGGCGCCACCGTCGCGCAGGCCAGCGCCGTGTACGCGATCATCGGGTGACATGACCCGAATCGAGACGGTGAAGGTGCCGGACGGCGAGTTCCGGCTGCACGTGTGGACGCCCGAGAGCGGCTGGGGGCCGGGGATCCTGCTCATCCAGGAGATCTTCGGCGTCGGCGAGTACATGGAGGCCGTGGCCGGGGACCTGACGGCCATGGGCCATGTGGTGGCCGCCCCGGACATGTTCTGGCGGATCGAGCCGAACTGGACGACGCGGCACACCGAGGAGGCCCTGCCCAAGGGGATGTCCATGGTCTCCCAGTTCGACTGGGACAAGGGCCAGGACGATGTGGAGGCCGCGCTGGAGGCGCTCAAGGGCCTGCCCGAGGTCGACGGCCGGATCGGCGTGCTCGGGTTCTGTTTCGGCGGGACGCTGGCGTATCTGCTGGCCACGCGGGCCGAGGCGGATGCCGTCGTGTCGTTCTACGGCAGCGGTGTCCCGGGTGCGCTGGGTGCGCTGGACGCGGTGCGGTCGCCGTTGCAGTTCCACTTCGGCGGGTCCGACGACTACATCCCGAGGGAGGACGTCGCGGCGGTGGAGCGCGCCGTCGCGGGACGGGACCGGATGGAGATCCACGTCCAGGAGGACGGCGGCCACGCCTTCCACAACCGGAAGGCACCGATGTTCTACCAGCCGGAGCCTGCGGAGCGGGCGTGGCGGCTCACGGAGGATTTCCTGCGCCGCTACCTGCCCGTCTCATAGCGCCGCCTACAGGCACCAGCCAGGGAGCGGCTCGGTTTCGGTGAGCCAGGCTGCGGGCGGGCGTCCGACGATGCCGCCGACTATCGCGCACGTGGTGTCGATGTCGCCGCCTGCGGAGGCCGTCGTCCAGAACGCCCGTTCGTAGTCGCCCAGATGCCGCGCCGCCGCCCAGAGGGTGAACGGCACCGTGTCATGTGCGGCGACCTGGCGGCCGTTGCCCAGGACGGCCGCGGCGGTGGCGGGGTCGCCGATGGTCAGCAGCCGGCGTGCTTCGGCGATGCCCTGGCGGACCGTGCCTTGTGGTGTGCGCGCCAGTACCTCGTCGAGGAAGCCGCCCGGTGACGGCTTGCCGGGCGCGATCGCCGTGGCCACCGCTACGGCGATCGCGCCCGCGATGGCCTCCGGGTGGGGGTGTGTCACCTCCGCGGACAAGGCCGCCTGGCGAGCGGCCTCCGCCGGGTCGCCCGCGAACCAGGCGCCTATGGGCGCGACACGCATCGCGGCGCCGTTTCCCCAGGAGCCCATGCCGTCGAAGGGTTCGCGGGCGAGCGTCCGCCAGTCGCCGCCTTCCCGGACGAGCCGCAACAGGCGACCGGTGGACGGGCCATAGCCGCGGTCGAAGTCGTGGTGTTCGGCGAAGCTCGTCGCGAGGGCGTCCTGGTCGATGCCGCCGTGCTTGCACAGGACGAGATGGATGGACGCGGCCATCTCCGTGTCGTCCGTCCACTGCCACGGCCCTTGGGGGAGCGTCTGGCTCTCGAAGGCCGGGCGGTTCTCGGGGACGAAGAACTGGGATCCGAGCGCGTCTCCTACGGAGAGGGCCAGAAGCGAGTCGTGCGAGCGTTCCGCGGCGGATGCGGTCATGTCGTGGATGGTTCCAGAGTCAGGCGGGAGAGTTCCTTGCGGGAGGAGATCCCGAGCTTGGGATAAGCCTTGTAGAGGTGGTACTCGACCGTCCGGCGGCTGAGGAACAGTTGCGCGGCGATCTCGCGGCTGCTGATGCCCTCGGCGGCGAGCCGTACGACCTGGAGCTCCTGCGGCGTGAGGCGGTCGAGCAGCACGGGCGCCGTGGGCTCCGATGCGGAGCCGGATTCGCCGGTCGCGCGCAGCTCGGCGCGCGCGCGGTCCGACCAGGGCTTGGCGCGGAGCCGGTCGAAGACCTCCATGGCGGAGCGAAGAGGCGTACGGGCGTCGGAGCGGCGGCGCGCACGGCGCAGCCACTCTCCGTACAGGAGTTCCGTTCGGGCCTTCTCGAACGGGCGCGTTGCCTTCTCGTGCAGGCGGACGGCCTGTGCGTACGCTTCTTCGCTGTCTTCCAGCAAAGCTTCACAGCGCAGCGCGACGGCCGATGCCCACGGCTGCTGCACGGCATCGGCCCAGACACGGAACCGGTCGAACGGTGCGCGCGCGCGTTCCGGCTGTCCGGCGCGCACGGCCACCTCTACGAGGTCCGCCACGGCGAGCATGGCATCCGCGCTGTACTGGTGGTGCACCGCCTCGAGATGGCGGAGCGCGTCGTCGTACCGCCCGAGGCCGAGTTCGAGGAGGCCGAGAGCCCCGTCGGACCTCTCCGGCATCTCGTGCAGCCGCGCCTCATCGCCCTCCACCGCCGCCACCCGGGCGAACACCGCCGAGAGCCGCCAGTCGCCGCTGGGCAGGCCGGTGTCGCACGCCAGCGAGATCGCCTCGATCAGCGTGGCCTCCGCGTCCGCGTGCAGGCCCGTCGCGACCTGTGCCTGCGCCTGCGTCCGCAGCACGCCCGGCAGCGCCCCGATCAGGCCGTTCAGTCTGCAGCGCGCGGCCTCGACGGCGGCCAGCTCCAGCGCCGCCTCGTCGTCGCCGACGATCAGCGCGAGCCGCGCCGCCTCGTCCAGCCCGGCGGCCACGCCCGGCTCCGGGGTCGTCGTGCGCGCCTCCGCGACCAGCGCGGCGAGCAGCGGGACGCCGCGTGCGACGTCGTCGCCGGCCAGATGCGCGAGACCGCCGACCATCGCGTCCTCGGGCAGCGCCTCGGCGGCGCGCAGCAGCGCCGGCGTCTCTCCAGAGGTCCACGCATAGGCGGCGCCCGTCCGCAGCATCGCGGCCCTGTCGTCCGGCTTCGCATAGGCGGCGTGCTCCACCATCATGCGCGCGGCGGTGCGCCGGTTACCGCGCTCGTACTCGACCACAGCGCGGACTCGGCCGAGCCGTGCGAGTTCCGCGGGGGCGTCGGTGAGGGTGCCCGCCCTGGTGGCGAGAACCTCGGCCTCGTCCGGCCGACCGGCCTGGAGCGTCATGTTGGCCGCCGCGCGCAACCGCGCGGCCTGCGCGTCCTTGGCCGGAGTGAGGTCCGCCGCCTGTCGGTAGAGACTCGCCGCAGTGCCGTACCCGGTGCGTTTCCGCGCGCGCTCTGCGGCGTTCTCCAGATCGACGGCGACGTCCTCGTCCGGCCCCAGAGCCGCTGAGGCGCGGTGCCGCGCGCGGCAATCGGCGTCCTCGGACGAGGACGCCAACGCCTCATGCACCCTGATACGGCACGCCGCTACAGCGCCCTGATAGACGGCGGCTCTGATCAGCGGATGGCGGAAGGCCATGGACCGCCCGCTCACCTCCACCAGCCCTGCGCGCTCGGCCTGCTGCAGGTCCTCCAGGCCGACGCCCAATTCTCGCGCCGCGTTCAGCAGGCTCGGCATGTAGCCGCGTCCCTCGGCCGCCGCTATGAGCAGCATCAGGCGGGTCTTGTCCGGAAGCTCATCGATCCGGCTCTGGAACCGTGCGACGACGCGGTCGGTGACGGGCAGCGGGCGGGACCCGTCCGGCACCCGGTCCCTGGCCCTGCCGAACTCGCGCAGCGCCAGCGGATTGCCGTCCGCGTCATGCAGGATCCGATCGCGGACGTCCCGGGTCAGCCCGTGCTCGGCGAGGAACCGCACCGCGTCGTCGCGTCCCAGCCGCGCCAGCGGCAGTTCGGGGAGGCCGGTGCCGGTGAACGCGTCGTCCCGCGCGGCGAACAGCATCACCACCGCCTCGGCCGCGAGCCGCCGGGCGGCGAACAGCAGCGCCTCGGCGGTCCCGCTGTCGAGCCACTGGGCGTCGTCGACGAGGCAGAGCACGGGGCCGTCCTCGGCGAGGTCGGCCAGGAGCGTCAGGACGCCGAGGCCGGTCGTGAACCGGTCCCGGACGGGCGGGACGTCACAGGACTGCCCGGAACCGCTCAGCGCGGCTCTCAGTGCCTCCGCCTGCGGTCCGGGAAGGCCGTCCAGGCGGTCGCGGACGGGCCACACCAGCTGGTTGATCCCGGCGAACGCGATGCCGGACTCCGCCTCGATCCCGGTCACCCGCAGGACGCGCGCTCCGGCGCCGCCGGCCGCGAGGTCAGCGGCGTGGTCCAGCAGCGCCGACTTGCCGATGCCCGCCTCGCCGCGCAGCAGCAGCGCGCCGCTGCGCCCCTCGTCGCGCGCTCCGGCGAGCAGCGAGGAGATGCGCGCCTGTTCGTCGTTCCGCCCGTAAAGCACTAATCCAAAGTACGGGGCGTACTACCGAAACCATACTGATTCGCGGTGCGACGGCCCCCTCGTAGCTTCTTCACCAGCGAGGAAGCCACTAGGAGGACGTCGTGAACGAGCTGTTCGAGAAGCTGTCGGCCGGGAAGCTGGAGCTGGCCAACCGGTTGGTGATGGCGCCGATGACGCGCAGCAGGGCCGTCCACGACGGGAAGGTGACCGACCTGCACGCCGAGTACTACGCGCAGCGGGCCGGCGCCGGCCTCATCATCACCGAGGGGACGCAGCCCAGCGTGCGGGGCCAGGGCTACACCTGGACGCCGGGACTGCACACCGACGAGCAGGTGGAGGCATGGCGGGCGGTCACCGACGCCGTCCACGCGGAGGGCGGCGTCATCTTCGCCCAGCTGATGCACGCGGGACGCGTCGGCCACCCCTCGCTCTACCCGGACGGCGGGCTGCCCGTGGCGCCGTCCCCGATCGCCACGGGCGAGCGGATGTGGTCGCCCGAGGGCATGCTCGACCACCCCGAGCCCCGCGAGATGACGCTGGACGACATCGCCGAGACGGTGGCGGACTTCGCCGCGGCGGCGCGCAACGCCGTCGCCGCCGGTTTCGACGGCGTGGAACTGCACGGCGCCAACGGCTACCTCATCCAGCAGTTCCTGGCGGACGGCAGCAACAAGCGGACCGACGCCTACGGCGGCACCATCGAGAACCGCATCCGCTTCGGCGTGGAGGTGGCGCAGGCCGTCGCGGACGCGATCGGACCGGAACGCGTGGGCTTCCGCGTGTCGCCCGGTGGCATCGCCAACGGCATCACCGAGAGCGACCCCGACGAGCTGTACGCCGCGCTGGTGGAGGCACTGGCGCCCCTGGGGCTCGCCTACCTGCACATCATGGAGCTGGGCGACCGGGAGCGTACGCGTCGCATCCGTGCCGCCTGGCCCGGCACGCTCATCCTCAACCCCCACCCGACGCCCGAATCCTTCCCGGCGAACCCGGAGACCGGTGTGGAGGCGCTGCGGGAGGGCGTCGCGGACGCGATCGCGTTCGCCGAACTGTGGCTCGCCAACCCGGACCTGCCCGCCCGCATCAAGGCCGGCGGCCCCTACAACGAGGCCGACCGCGCCACCTTCTACGGAGGCGACCACCGCGGCTACACCGACTACCCCGTCCTCTCCTAGACGGACCTCAGTCCCTGAACGGACCTCTGGTCTTGGACGGGACTCAGGCCGAGGGCCCCGCGCCGGTGTCGACCGGTACGGGGCCCTCGCCTATGCGCGCCTGTGGTTGGGCGTGCTTCATGTAGCCACGCTCAGAGGAGACGCATGTATGTCCGCCTGTGCGTCCGTATGCGCTCGGCTTAGTAGCCGGGCCGGACGCCGCCGTTGAACTGGCTCTTGTAGTAGTGGGTCAGCTTGATCTTCTTCACATGGGAGCCCGAGTGCGGCGCGTGAATCATGTAGCCGTGCCCCACGTAGATGCCCACGTGCGTACGGCCGCTGTAGAAGAAGAGCAGGTCGCCCGCCTTGGCGCCCTTCCAGGAGACCTTGTGCTTCACCGCGCGGTAGATCTGCTGGGTCGTGCGCGGGAGCTTGACGCCGGCCTTGCGCCACGATCCCTGCGCGAGACCTGAGCAGTCCCACGAGCCCGGCCCGGAACCGCCGTAGCGGTACGGGTCGCCGATCTGCTTGTAGGCGTACTTGACGGCGACGGTCGCGCGCTTGCTCTGCTTGGCGGCGCGGGACGTGGCCGACGAGGTCCTGGTGGCCGCGGTCTTCGTGCTCGTCGCCTTGGTGGCCGACGCCGCGAGCGTGACGCGCTGCGGAGTGCCGGCGGCGGCTCCGGCGGGGCCCGCCGTCAGGAGCGTCGCGCCGAGCGCCGCGGTCGTGGTGAGCACGAGGCCACCAGCGGTGATTCCGATCTTCAGGGGGTTTCGGGGGGTATGCAGGATGGCTCCAGATCTCGCGGGTGATGCCTACCGGGCAGCCGTCATCCCGCGCGTGAACGCTGGGGATTCGGGATGCGTCGCGGTCGTCCGGTGCCTGCGGTGCCATGGGAGGGCGCCGCGGCCCGCGAGCCGCTTCCGGCTCCGTGCTTCTCGTCTGCACGGATGAGGCGATCGACGCGGGTGTGCTTCTTCGGCGGCGCCCGTGGGGGGCGTCCTCGCGGACGATGCCCGGCCGCTCTTCGCCGAGAGGCCGGACGCGTGCCGCCGCCGCGCGTCGGTGCGTGTTCTGTTGTCCGAGCGGCCCGTCGTGCCGCATGAACCGGGCAGGAACGTAGCCAGACTCCAGCGGCTCAGGCAAATCTCAGGTAGATCACAACCCTTCCCGGACGGATGCGACGGATGGGGCGACCATCGTGCGGCCTGCGCGAATCGAGATCATTTTCAGCAAATTGTGAAGTGGGTCACAACCTGCGGAAACAGTGGCTGATTCCCCGTTCTGGACGGGCGTCTCGGGGCGGAGTTATCCACAGAACGAGGTTCCGGTTCCGGTGTCCGAGCCGGGGTGCTCGACTGGAGTGGCCGCCGGATTCGAAGGCGGTTTCCGCGCACTGGAAGGAGATCGTCAATGGCGGCAAATATGTTAGTTGCGTCACTTACTTCCGTTGTGTGGCGGATCGTGGACGCTGCGTTGCCGGATCCGGCCAGGGCCCGGGGATTGACTCCCGCCTCTCCCGGCCCTGTAGTCCGAGAGAGATTCATGTCCGGTGCCCGGAGGGAGTCCCGTGTTCCGCAGGTCCGGCAGAACGCGCCTCGCGCGCGTGCTCCCCGCTCTCGCCCTCGCGGCCGCCGTCACGGTGACCGCCTCGCCCGCCGCCCACGCCCGTACCGCCCTCGCGCCGTCCCCGGCGACCGCCAAGTTCCCCCGCGGGTTCCTGTGGGGCGTCGCCACGTCCGGCTTCCAGGGCGAGGGCTCCTTCCCTGACAGCAACTGGACGCGCTACATCAAGCGGAAGGCGCCCGGGATCAGCGACCCGTACAAGAACTCCGTCGACTTCCTGCACCGCTACCCGGGCGACGTGGAGCTCGCGCGCAAGCTCGGCGTGAACGTGTTCCGCACCTCGATCGAGTGGGCCAGGATCGAGCCGAAGCGGGGCGTCCGCGATCCCAAGGCCATCGCCTACTACGACGACCTCGTCCGGCGGATCCGCGCCGCCGGCATGCGGCCCATGATCACGCTGGACCACTGGGTGTACCCGGGGTGGGTGGCCGGCCAGGGCGCATGGGACGACCCGAAGACCCAGGCGGAGTGGCTGGGCAACGCCCGGTTCATCGTGAACCGCTACAAGCACCAAGGCGTCATCTGGATCACGTTCAACGAGGCCAGCGCCTACATGTACAAGGAGCTGACCATGCGGCCGATGAACCTCGGGCAGCTCGCCGCGATGCGGACCGCGCTCACCAAGACCCACCGCGCCGCCTACGACATGATCCACAAGCTCGACCCGGGCGCCCCCGTCTCCACGAACGTCGCCTACGGCACGGCGCTGAACGGCATCTTCGACGCCGCGCTGTTCAACGACGTCACGGACAAGCTCGACTTCGTCGGCATCGACTACTACTACGGCGCCAACGCCCAGAACCTCACCGCCGGGTACGCGCTGACCGGCGAGTTCTGGAAGATCGACCCGGAGCCGGAGGGGCTGTACTACGTCCTCAAGAGCTACCAGCGGCGGCTGCCGAAGCTGCCGGTGTACGTGGTCGAGAACGGCATGTCCACCGACAACGGCAAGCCCCGGGCGGACGGCTACACCCGCAGCGAGCACCTCCGCGACCACATCTACTGGGTGCAGCGGGCGATGGCCGACGGCGTCAAGGTGATGGGCTACAACTACTGGAGCCTCACCGACAACTACGAGTGGGGCAGCTTCGAGCCGCGCTTCGGCCTCTACACGGTGAACGCGCTGACCGACCCGTCCCTGGCCCGCCGCCCGACCGACGCCGTCGCGACCTACCGCTCGATCATCGCCGACCGCGGCGTCCCGGCCGGATACGTGCCGGTCCGCCGGCCGGGCTGGTGCTCGGTCGAGGACCCGCTCGCCACCTGCCTCGGCACGACCCCGACCCCGCCCGCGGCCTACCGCGCCCCGGCCGGCTGAACGCGGACCGGAATCACCGCCCCTCGATGCTGGAATGATAATCGTTTTCATGTCACCCTGAATCCGTCCGAACCACGGAGGAAGGGAGCACGGCCATGTCCTTGACCGTCGACGACCGGCTGCTGGAGAAGGCGATGCGGGGCGAGGTGGACGACGCCTCGTTCGTCGCCTGCGTCCGCGACTCGCTGCCGTACGCATGGGAGGTCATCAGCGGCGTCGTCGCCCGCATGCGGGACGGCGGCGCCGGCTTCGCCGACAACCGGACCCCGCCGCCGGACGAGCAGGCCCGCGGCCAGCTGCTGCGCGTCCTCGCCAGCGACGCCATGCGCGGCGCCCTGGAACGCCACTTCGGCGTCCGCCTGGCGTTCCAGAACTGCCACCGCGTCGCCGCGTTCGACCTGGCCGCCGACGGCGCCGCCGCCCGCCACGAACGCTTCGTCTCACCCCGGGCCCAGCTCCTGAACCAGTCCCCGGACCTCGTCGACTGCTGACCCCGCCCACCCCGGACCGCAACGACCCCGCCCCGCAGGCCCGGCGCCCACCACCCGCGCCCTGACGAATCCGGTCAGGCAAGTCGGATGCCTCCCCGGCATCCGGCTCGCCGCAGGCGGCCGGCTGTCCCCGCCCAGCGCGTGTCCGCCGGTGACCCGCGCCGCCCCGGCCGCGGCCCAGAGAGGGCGCGGCCGGGCGAGGCGCGGTGGGGTGCGAGTGGGGGCTTGCTGGGGCGGGTTGGCGGGTGCGAGTGGGGGCTTGCTGGGGTGGGTTGGTGGGGTAGGGGTCGGTATGAGCTGGGGTTTCTGGGGTACCGGCGCGGTGAGCGCTAGGAAGCAGGGGTTCGTGTGGGGGATGTGCAGGCCGGGACGAGGCGCGCGGGGGCCGTGCCGAACCTCGGCGTGGTCCGGGGCAGCGGGTCGCCGGGCCCGGGCGGCGCCGGGGACGGCCTGCTGCTGAGCCTCAAGCGGGCCGCCGCCGCCCTGCGCGACGCGGGGATCGAGTACGCGCTGGCGGGCGGGTTCGCGGCGTACGCGCACGGCGCGGCGGTGTCGACGCACGATGTGGACTTCGTGGTGCGGGAGCGCGACGTCGAGACGGCGCTCGCGGCGCTCGCCGCGGCCGGCATGGGGCACATGGACAGCCCGGAGAACTGGCTCGCCAAGGTCTCCGACGGGGAGTACTTCATCGACCTGATCCACACGCCGTCGGGCCGCCCGGTGGACGGTGCGCTGCTCGGGCGGGCCACGGAGATGGCGGTCGGCGCGGTGTACATGCCGGTGCTGCCCGCGACGGACCTGGTGATCATGCGGTTGCTGGCGTTCAGCGAGACGGCGTGCGACTTCAGCGGGTTCCTGCATGTCAGCCGGGCCCTGCGGGAGCAGGTCGACTGGCCGTACGTGGCCGAGGAGACGGCTGGGTCGCCGTACGCGTACGCGTTCCTGACCCTGCTGTCCCGGCTCGGCGTCATCGAGGGGGGCGTGCCGTGACCGAATACCTGCCGGCGCACATCCAGGAGACGCTCGCGGCGCGCGCGCACGAGCTCGGTATCCGCGTGGACGTGCGGGGAAACGTGGTGCATCTGCGCGGGGAGGTGGCCAGCGAGGAGCAGCGCCGGGAGGTCGAGGAGGCCGCCCGGGTGGCTGCGGAGGGCCACGAGATCTGCAACGAGGTGCACGTCGTCGCGGTCCCGGAGCCCGAGGGGGAGGAGAGGCTGTCATGATCCGTGTGGCGGCGGCCGGGGACCTGCACGTGGGGGCCGACATGGCCGGGGTGTACCGGGGACGGCTCGGGCGGCTGGCCCGGCAGGCGGACGTGTTCCTCGTCGCGGGGGACCTGACCAGGCACGGGACGGTCGAGGAGGGCCGGGTCGCGGCGGGCGAGCTGCGCGACCTCGGGGTGCCGGTGATCGCGGTGCTGGGCAACCACGACTACCACTCCGACGAGGAGGACGGGATCGCCGACGTCCTGCGGGAGGCGGGGGTGACCGTGCTGGAGGGCGGCGGGACGGTCGTGGACTGCGACGGGAGTCGGCTCGGCGTCGCGGGCGGCAAGGGGTTCGGCGGCGGGTTCGAGGGCAAGTGCGCGAGCGACTTCGGCGAGCCGGAGATGAAGGCGTTCATCCGGCACACGAAGGCGTTCGCCGACCGGCTCGGCACCGCGCTGCTGGAGCTGGACGCGGACGTGCGGGTGAGCCTGACGCACTACTCGCCCGCCGAGGACACGCTCGAAGGCGAGCCCCCGGAGATCTACCCGTTCCTCGGGAGCTACCTGATGGGCGAGGCGATCGACGCGGCGGCGCCGGCGCTGGCGATCCACGGGCACGCGCACAAGGGGACGGAGAAGGGGATGACGCAGGGCGGCGTCCGGGTGCGGAACGTCGCGCTGCCGGTGATCCAGCACGCCTACGCCCTGTACTGCCTGGAGCCGCCGGAGGCGGCGGGCGCCGGGCGTGCCGAGGAGCGCGTCTCGGCCTGGTGACCGCCCGGGGTCAGGATTTCAGCAGCTCGATGACGGCCTGTTCGACGGGGCCCTGGGTGGCGAGCTCGCCGGGGGAGGCGTCCACGCCGAGCTTGGTGAGGGCGGGGGCGATCGTCCGGCCGGACTCGTAGAGGGTGATGATGCGCGGGTCGATGTAGGAGGCGCGGGCCACCGCCGGGGTGTTGCCGAGGTAGGCGGCGACCTCCTTGACGACGCGGACGACGGCCTTGCGGCGGGCGGCCTCGCCGGTGCCGGCGCGGGTGGAGACGGCGAGGCCGACGGCGGCGAGGACGGTGGCGTGCCAGGTGCGGAAGTCCTTGGCGGTGAAGTCGCCGCCGGTCACCTCGCGGATGAAGGCGTTGATGTCGGACGCGGTGACGTCGTGCCAGCCGTTGCGCGTCCGGTAGGCGAGGAGTTCGGGGGAGCCGTCCTCGCGGCGCTTCAGGCCGGTGACGACCTTGCAGACGTTCTCCTCGGCGACGGACTGGTAGCGGTCCTTCGAGCCCTTCGCCGGGTACTCGAAGGCGACCTCGCCCCGCCGGCAGGTGACGTGCTCGCGCAGGACGGTCGCGAGCCCGAACGTGCCGTTCTCCGCCGCGTACTCCTCGCTGCCGATGCGGAAGAAGCCGAGGTCGATGAGCCGGACGGCGGCGGACAGCACGCGCTCGCGGCGGTAGCCGCGGCCGGCGAGGTGCCCGGCGAGCGTGTCGCGGACGTCGGGGAGGCGTGCGGCCAGGTCGAGGACGTGGTCGTGCTTCTCGCGGTCGCGCTGCTCGCGCCACGCCTCGTGGTAGAGGTACTGGCGGCGTCCGGCGGCGTCGGTGCCCATCGCCTGGATGTGGCCGTCGGCGTCGGGGCAGATCCACACGTCCTGCCAGGCGGGCGGGATGACGAGGGCGCGGATGCGCGCGCGCTCGGCGGGGTCGGCCAGGGTGCGGCCGTCCGGGCCGAGGTAGGTGAAGCCTTTGCCGCACTTGCGCCGCGCGAAACCGGGTTCGGAGGGGTCGCTGCGCTGGAGGTCCATGGGCGCCTCAGCCGGGATGGATCTCGCCGCCGGCCGGCACCAGCGTCTGGCCGGTGTAGTAGGACGACTGCCGGTTCGCGGCGAAGAAGACGTAGGAGGGGGCGATCTCGTCGGGGTCCGCGGGGCGGCCCATCGGGGCCTGACCGCCGAAGCCCTCGACGCGCTCGGCGTCGAACGTGGCGGGGATCAGCGGCGTCCAGACGGGGCCGGGGGCGACGCAGTTGACGCGGATCTCGCGGTCCATGAGGCTCTGCGCGAGGGAGGTGGCGAGGGTCATCGCGGCGGCCTTGCTGGCGGCGTAGTCGATCAGCGTCTTGTTGCCGCGCAGCCCGTTGATGGACCCGGTGAAGACGATGGACGACCCGGGACCCATGTGGTC
This sequence comes from Actinomadura sp. RB99, assembly GCF_014706005.1. Lineage (NCBI taxonomy): Bacteria > Bacillati > Actinomycetota > Actinomycetes > Streptosporangiales > Thermomonosporaceae > Actinomadura > Actinomadura sp. RB99. The sequence continues at coordinate 62,296 of NZ_JABMCA010000015.1, read as the reverse complement.
GAGGGCCTCCTGGACGGTCCAGAACAGCGCGTACACGTTGACGGCGAACGTGCGCTGGAGCTGCGCGTCGTCGATCTCGCGGACGTCCTTGACCGGCGTCTGGGTGCCGTGGTGCAGGACGAGGACGTCGAGGCCGCCGAGGTCGCGGACGGCGTGCTCGACGGTCTCGCGGCAGTGCCGCTCCTCGGCGAGGTCGCCGCCGAAGGTGAAGCAGCGGCGCCCTTCGGCCTCGACGAGGGAGGCGGTGTGCCGGGCGTCGTCGTCCTCTTCGAGGTAGGTGAGGGCGACGTCGGCGCCCTCCTTGGCGAACGCGACGGAGACCGCGCGGCCGATGCCCGAGTCGCCGCCGGTGATCAGCGCGCGCCTGCCGTCGAGGAGGCCGCTGCCGGTGTAGCCGCGCATCTCGTCGCGGGGCTCGGGTGTCATGTCCCCCGTGCGGCCCGGGTAGGTCTGGCTCTGTGCCGGAGGTTCGGTCATGCACCGACGGGTGCCCGGGGCGTTCCCCGGCAAACGTTCGCCGTATTGTGACTCCCGAGTAACATCGCGCCCGGGCAATCCGCCGGGGTGTGAGCAGAACGCCGGGGTGACGTCTGGGTAACATCATCCCGAACCACATTCGGTCCCTCACGTAAGGTGCTGCTTATGGACCTGAACGGAGTTTCCGCCGTCGTATCCGGTGGCGCGAGCGGCCTCGGTGAGGCCACCGTCCGCGCGCTGGCCGCCGAAGGCGCCAAGGTCGTCGTCGCCGACATGAACGAGGACAAGGGCAAGAAGGTCGCCGACGAGGTCGGCGGCGTCTTCGTCAAGACCGACGTCTCCAGCGAGGAGCAGGTGCAGGCCGCCGTCCAGGCCGCCGTCGACACCGGCGCCCCGCTGCGCGTCATCGTCAACAGCGCCGGCATCGGCTGGGCCTCGCGCACCGTCGGCCGCGACGGCACCCCGCACGACCTGGCCTCCTACGAGACCGTCATCCGGGTCAACCTGATCGGCACCTTCAACCTGATGCGCATCGGCGCCGCGGCGATCTCCAAGACCGAGCCCGCCGACGCCGACGGCGCCCGCGGCGTGGTGATCAACACCGCGTCCATCGCCGGCATCGAGGGCCAGACCGGGCAGATCGCCTACTCGGCCTCCAAGGGCGGCATCATCGGCATGACGCTGCCGGCCGCCCGCGACCTCGCCGCGATCGGCGTCCGGGTCAACACGATCTGCCCCGGCATCATCGACACCCCGATCTACGGCGAGGGCGAGGCCGCCGAGGCGTTCAAGGCCAAGCTCGCCGCGCCGGTGCCGTTCCCGAAGCGGATGGGCAAGGCGTCGGAGTTCGCGCACCTGGTCAAGTCCCTCATCGAGAACGACTACATGAACGGCGAGACCATCCGTTTCGACGGTGGCATCCGCTTCCAGCCGAAGTGAGGCACTGAATGTCCGACGCTGTTCTCACCGAAGAAGACGGCGCCGTCCTCATCATCACCATCAACCGGCCGGAGGCCCGCAACGCGGTCAACGGCGAGGTGGCGAAGGGGATCGCGGCGGCCCTGGACGAGCTGGACTCCCGTAAGGACCTGTCCATCGGCGTCCTGACCGGCGCCGGCGGCACGTTCTGCTCCGGCATGGACCTCAAGGGCTTCCTCACGGGCGACAACCCGACCGTCGAGGGCCGCGGTTTCGCCGGCATCACCGAGCGTCCGGCGGCCAAGCCGCTGATCGCCGCGGTGGAGGGCTACGCGCTGGCCGGCGGCTGCGAGGTCGCGCTGGCCTGCGACATGATCGTGGCGTCCCGGGAGGCCCAGTTCGGGCTGCCCGAGCCGAAGCGCGGCCTGGTCGCCGCGGGCGGCGGGCTGCTGCGGCTGCCGCAGCGCATCCCGTTCCACATCGCCATGGAGATCGCCCTGACCGGCGACAGGTACCCGGCGGAGCGGATGGCCGAGCTCGGGTTCGTCAACCGGCTCGCCGAGCCGGGCGGCGCGCTCGCCGCGGCCAAGGAGCTGGCCCTCAAGGTCGCGGAGAACGCCCCGCTGGCGCTCGCCGCGACCAAGAAGGTCATCGTCGAGTCCGCCGACTGGTCGTCCGCCGAGGCGTGGAAGAAGCAGCAGGACATCACGCTGCCCGTCTTCACCTCCAAGGACGCGCAGGAGGGCCCGGCGGCCTTCGCCGAGAAGCGCAAGCCGAACTGGAAGGGCGAGTGACCGCCTTCCTTTCGCGGGTGACCGCCTTTCGCAGGTGATCGCCTCTCGCGGGTGATCGCCTCTCGCGGGTGATCGCCTCTCGCGGGTGATCGGCGGGCGGTGGCCGGAGGGACGTCCTCCGGTCACCGCCCGCAGCATGCCGGACGCCCGGAGCCGCACCGGCTCCGGGCGTCCGCCGTTCCCGGGGCGCGGGAGGCGAGCGGGATGCCTGGGGCGGGTGCGGCCTGTTCTGGCCGTCCGGAAAGTCCCTCTTACCCGGAAGTAAGTCTTCCCGTACTCTTTGGCGTGCGCTTGAACTGATCTTGGGAGCTCTCATGGGACGGAACGCGGTGCGCGCCGCGGCCCTGGCGATCGCCTGCGGCGCCGGAACGCTCGCCCTGTCCGCCGTGCCCGCCCAGGCCGCCGCCGGGTGGAAGAACGTCGGCGGCGCCGGTCTGGCCTATGACGGCAGCCTCGACCGCATCGACTTCGGCGCGGCGAACGCCGGCTGGGCCGTCGGCGCCGCGGGCTCGTTCTTCAGCCCCCAGACGAAGATCGCCAAGTGGAACGGGTCGGCGTGGGTGGCGCAGGCCAGCCCGGTCGGGTTCACCCCGACGGACGTCGCGGTCGCGAGCGCGAGCAAGGCGTGGATCGTCGGCTACAACCTCGGCGGCACCGTCGGGCTGTACTGGAACGGCGCCAAGTGGAGCAAGGCGGCCTATCCGCTGGTCGGCCTGCCGAGCCAGGTCGCGGCCGCGCCGGACGGTACCGCCTACTCCGTCGCGGGCGTCGACCCGACCGCGGGCGGCCTCAGCGCCGTCCTGCGCTGGACGGGCACCGCGTGGGCGGACGCGAAGGTGCCGCTGCCCGCCTCGTCCACGATCACCGCCGTGGACGTGAAATCGAAGAACGACGTGTGGCTGGCCGGGTCGACGTCCGCCACCGGCACGTCGGTCACCGGCCTGGTGATGCACTACGACGGCAAGGCGTGGAAGCGGATCGCCGTACCGGGCTCCCTCGGCACCCCCGCCTACCAGGGCACCCTCTACAAGATCGTCGAGAACTCGCCGACGAACGTGTACGTGCTGCGCGTCCGGCAGAACGCCCAGATCACCAACGCGATCCTGCGCTACGACGGCACGTCCTGGAAGACGATCAACACCCCGCTCAACACGGCGGGCATCGGGCTGTCGGCCGACGGCAAGGGCGGCGTGGTCATGCTTCCGGTCACGACCGGCACCAGGACCCAGTACATGCACTACAACGGCACGTCGTGGACGACCCTCAACGGGCCCGCCCGCAGCGGCGCCGTCCAGGCGTCCGACGCCGACGCCCGTCCCGGCACCGCGGCGATCGTCAGCGCCGGGACCGCGACGCAGACCGGCAAGAAGGTGCCCTTCATCGAGTACTACGGCTGACCCGCCCCGCCCCGCCGAGGCCGGCGCACGGCCGGCACCGCGGACTGCGGCCGACCTCCGGCCGGCCAGGTCCGGACGCCCGTCCCGTCCACCCCCGGGACGGGCGTTCGCACGTCCCAGGCCCGCGACAGTCCCCGGGCGAGCCCCGCGTCTGCCCCGTTGCGCTCCCGTGCCGCCGGAGGTGCCCGCGGAGGGATTTCCGCGTCCCGGCGGCGGGACGCGACGCGGGCACCGGCGCCGGGGCGGTCACCCGGGACGGACCGCCGGCGCGGTCAAATCAGCAGAGACCGGCCGGGTTGGACGTGCGGCACAGGTTGTGGCGGAACCGGTTGGTCCTGCTGCCGCTGTTGTCCACCAGATCGAACGGCGCGTTGCCGCGGACCACGTTGAACTGGACGAGGTTGTCGCGGGCGGGCCGGTTCAGCGGCGGCGTCCCGCGGAAGAGCACGATGCCGCCGGAGTACGGCAGCCTCCCCCGGTTGTCCTTCACGACGTTCTTCTCGACGAGGTTGTGGTCGCCGCCGAAGAACAGCACGCCGGTGCCGCCGAGCGGCGGTACCTCCTCGTGCGCGGCGCATTCCCGGTTGTTCTTCGAGACGTTGTTCTTCCACACCTTGGTGTTGCCCTGGCCGCCCCTCTGACTGTCGTCGACCAGCGCGACGCCGACGCAGTTGCCGACGAGCTGGTTCTCCCACGCCTTGACGTGGCGGGCGTGCCGGACGAGCAGGCCGATGGCGTTTCCGGTCGACCGGTTCCCGGTGACGACCGTCCCGTGCGCGTCGGCGATGTCGCCGACATAGAAGCCGGCCTCGTCGCCGTTGTCGAGGGCCCAGTCGTGCGCGAACCGCCCGCGCGTCGAGTTGAATTCCGAGATTCCGTACTCGCCATTGTCGGCGGCGAGGACGTGTTCGACGGTGAGGCGGTCGGTGAACTGGCCGAAGATCCCGTTCTTCGCGAACCTGCGCACGGTCAGGTCCTTGATCGTGACGCCCTTCACGGGGTGGCCGGGGCGCCCGATGACGCAGATGCCGGTGCCGGCCCGCATGACGGCGGCGCAGTGGTCGACGCCGCCCGGCCGGAGCACGGTCTTGTCGCCGGAGCCGCGGATGGTGAGGCGTTTCGTGACCAGGACGCCCCCGTCATAGGTCCCGCGGAGGAGCTTGATGGTGTCGCCGGGCCTGGCCCGGTCGACGGCCTCCTGGATTGAGTGTCCCGGACGCACCACATGGATGCGGTGGTCGTGCCCGTGCGCGCCGCCCTCCTGCGCCGACGCCTGCCCTGCGGTCGCGAAGGGGGCGAGACCGGCCAGCACGGCGACGACGCCGACCGGACCCGCGGTAGTCCATCTCATCCTGTTTCTTCTCCCTTTCTGCTGATCTGCTGGCCGCGGACGCGCATGCGTCGCGGCATGGCCCGCGGCGTTCCGCCGCGGGATCCGCGCAGGTCATTCCGTCGGCCCGGAGAAGCAAACATCTACGGATTTTTCGCGGGTCGGCCGAGTTTGCCGTCGCTTTCGGCAGTGCCGAGTTTTCGCAGCCGATCAGCCGCGATGTCGCCCCGACATGAGGGCTGAATTACTCACTTCGGGACAATTTGCCCGAGACGTGCGAGAAGGGCCGCTCAGTCCCAGCGGCGGGAGCGCTGCCGCTTGACGTCGGAGCGGCGCTTCTTGTTCTCCAGACGCCGCTCGTTGATGCCGCGCGGGACCTTCTTGGGGATGCGCTTCTTCGGCGGCGGCGCCGTGGCCTCGGCCAGCAGCGCGCCGAGCCGGGCGCGCGCGGCCTCGCGGTTGCGCATCTGGGAGCGGTACTCCTCGGCGCGGATCGTCAGGACGCCCCGGACGAGCCGTCCCGACAGCCGCTCCAGCGCGCGCGCCTTGAGGGGCTCGGGCAGGGACGGGGACGCGGCGACGTCGAAGGACAGCTCGGCGGCGGTCGCGCTGGTGTTGACGTGCTGCCCGCCGGGTCCCGAGGAGCGGGAGAAACGCCAGCCGAGCTCGGACTCCGGGATGGAGACCGAGCCGCGGACGTGGATGTCGTCGGGCATGTCCCCGATTATCCCCGTCCGCGGACGATCATGTCGTCCGGTTTTCCGCCGCCCCGGGGGTGCGTGTCGTGCAAGTACTTACTTACACTGATCGTCATGACCGAAGGACTGTTCTCCGACGACGACCTCATCCGCCGGATCACCCGGGAGGGCGTGCTCATCGCGGCGGGCGGGGCCGCGTCGCTGCTGCAGACCGCGCATCCCCAGGTCGCGCAGGGCGTGTACGACCACAGCTACACCGCCGAGGACCCGCTGCGGCGGCTGCGCAACACCATGGGCTGGCTCTACGCGGTGCAGTTCGGGACGCGGGAGGAGGCGGAGGCCCTCAGTGCCCTCGTGACGCGGGGGCACGACCAGGTCACCGGCCCCGGTTACCGGGCGAACGACCCGGAGCTGCAGGTGTGGGTCGCGGCCACCCTCTTCGCCGTCGCCGCGCAGTTCTACCAGCTGCTGTTCCGCCGGACGCTCGCCGAGGACGAGCTGGCGGAGTTCTACGGCCAGACCAAGGTCTACGCGACGATCCTGGGCTGCCCCGAGGAGCGGCTGCCCAAGACGTACCGGGACTTCCGCGTGTACTACGCCGGCATGCTCAACGACCTGGAGATCAGCGACGCGTCCCGGGCGATCGCCCACCAGGTGCTGCACCCGAGGCTGCCCGGCGGCCCGCTGAACGCGCCCGGCCTGGCGGCGATCCGGCTGATCACCGCGGGGATGATGCCGGCGCCGATCCGCGAGCAGTACGGATGGACGTGGAACCGGGCGCGCGAGCTGCGGTTCCGGATGCTGATGGGGGCGCTGTCGGTGGTGTACCCGCGGCTGCCGCTGCGGCTGCGGACGCTGCCCCGCGACTACTACCTCCACACGACGCGCAAGATGCTGGCGAAGGCGACGGCCGGGCGCCGTCCGGCGATCCGCGTCCCGTCGAGCTGACCGCGTCCCGTCGAGCTGAGCGCGGCCGCGTGACCCACAGGCAGGTCACGCGGCCGCTCTTCCATGCCGGGGCCGTCCCCAGCACCCGGCCCGGCCTGGGAACGGCCCCGCACACCGGGGCCGCCGCCCGTCCGCCCGCTCCCCCCAGAGCCTGGACGGGACGGCGCTCCCCGGTGAGCCTCTACACCGACGCGCTCGAGATGATCTTGTCGGCGGCCTTCTTCGCCTGGTCGATCGGGATCGCGAAGCCGACGCCGATGTTGCCCGAGCTGCTGCCGGACGTGGCGATCGCCGTGTTGACGCCGATCACCTGGCCGGCGCTGTTCACCAGCGCGCCGCCGGAGTTGCCGGGGTTGATGGCCGCGTCGGTCTGGATCGCGTTCTCGATGACGGCCTGCTGCTGCTGGGACAGCCGTCCCTGCAGGCCCGGCGGCAGGTCCTGCTGGCCGCCGCCGGAGTCGCCCTCCTGGACCTGGCGGCCGAGCGCGCTGACGATGCCGGACGTCACCGACCCGCTCAGCCCGAGCGGGTTGCCGACCGCGAGGACGGTGTCGCCGACCGCGAGCCGGTCGCTGTCGCCGAGCGTCGCGGGCTTCAGCCCGGACACGCCCTGCGCCTTGATCACCGCGATGTCGTTCGCGGTGTCGGCGCCGAGCAGCGTCGCCGGCGCCGTCCTGCCGTCGCTGAACTTCACCGAGAGCTGTCCGCCGTCCGACACGACGTGCGCGTTCGTCATGATCACGCCGTCGGAGCGCAGGATCACCCCGGACCCCTCGCTCTCGCCCGTCTGCGACCGGCTCGAGATCGACACGACGCTCGGCTGCACCGCGGCGGCGACCTGCGCCGTCGTGCTCGCCTTGCTGGACGCGCCGGAGACGGCGACCGGGCTGGAGTAGACGGTGCCGTGGTCGGCGAACGCCATCGCCACGGCCGCGCCCGCCCCGCCCGCGCCGACCGCCAGCGCGGCCCCCGCGACCAGCGCCGCGACCTTCTGCCGGGCCGTCCACAGCGGGCCACGGCGGAACGGCCCCGCCGCCCCGGCCTGCGGGACGCCCCAGTGCGGCGGCCCCGCCGCGCCGGCACCTGCCGCCGCCGTGGGCGCGTGCCACGCCCCGGGCTGCTGCCATCCCCCGTACGCCTGCTGGCCGTGGGCCTGCTGGCCGTGCGCTTGCTCCTCGGGTGCCTGCTGGCCGGGCGTCTGCTGGCCGGGCGCAGCCTCCCCGAGCAGCGGCTGGTCGTGCGGCTGCCGCTGGTGCGGCTGTCCGGGCCGGCTGAGATCGGGCCGCTCGGGGCCTCCGGCGTGCCCCGGTGCCGCGGGCCGCTCGGATGGCGCGTGCCGCTCGGATCCCGCGACGTGCCGATCCCAACTGTGCTGCTGTGGCTCCTCGGGCCTTCCGGCGTCCATGTGAACTCCCTCGTCTCGCCGTCGCATACGAATCTGCGCCGGGGGTCTGGAGCCCACCTGGATCCGGCCTGAAAGTGTGCTGGATAAGGCCGGCGTCAAAAAAACCGCGGCCGGGAGGGCGTGCGGCGTGTCGCCCTCTCGGCCGCGGTGGCGAGGAGGAGTGGCCAGGGCGCGGGGATCCGGTCCCTGTCCGGACCGGGGCGCGCCCTGTGCCGACTACTCAAGCGCACGTACCTGAACGTTCCCTGAATCCACGCCCCGCTCTTCCCGAGGATCCCGCGCGCCCCCGGGACCGCGCGGGATCGCGGCGGCGACGCCGAGGGCCGCGACCGCGATCACAGCGAGCACCGCGAACGCCCCGGTGTAGCCCGACTCCGGCGAGAGCTTCGCCGCGGACGCCCTGCGCGCCGCGAGGATCGCGGTGACGGCCTGCGCGCCGACGGCGGCCCCGACCGTCCGCACGATCGTGTTGACGCCCGTCGCCACCCCGGTCTGCCCGGGCGGCGCGTTCTCCACGACGAGGTTCCCGATGGCCGCGAACGCCAGCCCGTAGCCGACCCCGATGACCGCGCAGGCGGCGTACACCTCCCACAGCGCCCCGTGCGCCCACGCGAGCAGGGCGAACGCGGCGACCGCGCAGACCGTCCCGGCCTGGAACGGGACGCGGGACCCGGCGCGGCGGGCGAGCCGGGGCGCCGCCGGGCCGGCGAGCAGCATCAGCGCCGCCATCGGCACCATCAGCAGCCCGGCCGCGGACGCGGAGAGCCCGAACCCGTAGCCGGACGCCCGCGGCGCCTGCACGAACTGCGGGATCAGCGTGATCGAACCGAACATCGCCACGCACACGACCAGGGTGGCCAGCGTGGTGGCGGCCGGTCCGCGCCCGCGCAGCAGCCGCAGGTCGACCAGCGGCGCGCGGACGCGCAGCTCAGCCGCCGTGAAGGCGGCCAGCGCCAGGGCCGCGCCCGCGAACAGCCCGATGACCCGCGCCGAGCCCCAGCCCCACGCGCGCCCCTGGCTGATCGCCAGCAGCAGGCAGACCAGCGTCGCCGGCAGCAGCACCGCGCCGACCGGGTCGATCCGCCCGGAACCGCCCGGCCGCGTCGCCGGCAGCCGGGTCGCCAGGGCGAGCGCGCCGGCGGCGAGGACCAGCGTCGCCCAGAACAGCCACGGCGTCCCGGCGGCGTCGACGAGCGGGCCCGCGACCACCATCCCGGCCGACCCGCCGATCCCGAACACGGCGCTGACCAGCGCGACCACGCTGCGCAGCCGGTGCGGCGGCAGCGCCGACCGGGCGATCCCGAGCGCGAGCGGGAAAGCCCCAGAGCCCGTCCCCTGGACGGCGCGTCCCGCCACCAGCCACCCGAAGGAGTGCGCGGACGCGGCGAGGCCCGCGGCGACCGTCCCGGCGGTGAACAGCAGCAGGCAGGCCACCAGGATCCGGCGGTGCCCGTACAGGTCGCCGAGCCGCCCGGCGATCGGCGTGACGACGGCCCCGGCCAGCATGAACGCCGTGAGCGTCCAGGTCACCTGCGCGGCGGGGACGTCGAGCTCGTCCCGCAGCACGGGCAGCGCGGCGATGACGATCGTCTGCGCGAGGCTCGCGGGGAACGCGGCGGCCAGCAGCGCCGCGACCATCCCCCTCCGTTCCGGCCCTCCGGGCATCGGATCCGCCTTTCCGATCGATATTAGGTAAGGCGAACCTAAATCTTGCGGACAGGCGTCCGCAAGATGTTCGGCTACGGTTCTCCGCATGTCCGAGTCCGGCCCGCACCGCCCGCCCGCCGGGCCGCCCGACCCGACCGCCGGGCCGTCCGACCCGCCCGCCCGGGAGCGGCGGCCCTGGGGCAGCATCAGCCGCGCGCAGATCGTCGCCGCCGCCCTCGAGATCACCCGACGGGACGGCCTCGGCGCCCTCACCATCCGCGCCCTCGCCGCCGACCTCGGCGTCTCCCGCATGGCCCTCTACCGGCACGTCTCCGGCAAGGACGAGCTCGTCGCCCTCGTCATGGACGCGATCGCGGCGCGCGACATCGTCCCGCCCGACCTCGGCGCCGGCCCCTGGCCCGGCCGCCTCCGCCGCATCGCCGACGGCCTGCGCCGCGAACTCGGCGCCTACCCCGGCACCATCGACGCCCTGGTCACCCGCGGCGACCACGGTCCCGGCGCCCTCCGGCTCGTGGAGACGATCCTCGCGACCCTCGCCGACGCCGGCCTCGACGAGCGCGCCGCCGTCCGCTACTACCTGGTCTTCATCGACCTCGTCCTCGGCCGGATGCACTTCGAGGCCCACGGCGACCCCATCGACCGGCACCGCAACGCCAGCCTCGGCGTCCACGGCCGCGCCGCCGGCGACGGCCCCGGCGCCCTGCCCCGGCTGCGCGCCGCCGAACCCCACCTCCGCGAGATCACCACCGCGGAGGTGTTCGACACCGAGCTCGACATGCTGATCCGCGCCGTCGAGGCGGAGGCGGGGAGCCGCAGGTGAAGGGAATGCTCGGCGCACCTTCAGGGGACATTCAGGTTCGGGTGCGAGCCTCGGAGGCGACCCTGGAGGGAGAGCGTGTCAGTGGTTGAACGGACGGCGAACGCGAACGCGGGCGTGCGGGCGCCCGAGGCGACGCTGCTCGTCGTCGAGGACGAGCCGAACATCCTGGAGCTGCTGGCCGGCAGCCTGCGCTTCACCGGCTTCGAGGTGCTCACCGCGACCAACGGGGCCGACGCCGTCCAGTCCGCGCGCCGGCACCGGCCCGACCTGATCGTCCTCGACGTGATGCTGCCCGACATCGACGGGTTCGACGTCGCGCGGCGGCTGCGGTCCGGCGGCGACCACACTCCCGTGCTGTTCCTCACCGCGCGCGACGCGGTTCAGGACCGCATCAAGGGCCTGACGATCGGCGGCGACGACTACGTCACCAAGCCGTTCAGCCTGGAGGAGGTCATCGCCCGCATCCGCGCCGTCCTGCGGCGCTTCCGCGGCGGCGTCGCCGAGCCCCCGCCCCGGATGGTGTTCGCGGACGTCGAGCTGGACGAGGACAGCCACGAGGTCTGGCGCGGCGGCAAGGCGGTGCAGCTGTCGCCGACCGAGTTCAAGCTGCTCCGCTATTTCATGGCGAACGCCGGGCGCGTCCTGTCCAAGGCCCAGATCCTCGACCACGTGTGGAACTACGACTTCCGCGGCGACGCGGGCATCGTCGAGTCCTACGTGTCCGCGCTGCGGCGCAAGGTCGACAACGCCGAGCCCCGCCTCATCCACACGCTGAGGGGCGTCGGCTACGTCCTGAGAGAGCCCCCGGCCTGATGGAGCCCCGCGTCCCCGGCCCCGGCGCGCTCCCCGCGCACCCCGCGGGCCCGGCGCCCGGCGACCGGCCGGTCATGGAACCGGGACCGCCGCCCGGCGGCGCGCACGCGGCCGGCATGCCGTACGGCCCGTACCCGGGCGGGACGGGGGGCGACGAGCCGCCGCGGGGGACGCGGCGCCCGCGCTGGAACTCCTGGATCCGCGGGCTGTGGTCGCGGTCGCCGCTGCAGATGAAGCTCATCGCCGGCATGCTCGTCCTGGTCACCCTCGGGATGACCGTGATGAGCGCGGCCGGCGCCTCGGTGCTGCGCCAGTACCTCGTCGGGCGCGCCGACGACCAGCTGCGCTCCTCGGTCGGGCATGTGATCATCCAGGTGACCGAGCAGGTCCAGGGGCACTACAACCTGAACGTCCGGGTGCCCAGCGAGATGTACGCGCAGGTCCGCGGGAGCAACGGCCGTCCGATCGGGCAGAACCTCGCGGTGGGCGAGCGCGGCTACCCCAAGCTGCCCGCCGACGTCACCGGCCGGATCGACCGGCCGTTCACCGTGTCCGGGACGGGCGGGTCGAGCACGAACTGGCGGGTCCTCGCCGAGCCGATCCCCGGCACCGGCGCCACCGTCCTCATCGCGGTCAGCCTGGCGGAGATCCAGCGGACCGTGAACCGGCTCATCGCCATCGACGTGATCGTCGGGCTGCTGGTCCTCGCGGTGCTGGTCGTCCTCGGGGTGTGGGTGGTGCGCGCGAGCCTGCGCCCGCTCGCCGAGGTGGAGGAGACCGCCGGCGCGATCGCGGCCGGCGACCTGTCGCGGCGCGTCCCGGAGGCCGACCCGCGCACCGAGATGGGCCGGCTCGGACGGTCCCTGAACGCGATGCTCGCCCAGATCGAGGCGGCGTTCGGCGCCCGCGCCGAGTCGGAGGCGGCGGCGCGGCGCTCGGAGGAGACGGCCCGCCGGTCCGAGGAGCGGATGCGCCGCTTCGTCGCCGACGCGAGCCACGAGCTGCGCACCCCGCTCACCGCCATCCGCGGTTTCGCCGAGTTCTACCGGCAGGGCGCCGCCCGCACCCCCGAGGAGATCGGCCGGATGATCGGCCGCATCGAGGAGACCGCCGGCCGGATGGGCCTGCTCGTCGAGGACCTGCTGCTGCTCGCCCGCCTCGACCGCCAGCGGCCCATCGAGCGGCGCCCCGTCGACCTGCTCGCCGTCGCCGCCGACTCGGTGCAGGAGGCCCGGGTGGTCGCGCCGGACCGCCGGATCGAGCTGTCGGTCGAGGGCGGTCTCGCCTACCAGGTGCGCGGGGACGAGCCGCGCCTGCGGCAGGTCCTCGGCAACCTGCTGACGAACGCGGTGGCGCACACGCCGCCGGGCACGCCGGTGGAGGTGCGCCTGTCCCCGGGCACCCTGCGCGGGGCGCCCGCCGCGATGCTGGAGGTCGCGGACGAGGGCCCCGGCCTCTCGCCCGACCAGGCCGAACGCGTCTTCGAGCGCTTCTACCGCGCCGACGCGTCCCGCTCCCGCGAGGGCGGCCGGACCGGGACCGGCCTCGGTCTCGCCATCGTCGCCGCGCTCGTCGCCGCGCACGAGGGGTCGGTCGAGGTCGACTCGGCCCCGGGCGAGGGCGCGACCTTCCGCGTGCTCCTCCCGCTCGACGCCGACTGAGCCGCGCTCAGTGGACCGGGCTCCGGGGGCCGGGCTCCGGGGGCCGGGCTCAGGGCGGTCGGGCTCAGGGGGAGGCCGGGCTCAGGGGGAGGCCGGGCTCAGGATCGTCACGCCGGTGCGGCCGGGAGGCCGGGCTCAGGGGCGCTGGAGGTTCCGGATCGCGCGCATGGCCTCGCGTCGCGCGTCGCCGGACAGCACGTCGATGTAGACCTCGCCGTCGAGATGCCCGCACTCATGCTGCAGGCAGCGGGCGAAGTACCCGGTCCCCTCCACGCGGACGGGCCGGCCCTTCGCGTCCACGCCCTCCACGACCGCGTGCGCGTGGCGCGGGGTGTCGAACCGCAGGCCCGGCAGCGACAGGCACCCCTCGGGCTCCACCAGCAGCTCGCCGTCGGCGGCCACGAGCACCGGGTTGACGACGTGGCCGACGTGCCGGCGGCCCCGGTCGTCCTCGCAGTCGTACACGAACAGCCGCAGGCCGGAGCCGACCTGGTTCGCGGCCACGCCCGCGCCGTCCGCCTCGTACATCGTGACGAACATGTCGTCGACCAGCTTCTCCAGGGACGCGTCGAACGTCCGCACGGGGTCGCACGCGGTGCGCAGCACCGGGTCGCCGAGAAGCCGGATCGGGCGGGCGGTCCCGTTGCGCGTCGTGGTCCTCTTGCTCACCCGGATGATCCTATGTCGCGATTTCCGCTCCGCCCGAACGGCCGCGGAAACGCGAACGGTGCGCCCGGCAAGGGCCGGGCGCACCGTTCGGGGAGCGGGTGACGTTTCCGCCGGGGCTGGGGATCAGCTCGGGTCGGCGGGCCCGCGCGGGGCCGGGGGGACGATCGGGGCGTGGCCGCCGGACGGGCCGCCGTCGGTGTCCTCGATCGGACGCGGCGCCTTCGCGGGCGGCGGGACCTGCGGCCCCGTGCCCGTGCCGGTGGCCGGGCCGTCCGGCTCCGGCTTCTTCATCGACGGCGCCGGAGCGGCGACCGGCTTGGCCACGATCGGCTTCGGCCCGGTCGCGGTGGACGGCGCGGGCGGCTTGGGGCCGGCCGCGGCGGCGGGGGCGGGCTGCGCGGGGACCGGCTGGGCGGGGGCGGCGGCCGGCTGCTTGCGCGGCGGCGTCTGCCGGACGGCGTCCTCGACCATCTTCTCCAGCGGGCCCGCCTCGTTCTCGGCGGTCAGCAGCCGGTGCAGGGTCTCGCTGATCTCGGTGAGCCGCTGCAGCGCCTGCGTGTGGTTCTTGGTCAGCGAGGTGAGCCGCTGGGTGGCGCCCTCGTTGATCACGCTGGCGCGGCGCTCGGACGCGGTGAGCGTGCGCTCGGCCTCCAGCCGCGCGCTCGTCACCGTCTGCTCCGCCTCCTGCTTGGCGGCCGACAGCACGCTGTCGGACTCCTTCTTGGCGGCGGCCAGCATGTGGTCGGCCTTCTCCTGGGCCTGGGAGAGGTTCTTGTCGGCGTGCGCGCGGGCCTCGTCGATGATGCGCTTGGACTCCTGCTCGGCGTCCTTGCGGATCTCGGCGCCCTTGGCCTCGGCCTCGGCGACCTTGTCCTGCGCCTCGTCCTCGGCGAGGTTGATGATCTGGCGCAGCCGGTCGCTCAGGTCGTCGCCGGTGGGCTTGCGGGCCTCGCGCACCTCGGCCATCTCCCGGCGGACGCGCTCGGCGTCGTCCTGGGCGCGCGCGAGCCGGGCCTCCAGCTCGCGGTGCTTTTGCTGGGCGCGGGCGATGTAGTCGTCGACCTGGCGGCGGTTGTAGCCGCGCATGACGATCTCGAAGGACTCGTCTTGAAGGAGGTTCGGCAGGATTTCGGCTTCGTTGCTCATGATGCCTTGGGGGGTCGTTGGCGGGGGTATCACCCCGTCAGGGTCGGTTTGCGAATCCTCACCCGCCGGTCAGCGGGCCCACAGCAGAAACGTCAGCATCGACTCTCGTGCGATCCGCCCCGCTCGCGCAACCGGAACGCCCTTCTCGCTGCCGTTTCTTCATCTGGCTGGAGGCGACAAACTACCCAATTTCCCGAAAAAACGCCCTCACCTGCGCCGCCGTGTCGCGCGACATCCACCGAATCCGACATCCCGTCGAACCCGTGCCCGACCCCGCCTCCCCGGCCCCCGGACGGATCCGGGCACGGCCTAGCATCGGGCGCATGAGCTATGTGGGGTCGCTGGGCGAGGACGAGCCGAAGATCCACGCCGAGGCGTGGGTGGCGCCCGGAGCCGTGATCGTCGGACGCGTGACGCTCGGCCGGGCGTCCAGCGTCTGGTACGGCTCGGTGCTGCGCGGCGACGATGAGGAGATCGTCGTCGGCGACGAGTGCAACATCCAGGACCTCAGCTGCCTGCATGCCGACCCGGGCATGCCCGCCGTCCTGGAGGACCGGGTCAGCCTCGGGCACAAGGCCATGGTGCACGGCGCGCACGTCGAGACCGGCTCGCTGATCGGCATCGGCGCCATCGTGCTGAACGGCGCCCGGATCGGGGCGGGCACGCTCATCGCCGCCGGCGCGCTGGTGCCGCCCGGCAAGCAGATCCCCTCGGGCGTCCTGGTGGCGGGCACGCCCGGCAAGATCGTCCGGGAGCTGAACGACGGCGACCGCCTCGTCCTCCAGCACACGCCCGACGTCTACATGCAGAAGGCCGAGCGCCACGGCCGCGCCACCTGGCGCTGACGCCGCCGGCTGCCCCGGCGGACGGGCAGATCGACGGGTTTGCGCGGGACGGTAGGCGCTGACCTGCGGGTATTCGCGGCGGGCGGCTCGGGGGGAAATCTGGGGCGTTCCGTCTGACTACCATGACCCACGTGGTGTGGGGACCGGGCTATGGCAGTGCTCCGCCGCCCAACCCCCGGATGGGGCAGGATCCGTTCGCGGAGGCCGAGCGCGACACGAGGGCGATGGTGGCCGCCCAATGGTGGCCGTCGGCGCCTCCTCAGCAGCGCCATCACGCCATCGCCGGCCGCATGCTCGTCCTGCCGGACGGGACGTGGTGGCTGTTCGGCGCGTGGGCCCGGTGGTACCGGCTGCACCCGTCGGACGGCCAGTGGTACCTGTGCCCGCCGCCTCGGACGCCCGCCGTGCGGATGGCGGCGCGGCCCGCGCAGCAGGGCGGGATGCAGGTCCCGCAGCTGCCGCCGCACGTGATCCCGGCCGGGCCCGACTTCTCCTACGACCCGCCCGCGTCGCTGCCGTTCGTCGGCCACGGCTTCGCCGGCGAGCTGACGGCGCGGGTCCGCGCGACCGTGGAGTCCGCGGCGGCGCTGCCCGCGCCGGAGTACCCGCACTGGTGGTCGCAGTTCACGCAGGAGACGCCGTCCACGGTGGCCGTCGCGTGGGGCGTGATGATGTGGTGCGCGACCGCGCCGGTGTTCGACGCCCGGCTGGACGCGCAGATGCTGGACCTGTGGAAGCCGTACCGGGCCAAGCCGCTGCCGGACGTGGACGGCCCGCGCTGGATGACCCCGCCCGCGCTGGAGACGCTGGTCGGGCTGTACTCCGAGCGGCTGCGCGCCAGCCGCGTGGACGCGGCGGTCGTCGTCCTGCGGACGATGTGGGCGGTCGCGAGCGCGCTGCGCGACGACGTGCGGTTCCAGACCCGGGCGGACGCGCTGCTGGCGATCCTCGGGACGACGCTGAGCAACCCGACGGTCGACTACGGGGCGCTCCCGTACGGGGACCAGGCGATCGTCCAGCAGTGGCTGACCCGGTGCCCGCCGCACCTCGTGCCCGCGCTGCGGAACGAGAGCTCGCCGGGCGACAACTTCCGGCACGCGTTCTACACGCTGAGCGAGGCCATCGGCGACCTGCCGGGCGACCCGGCCGACCCGGCGTACACCGAGCCGCGGATGGTCGCCGCCGCGCTGCTGGCCGCCGACCTGGACGTCGTCCGCAAGGACGTGGCGGGCTCGATCGTCCCGTGGCTGGACCCGGAGATCCGGTACACGGTGCAGGCGGTGGCGGAGCAGAAGGGGCACCCACTGCGCCGGCTGTGGCCGGCCGACCTGCGGCTGCCGGAACCGCTGCGGGCGGCGGGCTCCGGCGAGGGCGCCGAGACGCTGCTCGCCGCGATGTACGAGCTGGACCTCGCGTGGTGCCGGCTCGGCGGGATGCCGGCGCGGCCCCGCGGCTTCCCGGTGCCGACCGCGATCATCGCGGGGATCATCGGGCGCGGCCGGGCGCGCGCCACGGCCGCCGCGCCGACGCAGACGCCGCCGCCGAGCCCGTCGCCGAGCGTGTCGCCGTCACCCCCGTTCGGCATGCAGAGCCAGCCGGGCGTGGCGCCGGGGGCGCCGCCGAAGCCGGCGGAGCCGCAGGGGCCCGCGCAGCCGTTCGTCCAGCCGCCGGCCCAGCCGGGGTGGGAGAACGCGCCCGGCCCGGCGGGGCTGCCGCAGCCGGCGGCCGGGTTCGCTTCGCCGGATCCGGCGATGGGCGGGTTCTCGCCCGCCGAGGAGGACGCCGGCGGGAGCGTGGCGCCGCCGTACACCGAGCTCGGTTTCCAGCAGGCCGCGCCCAAGCCCGTACTGAGCGATCAGGGGCAGGCCGCCTTCGGGATGCCGGGCGCGCCGCCGCTCGGGCCGCCCGACCCCGGACGGCCCGGCCATCCGGGCTTCGACGCCGGTCAGGCGCAGCCGCCCGCGGGCGGGGCGCCGTATCCGGGGGCCGGGCAGCCGCCCTTCGCGGACCAGGAGGGCACGTCGCCCGACCGGGGGCCGGGGCCGGCGGAGCAGCCGCTCGGCGGTTTCTCACCGGACGAGGAGAAGCACGACGAGCCGATCGTGCCGCCGTACACGCAGCTCGGCTACCAGCCGGCCGGTGCCGGGCCTCCCGCTCAGGGCCTGCCTCCCGGCGCCGGCGTGCCCCCGGCCGCACAGAACCCGCAGGGGCCTCCGGCCGCGCAGAGCCCGCAGGGGCCTCCGGCCGTGCAGAATCCGCAAGTCCCTCCGGCGGTTTCGGGGCCGCAGGGAGCCCAGCCGGGGGAGCAGCCGGCCGCGTTCGACCCGTACGCGACGCGCGCCGAGGACGCAGGCGCGCCGTCGCAGCCGGCCGCCGGCGCGTACGCGACGCGGTTCGAGGACGGCGCGGCGTCCAAGCAGGGCCCCCCGGTGCCGCCGCTTCCGCAGAACGCGCCCCCGCGGAACGCGCAGCCGCCCGGCACGCGCATCCTCGGCCCGGAGGACCTGGAGGACGGCCCCGCGCAGGGGCCGCCGCCCGGCCCCGGGACGCGGGTCATGTCCGAGACCATGGTCGGCGACTTCGACTTCCTCGACGACACGCCGTCGCCCGAGCGGCCCGTCCACGAGATCCCGCCGCCGCAGGACCTCGGCCGCCGCCGGACGCTCGAACGGTTCGGGATCGGGTTCGTGTCCGGCGAGCACGACGCGGGCGAGCTGCTGGACGAGCTGCGCACGCAGGTCGAGGAGTGGAACGCGGCGGCCGGGGAGGACGCCGAGGTGACCCGGGTCGACGGCCGGCCGGGCTCGGCGCCGGCCGGCGTGCCCGGGGTGCTGCTGGTCGGCGGCCCGCACACCGGGCAGCGCAGGCTGGCGCGGCTGATCGCGCTGACGCTGGCGGACGCGGGCCTCGGCGACGGCGCGATCCGCGCGCACGACGCCGACGACGTCCGCGACGCGCCGGTGGACGCCATGGAGCGGATCCTGCGGCAGCCGGGCCCGGCGATCCTCTTCGAGCGGCTGGACGTGGCGATCGGCGCCGCGCAGGACCCGGTCGCGGTCACCGGCGCGGTGCGGCGGGCGCGGCGCGACCCGGTGAACACGACGCCGCTGATCGCGACGTGCGAGCCGCGCGCGTACAAGCGGCTGCTGAGGGAGCACCCGAAGCTGGTGCAGGCGTTCCGGGTGTACCGGCTGCCCGACTTCAGCGGGCTCGACGACCGGATGACGCTGCTGCACCTGCTGGCGGACGAGCGGCGCGTCACGATCGGGGCGTCGGCGCTGGAGGTCGCGAAGGAGGACCTCGAACGGCTCCGCGGCCCCGGCGACCTGGTGAACGCGCGGCTCGTCGAGGCGTACCTGGACCAGGCGAGCCAGCGGAACATGGCGCGGGCCGGCGCGTCGCACGACCGGCTCGTCCTGACGCCGGACGACCTGCACGGCGTCGCGGAGGGCATCGAGCCGGCGCTGCGGCCGCCCGGCGACATCGACGGCTACCTGCGCCGGCTGGACGGGCTCACCGGGCTGGACGACGTCAAGGCGGTCGTCCGGGAGCTGGCGGACGAGGCCGAGCAGACGGCGGACCGGGTCCGGTACGGCGTGGCGGACCGCGACGCCCACCACCTGGTGTTCGTCGGGCCGCCGGGGACGGGCAAGACGACGGTGGCGGGGCTCGTCGGCGGGATCTACGCCGCGCTCGGGCTGCTGGAGTCGGGGCACGTGGTGGCGTGCCGCCCGGTGCATCTGGCGGGGCGCGACCAGCCGGACACCGAGAGCCGGGTCGCCGGCATGATCGAGCAGGCCCTCGGCGGCGTGCTGCTGATCCAGGAGGCGTACCTGCTGGACCGCAGCCCGGCGGTGGTGAACGAGCTGCTGCGCGGCATGCGCGAGCGCGGCGGCCGGTTCATGGTGGTCTGCTCCAGCCCGGCGGCGGAGATGGAGGGGTTCCTCGCGGGCAATCCCGCGTTCCGCGCCGAGTTCGCGCGGATCGTGGAGTTCCACGGGATCAGCGACCGGGAGATGGTCCGGCTGTTCCAGAAGTACGCCGAGCGGGACCTGTACATGCTGGACGAGGAGCTGCGCGTCGAGCTGCTCACCCGCTTCGAGCGGTTGCGGCAGGACCCGTCGTTCGCCTACGCCAGGACCGTCCGGGCGCTGTTCGAGCAGACGGTCGCGCGGCAGGCGGCGCGCCTCGCGGGCGCCGACGTCAACGCGGCGACGGTGGCCCGGCTCACCGCCCGCGACCTGCCGGAGTCGGCGCTGGAGCAGATGCTCGGCGACTTCCACCGGGGCGGCTGACGGCGTCCGACAGGAGTCCTTGACGGGCTCCTCTCGGGACCCCTCCCGGGTGATCGGGCGCATCATGCTCACCTGACCCGGGAAGACCACGGATATGGGTGGCCCTCGAATGGCCCTCTTGGGTCATGTGCCCGTCGGGGCGGGACGCGTAGCCTCGAACTCGGGTGTGGGGAACGAACGGAGGTGGACGCGGTGCGCCAGCAGAACCTCGATCTGCGCGTCCACGACCGCGTTGCGTTGGACGAGATCGAACTCTATGCCGAGATGCTCAGCGCGGTGGCGGCGGCGGAGCGGCCGCTCACCATCGCGGAAATCGACATGGTGCTCGGGGTGCGTTCCGGCGAGGCCGGTCGTCGCGAGCTGACGCCGCAGGAGTAGCCGAGGCCCGATCCGCCCGGGGACGTCCGCGCCGGACGTCCCCGGTCCGCGTTTCCAGGGCGGTTCCGCGCACCGGGGCCGGCCCGTGCTCCGGAGGCCGCCGCGACGGTCCGCGGACGGCGGCTGAGACGGGCTGACCGTATTCGCCGAAAGTGCAGGTCCGGAACCGGCCGCCCAGGTCAGCCCGCGACGTCGTACCCGGCCTCGTCGATCGCCGCGCGCAGCGCCGCGTCGTCCAGGCCGTCGCCACGGACGGTGACGAGCTTGGCGTCCACGTCCACCGCCACCTCGCTCACGCCGGGCACCCGCCCGACCTCCCCGCTGATCGCGGTCACGCAGTGCCCGCAGCTGATCGCCGGGACGCTGTAACGAATCTCACTCACGCGCGTCGTCACTCTCCGTGCGGCCGTTGGTCCGGCCCCGAGCCTATGCGCAGCGGGCCCGATTGGGGCAACCGCAGGGGTATGTACCTGGTGATCTAGGGCAATCTTGTAGGTGAGAGGATGGGTGACACCGGCCGAAGCTGGGGCAAAGGTTCTTTTTACGGCCGGTAGCGCCTACGATCCTCTGCGGACTGTTCCGGCACCACAGGAGAACGACGTGCGCTTGCGTCTCACGCCGCGTGAGGACAGCTTCTACGACATGTTCGCCGACTCGGCGAACAACCTGGTCACCGGCGCCAGGCTGCTCGTGGAGCTCATCAGCGACGGCGCCGACCGGGCAGCGATCGCGGAGAAGATGCGCGCCTGCGAGCACGCGGGCGACGAATGCACTCACGCGATCATGCGACGGCTGAACGAAACGTTCATCACCCCGTTCGACCGCGAGGACATCTACCGGCTGGCCTCGACGATCGACGACGTGATGGACGAGATGGAGGAGGCAGCCGACCTCGTCGTCCTCTACAAGATCGACGAGTTCCCCAAGGGGATCGTGCACATGGTGGAGGTGCTGGAGCGGGCCGCCGAGCTGACCGCGGAGGCCATGCCCCGGCTGCGCTCCATGAAGGAGCTCAACGAGTACTGGATCGAGATCAACCGGCTCGAGAACCAGGGCGACCAGGTGTACCGCAAGCTGCTGGCGCAGCTGTTCAGCGGCGAGTACGACACCCTGACCGTGCTGAAGCTCAAGCAGGTCATCGACCGCCTCGAAGAGGCCGCGGACGCGTTCGAGCACGTCGCGAACACGGTCGAGACCATCGCGGTCAAGGAATCATGAGCGCGGACCCGGAGCCGGGCTCGACCATCGTCCGGGAGCCGTCGGCGGACACCGACGGGTCGATCGGCGAGCAGGCGACCCGGCGCGTCTCCGGACGGGCGTGGCTGCTGCTGCTCGCCGGGATCCTCCTGGTGATGGTGGCGGGCGCGCTCGGACTGCGGTCCGACGCGCAGATGGCCGTGCTCGTCCTGGTCGTCGTGGTGTCGCTGGTGTTCGACTACACCAACGGCTTCCACGACGCCGCGAACGCGATCGCGACGGCGGTGTCCACGCGGGCGCTGACGCCCCGGGTGGCGCTCGGCATGGCCGCGGTGATGAACATGCTGGGCGCGCTGCTCGGGGTCGAGGTCGCCAAGACCATCAGCGAGGTCATCACCCCGCCGACCGGCCTCCACGGCCTCACCGTCATCGCCGCCGGCGTGCTCGGCGCGATCACCTGGAACCTGATCACCTGGTACTTCGGGCTGCCGTCCTCGTCCTCGCACGCGCTGATCGGCGGCGTCGTCGGGGCCGGGCTCGCCTCGTCGTCGTACGTGAACTGGCACAGCGTGGTCGACAAGGTCGTCGTGCCGATGGTGGTGTCGCCGGTCGTCGGGTTCGTCCTGGCCTACCTGGTGATGGTCGCGATCCTGTGGATCTTCCGGCGGGCGCAGCCCAGCCGGGTGGTGCGCCGGTTCCGCATCGCGCAGACGCTGTCGGCGGCCTCGCTCGCCCTCGGCCACGGCCTGCAGGACGCGCAGAAGACGATGGGCGTCATCGTGCTCGCGCTGGTCACCACCGGGCACGCGAGCGGGAACTCGGTGCCGCTGTGGGTGATCGTGGCGTGCGCGGGCGCGCTGTCGCTCGGCACCTACGCGGGCGGCTGGCGGATCATGCGGACGCTGGGCCGCAAGGTGATCGAGGTGGACCCGCCGAAGGGCTTCGCCGCGGAAGCGACCGCTTCGATCGTCCTGTACGTCACCGCCTACTTCTGGCACGCTCCAATCTCCACCACGCACACGATCACCTCGGCGATCATGGGGGCAGGGGCCACGAAACGGCTGTCCGCCGTCCGCTGGGGCATGGCCGGCAACATCGTCATGGCCTGGGTCCTCACCCTCCCCGCCGCCGCGATCGTCGCCGCCGTCGTCTACTGGGCGGTGCACTTCTGGGCGTGATTTCCCAGGGGGGACGAGTTTGCCCAGGGGGGCGACCCCCTGGAACCCCCGTTGCGACTGACAGGCTGTTTCGCCGCTCCGCTAGCGCTCCGCGGCGAAACAGCCTGTCAGTCGTCGGGCAGGCCCGCTGCGCTCGCTGCACTCGCTCCGCGGGCCTGCCCGTGGCCGTGGCTGGGGTCCGGCCTTCCGGGCCGGTGTTCAGCCGGGTCGTAGGGAGAGGTGTTCAGCCGGTCTTACTGGCCGGTGATGCGGTCCAGTGCGGGGGGTGCGATGGTGCCCTGGGCGGTCAGGTAGGCGACGAAGCCGTCCAGGTCGATCGGGCCTAGGACCTGGTCCTTGCCCTGGGTGAACGTGGTGAAGCCGTCGCCGCCGCCGAGCAGGAAGTTGTTCGCGGCGACCTTGTAGGTGGCGGCCGGGTCCACGGCGGCGCCGTCGACCGTGATGTTCGAGACGCGGTCGCCGGCCGGCCTGGAGCGGTCGATGGTGAAGTGCAGGTTCGCGGACGGCTGGAGTATCTTCTCGCCCGCGGACGTCCACTGCTGCTCCAGCAGGGCGTCGAGCTGCGCGCCGGTCAGCGACGTCACGCCGAGCACGTTGCTGAACGGCTGGACGGCGAACGCCTCGCCGTAGGTGACGACGCCGTCGCCCTCGGAGCCGCTCGCCTTGTAGGTGAGGTCGGTCCGGACGCCGCCGGGGTTCATCAGCGCGACCTGGGCGCCCTTGTCCTTCATCGCGGCGAGCTGGGAGTCGGCGATGACGTCGCCGAGCGTGGTCTCGCCGGCGGCGGACGGGGCGCGGGTGAGATCGGCGGTGATCTTGCCGATGGGTTTGTCGGCGATCACGCTGACCCGGTCCTTCCAGGTCTGCACGAACCGCTGCGTCGCCGGGTCCGGCGGGACGTCGCGGGTGACGACGTGGTTGTCGGCCGTCATCGACGAGCGGACGATGTCGTCGGTGCGCCGGTCGACCTTGAAGTCGACCTGGGTGATGATCCGGCCGAACGAGGAGCCGGACGAGTAGAGCCGCGGCCGGCCGTCCGGGCCCTTCACCGTGCAGACGTACTGCTGGTGGGTGTGGCCGGAGAGGACGACGTCGATGTCCGGGTCGGCCTGCTGGGCGATCCGGGTGCCCGCGCCGGGGACCACGCCGCAGTCGTCGGGCTTCTCGCCGGCGGTGACGTTGTCGCCCTCGTGGACGAGGAGCACCATCGCGTGGACGCCGCGCTCCTTCAGCTCCTTGGCGGCCTTGTTCGCGGCGTCGACCTCGTCGTCGAACCGCAGGCCCTTGACGCCGTCGGCGGTGACGATGGTCGGCGTCGTCTTGGTGACGACGCCGATGAAGCCGACCTTGACGCCGTTGATCCAGCGGATCGTCCAGGGGTCGAGGAGCGGCTTGTTCTCCTTCTCCAGCAGCACGTTCGCCGCCAGGTAGTCGAACTTCGCGCCCTCCCACTCGCCCGCCGGGGAGCAGCCGTCGACGGGGTGGCAGCCGCCGTTCTGGATGCGCAGCAGCTCCTGGTAGCCCTCGTCGAACTCGTGGTTCCCGACGGCCGACGCGGTGAGCCCGATGTCGTTCATGAACTGGACGGACGGCTCGTCGTGGAACGCCGCCGAGATGAGCGGGGACGCGCCGATCAGGTCGCCCTGCGCGACCGTGAGCGTGTCGCGGTTGCGCAGCTGCTTCAGGTGCGCGGCGACGTAGGCGGCGCCGCCGGCGGGGACGGAGTTCCCGTTCTCGTCGATGGCGGTGCCGCTGCTGCCCGTCGGGGGCTCCAGGTTGCCGTGGAAGTCGTTCAGCGCGAGCAGGCGCACGGACGCCGGGGGCTCGGGGTGCGCGGACGCGGGTTGCGCGGCCAGTCCCGCCGCCACCAGCCCCGCGGTGGCGCCGGCAAGGAGGGTGCGTCGTCGGATCATGGGCTGGACGCTAGAGACGCCGGGCATCCGGCGATCGGCGGAGTGATGACGGTTATGTGACGACTTGACCAGGGCGGCGGGCGGTTAGGGTGTGATCATGGAGGAGCTGCGGGCGGACGAGGCGGAGCGGGTGGGGGCGCTGGTCGAGGCGGCCGCCGGAGCCGACGGCGTGGCACCGCTGTCGGAGCACGCGCTGCTCGCGCTGCGCGCCGGGCGCGGGGGACTGGTGGTCCGCGACGGCGGCGCGGTCGCGGGCTACGCGCATCTCGATCCGGCGACGGAGGACGAGCCCGCCGCAGGCGAGCTGGTCGTGCACCCCGACCACCGGCGGCGCGGGCATGGGCGCGCGCTGCTGCGGGCGCTGCGCGAGAAGGCCGGCGGGCCGCTGCGGGTGTGGGCCCACGGCGATCTCCCGGCCGCCGCAGGGCTCGCCGAGTCCGAAGGGATGGCCCGTGTGCGCGCGCTGTTCCAGATGCGCCGTCCCGCCGAGGGGCCGCTGCCCGAGCCGGCGGTCGCCGAGGGCGTCCGGCTGCGCACGTTCGAGCCGGGACGCGACGAGGAGGCGTGGCTGCGGGTGAACGGCCGCGCGTTCGCCGACCATCCCGAGCAGGGCGCCTGGACGATCGAGGACGTCCGCGAGCGCGAGGCGGAGGACTGGTTCGACCCGTCCGGCTTCTTCCTGGCCGAGCGCGGCGGAGAGCTCGCCGGGTTCCACTGGACGAAGGTGCATCCCGGCGGCATCGGCGAGGTGTACGTGGTGGGCGTCGACCCGGACGCGCAGGGCCTCGGCCTGGGCCGGACCCTCACGCTCGCCGGGCTGCACCATCTGCGCGACACCGGGGTCGCGCAGTTCATGCTCTACGTGGACGAGTCGAACACGGCGGCCGTCCGGCTCTACGAGTCGCTGGGGTTCACCCGGTTCGCGGTCGACGTGATGTACGGCGCCCCCGAGTGATGTCAAGGAATCCTTGACATCATGACCCCTCCTGCCCGTGCCCTGATCGGCGTCGCCGCCCGCCTCGACGAGCTGGAGCCGCTGCCGGCCCGCGACGAGGACGGCCGGTGAGCGCGTTCCTCGCCGATGAGCAGGCGGACGCGATCCGCGAGGCCGTCGCCGAGGCCGTCCTGTCGGCGAGCGAGCAGGGACGCAAGGGCCTCGACAGCGACCCGGACGCCTCCCTGCTGATGGTCGCCGCGTCGGCCGTCGCGGCGGAGGAGACCAGCAGGCTGCTGCGCCAGTCGATCACCGGCGCGCGCGCCGCCGGGCACAGCTGGGAGGCCCTCGGCGGGCTGCTCGGCATCAGCCGCCAGGCCGCCCAGCAGCGGTTCGGCGCCTCCGTGGCGGCGGCCAAGGGGGCCGTCCCTGACGGCGGCCCCACCCGCAGGGTGCTGCGGCCACTGCACGCCTTCAACGAGATGGAGGCGCTGGAGAAGGAGGGCCGCCGAGGCTGGCACGCCGTCGACTACGGCTACCTCTTCCATCTGGTCGAGGCGTCGCCGGACAAGTGGGAGCACCGGCGCCTGTGGTGGCCGTCGCGCCGCCGCCGTCGCGCGCTGGAGGAGCAGGGGTGGGAGCTCATCGTCCCGTCCGACTTCGATTCGCCGTGGGCCTACTACAAGCGCCGCCTGGACGAGCCCGCCGATCCGCGGTGACCGGAGGCGGTGCCGCGCCGCCGCCGGAACCTCCGGCGGCGGTCCGGATCCGTCTCCGTGGCCGGATCGCGCCGGTTCCCGGTGTCCGTTCCGGCAAACCCGGATGACCTTCTCCGCACGGGCTTTTGGCATGTCTGAGCTGCGCTGTTAACCCGGCGGCCACGCCAAATCGGGACATTCTTCGTAATAGGGCCTGGCCTCGTTCATTCTCCGTTCACCTGGATCGGGGTGTCCGGTCACCTCGCCTGCCTACCGTCGCATCCGACGGCGACCCCACCACCTGGTCAAACCGTGCCAGTGCGGCGGTCGGGGGACCCGCCCGACGAATCCAAGAGGAGACCTCCCGGTGAAGAACGGTTCTCGGCTCGCCGCCCTCGGCGGTGTGGTCGTCGCTGGGGCGCTGGCCCTGTCCGCCTGCGGCAGTGACGACAACAACGGCGGCAACACCACGGGTGCGAACAGCCCAGCGGCCGCAAACATCGACTGCGCGAAGGGCGCGATCAACGCGGCCGGGTCGAGCGCGCAGAAGAACGCGATCGAGGAGTGGACGAAGGTCTACACCAGCAAGTGCTCGGGCGCCAACATCAACTACAACCCGAGCGGCTCGGGCGCGGGCGTCCAGGCGTTCACCTCCGGCCAGGTCGCCTTCGCCGGTTCCGACTCGGCGCTCAAGCCCGAGGAGCACGGCCCCGCCGACGCGCGCTGCAAGACCGGCAAGGCGATCGACCTGCCGATGGTGCCCGGCCCGATCGCGGTCGTCTACAAGCTCAACGGGGTCGACGGCCTCCAGCTGTCGCCGAAGACGCTCGCGGGCATCTTCGCCGGCAAGATCACCAAGTGGAACGACGCGGCGATCGCCAAGGAGAACAGCGGCGCCAAGCTGCCGTCCTCCGAGATCAAGACGCTGCACCGCTCGGACGACTCCGGCACCAGCGACAACTTCACCAAGTACCTGAAGGCCACCGCGCCCGACGTGTGGTCGTTCGAGCCCGGCAAGAAGTGGGTCGCCCCCGGCGGCCAGGGCCTGAAGGGCTCCGACGGCATCTCCACCGCGCTGAAGCAGACCGAGGGCTCGATCTCCTACGTCGAGCTGTCGTTCGCCAGCAACAACAGCCTGCAGACGGCGAAGCTGCAGAACGGCGCCGGCGAGTACACCGAGATCAGCCCGGAGAGCGCCTCCAAGGCCGTCCAGGGCGCGCAGATCGTCGGGACCGGCAACGACCTCGCCCTGAAGCTGGACTACGGCACCAAGGTCGCGGGCGCCTACCCGCTGGTCCTCGTGACCTACGAGATCGCCTGTGAGAAGGGCCTGCCCGCCGAGCAGGCGAAGTTCGTCAAGTCCTTCCTGACCTACATCTCCAGCCCCGAGGGGCAGCAGTCGCTGACCGCCCAGGGCTACGCCCCGCTGCCCGACAACATCGCCACCAAGGTGCGCGAGACGGTCAAGGGCCTGTCCTGACCGGCGAGGACTCCGGCACCAGCCACAGCCCCGCCGCCGGCGATCCCGGCGGCGGGGCCGCCGCACGTCTCAGCGGCCCGGACGCGGGCCGCGAGGAGGGAGACACCGTGACGAGCGACACACCCGCCGCCCTGGCCAAGGCGGCGGAGCGTCCCCGGCCCGCGCTCTCGATGAGCACCGGCCGCGCCGGGGACCGGATCTTCGCCGGGCTGAGCCGCGGCTCCGGCCTGGTGATCCTGGCGATCATGGCGGCGATCGCCGTCTTCCTGGTGTGGAAGGCGATCCCGGCGCTCCAGGACGACAAGGCGAACTTCATCACCTCGCAGGAGTGGAACCCCGACGGGACCCCCGCGAAGTTCGGCATCGCCCAGCTCGTCTTCGGCACGCTGATGACCTCGGTCCTCGCACTGGTCATCTCGGTGCCCGTGGCGGTCGGCATCGCGCTGTTCATCACCTACTACGCGCCCCGCCGGCTCGCCGGCGCGATGGCCTACCTGGTCGACCTGCTCGCCGCGGTGCCGAGCATCGTCTACGGCCTGTGGGGGCTGAACTTCCTGGTCACGAAGATGACCGGGGTGTCGGAGTTCCTCAACACCTACTTCGGCTGGATCCCGCTGTTCGGCGGGAACGAGACCGGCGGCCGGACGATCCTCACCGCGTCCATCGTGCTCGCCATCATGATCCTGCCGATCATCTCCGCGATCACCCGCGAGGTGTTCGTGCAGGTCCCGCACGCGCACGTGGAGGCGGCGCTGGCGCTCGGCGCGACCCGCTGGGAGATGATCCGGATGTCGGTGCTGCCGTTCGGCCGGTCCGGGATGGTGTCGGCGGCGATGCTCGGCCTCGGCCGCGCCCTCGGCGAGACGATCGCGGTCGCGATGGTGCTGTCCACCACGTCCGGGATCGACTGGCACATCCTCAAGGACGGCGGCAACACGTTCGCGGCGAACATCGCGAACACCTTCGCGATGTCCGGGCCGGCGGGGCGCAGCGCGCTCATCGCGTCCGGTCTCGTCCTGTTCGTCATCACCCTGATCGTCAACGTGGGCGCCCGCGCGGTCGTGGCCCGCCGCAAGGAGTTCTCGTGACCTCCCTCTCCGGAACCAAGCCGACCTCGACGCTGGCCTCGGTCTCGGCGGGCCGCAAGGCCAAGGACCGCGCCGCGCGGGTGTTCGTCTACGCGGCGTTCCTGCTGGCGGTCATCCCGCTGGTGTCGGTGCTGTGGACGGTGATCTCCAACGGCGCCAAGCGGTTCGACGGCGTGTTCCTCACCCACTCCATGAACGGCCTGGCCAGCAAGGACGCCGGCGGCGGCGCCTACCACGCGATCATCGGCACGCTGGAGCAGGTCGGGCTGACCGCGCTGATCTCCGTCCCGCTGGGCGTGCTCACCGCGATCTACCTGGTGGAGTACGCCCGCAACGGGCGCCTCGGCCGCACCATCAGCTTCTTCGTCGATGTCATGACCGGCATCCCGTCGATCGTGTCGGGCCTGTTCGTCCTGGCGTTCTGGCTGCTCGCGCTCGGTATGGACTTCTCCGGCTTCGCGGGCGCGCTGTCGCTGACGATCCTGATGCTGCCGACCGTCGTCCGCGCCACCGAGGAGATGCTCAAGCTCGTCCCCGGCGACCTCAAGGAGGCGGCGTACGCGCTCGGCGTGCCGCGCTGGCGCACGATCATGTTCGTGGTGCTGCCGACGGCGCTGCCCGGCATCGTGTCCGGCGTCATGCTCGCCGTCGCGCGCGTGATGGGCGAGACCGCCCCGCTGCTGCTGACGATCTTCATCACGAAGGCGATCAACACCGACCCGTTCAGCGGCGCGCAGGGCTCGCTGCCCACCTTCATCTGGGACCAGTCCACCGACCCCAACACCAACGCGGTGGACCGCGCCTGGGCGGGCGCGCTGGTGCTGATCCTGCTCATCATGCTGCTCAACCTGGCGGCCCGCCTCGTCGCGTGGCTGCGCAAGCCGTCGTCCCGATAGCCCGATAGGAGAGAACCCCACAATGGCCAAGCGGATCGAAGTCTCCGGGCTGCACGCCTACTACGGCGGCACCCACGCCATCGAGGACATCTCGATGACGATCGAGCCGCGCTCGGTGACGGCGTTCATCGGCCCGTCGGGCTGCGGCAAGTCCACGTTCCTGCGCACCCTGAACCGGATGCACGAGGTGATCCCGGGGGCGCGCGTCGAGGGCAAGGTGATGCTGGACGACGAGGACCTGTACGCCTCGTCGGTCGACCCGGTCGCGGTCCGCCGCGTCGTCGGCATGGTGTTCCAGCGGCCCAACCCGTTCCCGACCATGTCGATCTACGACAACGTCGCGGCCGGGCTGAAGCTGAACGGGGTGCGCGGCAAGCGCCGCCTCGACGAGGTCGTCGAGGAGTCGCTGCGCGGCGCGAACCTCTGGAACGAGGTCAAGGACCGGCTCGGCAAGCCCGGCGCGGGCCTGTCCGGCGGCCAGCAGCAGCGGCTGTGCATCGCCCGCGCGATCGCCGTCCAGCCGCAGGTGCTGCTGATGGACGAGCCGTGCTCGGCGCTCGACCCGATCTCCACGCTCGCGATCGAGGACCTGATCGGCAAGCTGAAGAGCCAGTACACGATCGTCATCGTCACGCACAACATGCAGCAGGCCGCCCGCGTCAGCGACCGGACGGCGTTCTTCAACATCGCCGGCACCGGCAAGCCCGGGAAGCTCATCGAGATCGACGACACCAGCAAGATCTTCACGAACCCCGAGCAGAAGGGCACGGAGGATTACATCACCGGACGCTTCGGCTAACCTGCCGCGGTGGACCGAGACCGCGCGCGCCCGCGGGCGCACCTGTTAAGGACGCCCGCGTTCCCGCTGCTCACGGCCGTGGCGGCGGCCGGTCTCGCGGGCTGCGGCGGCGGAGGCGGCCACCGGGCCGCGCCGGTGGTGCAGGCGGACCGGGCGCACTGCGGCCGGGGCTGGAACGATCCGCGCGCGGGCACGCAGACGCTGATGGTGCACAACGCCGACAGCGCCGCGACGGAGGTCGACCTCATCGACCCGTCCAGCGGGGCGATCTACGCCGAGCTGGAAGGGGTCGGGCCGGGGACGACGCGGGCGCTGCGGGTGACGGTCGGCGGCGGGACCTACGCGTTCTGGTGCTTCCCGGACGGCGGCCACCCGGTCACCGGGCCGAAGGTGACCGTGACCGGCTCCGCGGGCGGCCCGGCGGTGCGTCCCGTCACGCAGAACGACCTGTTCCCCGCGCTGCGGTCCTACCGCGCGTACGTGACGAAGGGGCTCGGCGTCCTGCGCGACCGGGTGGACGAGCTGCGCGACGCCGTCCGCTCCGGCGACCTGGACGCGGCGCGCGAGAAATGGCTGCCCGCGCACCTGGCCTATGAGCGGCTCGGCGCCGCGTACGGCACGTTCGGCGACTACGCCGACAAGATCGACGGACGCCCGGCGGGACTGCCGGACGGCGTCCGCGACCCGGGCTTCACCGGCTTCCGGCGCATCGAGCACGGGCTGTGGCACGGGGAGTCCGCGGCGTCGCTGCGGGGACCGGCGGACCGGCTCGCCGCCGACGTCCGGGCGCTGGTCGCCGACTTCCCGCGCGAGCAGATCGACCCGTCCGACCTCGGGCTGCGGGCGCACGAGATCCTCGAGAACACGGTGCGGTTCGAGCTGACCGGCAAGGGCGACCAGGGCAGCGGGACGGCCCTCGCGACCGCGTCGGCGAACCTCGACGGGACCCGCGCGGTCCTCGACCCGCTGCGCCCCGTGCTGAAGCCCCGGATGGACCTCGGCGGCATCGACGCCGGCCTCGACCGCGTGTCCAGGCTGCTGGAGGCGCAGCACCGGCACGGGAGATGGACGCCGCTGGACGAGCTGAGCACCACCGACCGTGAGCGCGTCAACGGCGCCGTCGGCGACCTCGTCGAGCGGCTCGCGTCCGTCGCGACCGTCGCCGCCGTCCGGAGGACGTCATGAACGCCGGTCCGGAGGACGTCGTGAGCACCGGTCCGGAGGACACCGGGAGCGGGCCCGGCCGCCGCTCGTTCCTGCGCGGCGCGCTCGCCGCGGGCGTCGCGGGAGCGGTCACGACCGGAAGCGCCGCCGCCGCGAAGGCCCCGGCGGACGCGAAGGACCCGAAGAGCCCGTCCCCGGCGGCGCCGCCGTTCCACGGCGTCCACCAGGCCGGGATCATCGAGGAGCCGCAGGCCCGCTCCATCGTCGCCGCGTTCGACGTGATCGCCGAGAGCAGGGCCGAGCTCACCGACCTGATGCGCGCGCTGACCGACCGGGCGCGCGTCCTGACCGGCGGCGGCGTCCCGGCCGAGCCGGGCATCAGCGCACCGCCTCCCGACTCCGGCATCCTCGGCCCGGACGCCCCCGGCGGCGGCCTCACCGTCACCGCCGGCGTCGGCGCGTCCCTGTTCGACGACCGGTTCGGGCTCGCGTCCCGGCGCCCGAAGCGGCTCACCCGGATGCGGACCTTCCCCGACGACGACCTCGACCCCGCCTGGTGCCACGGCGACCTCGCCCTCACCCTCGGCGCCGCCGACGAGGACACCGTCCTGCACGCGCTCCGCGACATCTGCCGCCACACCCGCGGCGGCATGCAGATCCGCTGGCGGATCAGCGGGTTCTCCAGCCGGCCCCGGCCGTCCGGCGCGCCCCGCAACCTGATGGGCTTCAAGGACGGCATCGCCAACCCCGACGTCACCGACGCCGCCGCCATGAACCGGCTCGTGTGGGCGGCCGCCGACGAGCCGCCCTGGACGTCCGGCGGGACGTACCAGGTCATCCGGCTGATCCGGATGCTGGTCGAGTTCTGGGACCGGGTCGGGCTGCCCGAGCAGGAGCAGATGTTCGGCCGCAGCCGCGACACCGGCGCGCCCCTCGACGGCGTCCACGAGACCGACGCGCCCCGCTACGCCGCCGACCCCGTCGGCAAGGTCATCCCGCTGACCAGCCACATCCGCCGCGCCAACCCGCGCGTCCCGGACACCGAGGCCAGCCGCATCCTGCGCCGGTCCTGCAACTACGACCGGGGCGTCGACGGCGCCGGGAACCTCGACATGGGCCTCGTCTTCGGCTGCTTCCAGCAGGATCCGCACCGCCAGTTCGAGGCCGTCCAGGAGCGGCTCGCCGGCGAACCCCTCACCGACTACATATCACCGTTCGGCGGCGGTTACTTCTTCGTTCTTCCCGGCGCCCGGAATCGGGTAGATCATCTCGGCCGGGGGTTGCTCGGGTAGGCGCGCGGCGCGCCTGCGGGCCCCTCGCACCAGAGGAGGAGACAAGACATGCGGGAGACACCAGGTCCGAGAGAACCGGCCGGAACCGGACACCGGCCGGGCGCCCGCCGCCGGCCCGCGCTGATCGCCGCCGCCGCCGTCACGGCGGGGCTGGCCGGCCTCGCCGCCGCCTGCGGAACGTCCGGCGCGCCCACCGGGATCGCGGCGCGGGACGGCGCCACCGGCCACGGGCCGGGCGCGCCCCCGCGGACACCGATCGAGCACGTCGTGGTGATCTACGGGGAGAACATCTCCTTCGACCACTACTTCGGCACCTACCCGCACGCCGCCAACACCGACGGGACGCCGTTCCACCCCGCCAAGCACACCCCGAAGGTCAACGGCCTCACCGAGAAGCTCCTGAAGGACAACCCGAACCAGTACGACCCGAAGCGGCTGACCCCGTCCCAGGCCCTCACCTGCGACCAGGACCACGGCTACGCCGCCGAGCAGAAGGCCGTCAACGGCGGCGAGATGGACAAGTTCGTCGAGTTCACCGGCAAGGACAAGTGCACCGGGCAGCCCATTCTGTTCGGCGAGCCGGGCCTCGTCATGGACTACTACGACGGCAACACCGTCACCGGCATGTGGAACTACGCCCAGCACTACGCCATGAGCGACAACTCGTGGGACGGGACGTTCGGGCCGTCCACCCCCGGCGCCATCAACCTGATCTCCGGGCAGACCCACGGCGTCTACGCGGTCGACCCGAAGACCCACGAGAAGGTCACCGACGCCTACACCGTCCAGTCCCCGGACGCGGACGGCGTCGGCACCATGATCAACGACCCGGACCCGGCGTTCGACGACTGCTCCGACAATAACCACACCTCGGCCAACGCCCTCGCCGTCATGACCGGCAAGAACATCGGCGACCTCCTCAACGCCAGGAAGGTCACCTGGGGCTGGTTCCAGGGCGGGTTCCGGCCCACCGGCAAGGCGAACGGCTACGCCGTCTGCGGCGCCGCCCACGCCAACATCGGCCACAACCAGGTCGTCGACTACAGCCCGCACCACGAGCCGTTCCAGTACTACAAGTCGACGGCGAACGAGAAGCACCTGCCGCCGTCGTCCGTCCAGGCCATCGGCCGCACCGACCAGGCCAACCACCAGTACGACCTGACGGACTTCGACGCCGCGCTCGGCGCCCACAACCTGCCGGCCGTCAGCTTCCTCAAGGCGCCCTCGTACCAGGACGGCCACGCCGGCTACTCCGACCCGATCGACGAGCAGAGGTTCGTCACCAGCACGATCAACAAGCTGCAGCGGTCGCCGGAGTGGAAGTCCACCGCCGTCGTCCTCGCCTACGACGACTCCGACGGCTGGTACGACCACGCCGCACCGCGCATCACGAACGGCTCGACCGACGCCGCGACCGACCAGCCCCTGTGCACGAGCGTCAAGGCCATGGGCGGCTACCAGGACCGCTGCGGCCCGAGCCAGCGCCTGCCGATGCTGGTCGTCTCCCCGTACGCCAAGGTCAACCACGTCGACCACCGCCCGGTGGAGCAGGCGTCGGTGCTGCGCTTCATCGAGGACAACTGGGGCACCGGCCGGATCGGCGACGCCTCCTTCGACGCCCGCGCGGGCGGCATCGAGGGCATGTTCGACTTCCGGCGCCCCAAGGCCGAGCAGGTCATCCTCGACCCCGACACCGGCGCGGTCGTGTCCAGGGGGGCGACCCCCTGACCCCCGTCACGGGCAGGCGCGCCGCACTCGCCTGCCCGTGGCCGGCGGCCGAGGTCCGATCCGCGGGAACCGCCGTCAGCGGGCGCTGAACGAAGAACCCCCGCCAGGGCTCACGCTTTGGCGGGGGTTCTCTCTTCGGCGTCGCCGGGACGATGATCGGGGACGAAGCGGTAGCCGACGTTGCGGACGGTGCCGATCAGCGACTCGTACTCGGCACCGAGCTTGGCGCGCAGCCGCCGGACGTGGACGTCCACGGTCCGGGTGCCCCCGAAGTAGTCGTAGCCCCACACCTCCTGCAGCAGCTGGGCGCGGGTGAAGACCCGGCCCGGGTGCTGCGCGAGGTACTTGAGCAGCTCGAACTCCTTGAACGTGAGGTCCAGGATCCGGCCGCGCAGCCGCGCCGTGTAGGTCGCCTCGTCGATGGTCAGCTCGCCGCTGCGGATCTCGCCGGGCACCTCCTCGGCGTCGGCGACCGCCGCCGCCCGGCCGACCGCGAGCCGCAGCCGCGCCTCGACCTCGGCGGGCCCGGCGGTCTGCAGCAGCATGTCGTCCAGCCCCCACTCGGAGCTGAGCGCGGCGAGACCGCCCTCGGTCACGATGCCGAGCAGCGGGCAGTCCAGTCCGGTGGTGCGCAGCAGCCGGCACAGGCTCTTGGCCTGCACCAGCTCGCGCCGCGCGTCCACCAGGACGACGTCGGCGGGCGGCGCGTCGATCAGCGCGGACGCCTCGGCCGGCGCGACCCGCACCGAGTGCAGCAGCAGCCCGAGCGCGGGCAGGACCTCGTCGGACGGCTCCAGCGCGTTGGTCAACAAGAGCAAGCTGCTCAAGGGCCCGCCTCCTCGTCCCCTAAAAAGACGTAGGACCCAGGCGGCTCATCCTCAAGCCCGGCCACGGTCGGCGGCTCGAAGACGAGGTGACCATGAAGGGTCATGCGGATGAACTCCATGGCCTCGTCGCCCGGATCCCTCGTCCTGAGCATATCCGAGCCCTGGACAGAGGCAATGGCCGCATACCGGGAAGCCATGAGATCGTGGGAGCGTGGCCAGAGGGACGATGCGGTACTGGGCCGCGGCCAAGGCGGCGGCGGGGACGCACGAGGAGCCTTACGACGCCGGGACGCTGGCGGAGGCGATCGAGGCCGCGCTGGCGCGCGACGGGCGCGGCGCGGACTTCGCGCGGGTCGTCGGCCGCAGCTCGTTCCTGATCGACGGGGACCCGGTGGGCGGCCGTCCGCACGGGTCGGTGGAGCTGCCGGAGGGCGGCGTGGTGGAGGTGCTGCCGCCCTTCGCGGGCGGCTGATCCCGGAGTTCCGGCGCCGGAACCGATCTCACGGAGTGATCCGGGCGCCGGGCGAACTCATCCCGCAGTGCGACTCGACCGGGGCGTTCCGGGCAATAAGGTGTGGCGATCGCGCATGCCGCCGCTCGAGGGAGAGAGATGCGCAAAGCACTGCTGGGGTTGCTGATCGTGGTCGCCGTGGGCCTGGTCGTCGCCGACCGGGTCGGGGTCCGGATCGCGCAGAACCGGATCGGGCAGCAGGTCGCGGCGCAGTACAACCTGCCGCGGCAGCCCGATGTCACGATCCACGGCATCCCGTTCCTGACACAGGTGGTCGGCGGCGAGTACGACCACATCACCGTCGACATCGGCGACTGGACGGAGCAGGGCGTCACCGTCTCCGACGTGACGGTGGACATGCGCGGCCTCAACGCGCCGCTGTCCGACGTGATCAACGGCGACACCACGAACATGACGGCCGACACCGCCGCCGCCTCCGCGATCATCCCCTACGACGTGATCAAGAAGGAGGCCCCGAAGGAGGTCAAGAGCATCGGCCCCAAGGGGAACGACCTCTCGGTGGACCTGACCGGCAGCGTCCTCGGGTTCCAGGTGAACGGCACCGCGGTCGTGTCGGTGAAGCCGACCTCCAAGGGCATCGCGATCACGCCGGAGTCGGTGGGCGAGGGCGCCGCGCAGATGCCGCTGACGCTCGTCCGGCAGCAGCTGACCTGGGTCGTCCCGGTCAGGGACCTGCCCATCGGGGCGCGGATCAGCGGCATCGAGCCGACCGCCGGCGGCCTGAAGGTCACGGCGACCGCCCACGACGTCAACCTGAACGATCTTCAGCAGCAGCAGAAATAGCCGCGGCCCCCGTGAACCGGGACGCGCCCGCATCCGTGACAGGGATGTGGGTCCCACCGCGGATGAGGGTTTGCTGCGCGCCCTGTACAGCGAGCACGGCGGTCCCCTCCTGGGCTACGTCCTGCGGCTGACCGGCGGGGACCGGCTCCAGGCGGAGGACGTCGTGCAGGAGACGCTGCTGCGCGCCTGGCGGCATCCGGACGCGCTGGCGGGCCGTCCGGTCCGCCCCTGGCTGTTCACCGTCGCGCGCAACCTCGTGGTGGACGCGCACCGGGCGAAACGGGCGCGGCCCCCGGAGACGGGCATCGACGAGCAGGTGATGGCGACCCTGCCGGGCTCGGACGACATCGACCGGGCGCTGGAGTCCTGGACGGTCGCCGAGGCGCTCGCCGAGCTGACCCCGTCGCACCGGGCCGTGCTCGTGGAGACCTACTACCGCGGCCGGTCGGTCGCCGAGGCCGCCCAGGCGCTCGGCATCCCGGCCGGCACCGTGAAGTCCCGCACCTTTTACGCGCTGCGGGCGCTCAAACTCGCATTGGAGGAGCGGGGGTTGGCGCCATGAACGAATGCGCGGACGTGCGCACCGCGCTCGGCGTGTACGTGGTCGGCGCGATCGACCCGGCCGAGCGGGGGCGGGTCGACGCGCACCTGGAGGGCTGCCCGGCGTGCCGGGACGAGCTGGCCGGGCTGGCCGGGCTGCCGGCGCTGCTCGGCCGGGTCGAGGAGGCGCAGCTGGAGCAGGTGGCCGGGCCGGGCCGCGCGGCGGCGCCGGACCCGGAGTTCCTGGACGGGCTGCTGACCCGCGCGGCCGAACGGCGGAGGGGACGGCTCGGACCGCTGGGGCGGCCGGCCGGCGGGCGGGGCCGCGTCACCCGATGGGCCCCGCTCGCCGCCGCCGCGTGCCTGCTGCTGGTCGCGGGCGCGCTGTTCGGCGGGTTCGTGCTGCCGTCCGGCGACGGCGGCCGCACCGCGTCCCCGCCGGGCGCGTCCCCGCCCGCCGCGTCGGCCCCGCCGGAGCCGGAGCCGGAGCCGACCGTGACCCCGGCGGGCCGGGGCGAGCGGATCACCGCCGTCAACCCCGACAACAAGATCAAGGGCGTCGTCTTCCTCCAGCGCAAGGAGTGGGGCACCCAGGTCGAGCTGTACCTGTCGGGCGTGCCGAAGGGGGAGCACTGCCGGATGATGGTGATCGCCAGGGACGGGCGGCGGGACGCCATCGGCAGCTGGTCCGTCCCCTACGACACCGGCTACGGCGACTACCACGGCTCGACGATGTTCCCGCGCGGCCAGCTCTACTCGTTCGAGATCGTCGGGCTGGACGGGAAGCCGCTGCTCACGATCCCCACGTAGGCTCGCGGTGTGGAAGAAACGCGGTCGCGGGCGGGTTGCCCAAGGTGATGACAGGAGCTCTGGTCGCCCTCGGGGTGCTGCTCGCGGCGACGGTGTTCGGCCTCGTGCGGCGGCGCCGTGACGGCGTGCTGCGCGCCGTGCCGGGCGCCGGCGGCGCCACCCGGGACGGGCGGAAGGACGGCGACGTCCAGGTGGACGAGCAGGTGGGCGAGCAGGCCGGCGAGACCCTGCGGCCCGACGAGCTGGGCGCCGAACTCGGCGCGAAGGCCACGCTCGTGCAGTTCTCCAGCGCGTTCTGCGCGCCCTGCCGCACGACCCGGCGCGTCCTCGGCGAGGTCGCCGGGATGGTGGACGGCGTCGCGCACGTGGAGCTGGACGCCGAGGCGCACCTGGAGCTGGTGCGCCGGCTGAACGTGGTGCGGACGCCGACGGTCCTCGTCCTGGACGGGGCGGGGCGGATCGTCCGGCGCGCCGCCGGGGCGCCCCGCAAGGCCGACGTGATCGCCGCCCTCGGCGTCGCGATCCCGTGACCGAGCCCGGTGAGCGCGCCGGACGAGTGAGCCCGGCGGGCGTGGTCCGGTGACCGGGGAGCCGTGCCCGGAAGGCCTCCGGGCGGGTCCGTCACGGTGCTGTCAAGACCCGGAGGCGGCCGATCAACCTGTGAGCCGTACCCCGATGACCTGGGATAAGACACATGTCACTGTCTCGGAAGGCGAGACGGATGTGACAGGGCGTGGATTGTCGGCTTAACATCGTGTCCGTGCGTTACTGGACAGAGCAGATGCTCACGAAGCGCCGCGCGGTCGACTTCTGCCGCGTGGCCGCCTCGCTCTGTCGCACGGCCTGAGGCATCGAGCCCATCCGCCCCCGAGCTCTTCCGATTTCCACGCTCGTACGCACGCTTCCTCTCCGCCATGGAGCACCCCGATGCAGGTTGATCCGCGTGGGCCGCGCTTCGGCGCCTCGGTCACGACGGTCGTTCTCGTCGCGGTCCTGGTGACCGGAAGCTGGGCACTGCTCGCCGCTCAGGCCGTCGTGTTCGCCATCGGCGCGTTCCTCGG
Source organism: Actinomadura sp. RB99 (assembly GCF_014706005.1). Classification (NCBI taxonomy): domain Bacteria; kingdom Bacillati; phylum Actinomycetota; class Actinomycetes; order Streptosporangiales; family Thermomonosporaceae; genus Actinomadura; species Actinomadura sp. RB99. The sequence goes on along the minus strand of NZ_JABMCA010000015.1, from coordinate 23,114 downwards.
CCTCCGGTACGCCCCGTACGGGCTGGTGTTCAAAGCGCTGATCCGCCCCCGGCTCGCTCCTCCCGCGGAACTGGAGGACGAGGCCCCGCCCCGCTTCGCGCAGGGCGTCGGGTTCGTCTTCGCCGCGGTGGGGACGGTCGGATACGGGACGGGGATCACCTGGCTCGGCATCGGTGCCACCGCCCTCGCGCTGGCGGCGGCGTTCCTGAACGCGGCGTTCGGGTTCTGCCTCGGCTGCGAGATTTATCCGCTCTTCCGACGTATCACCGCGAAGATTCGCTCCGACAGGGAGGTTCCCGCATGAGCCGCTCCGACGTCCTGGTGGACACCGAATGGGTCGAGGCCCACCTGGACGACCCGGGCCTGGTCCTGGTCGAGGTGGACGAGGACGTGTCCGCCTACGACAAGGGCCACATCCGTGGCGCCGTCAAGATCGACTGGAAGACCGAGCTGCAGGACCCGGTGCGCCGCGACTTCGTGGACAAGACCGGCTTCGAGCAGCTGCTGTCCGGCAAGGGCATCGCCAACGACGACCTGGTGATCCTCTACGGCGGCAACAACAACTGGTTCGCCGCGTACGCGTACTGGTACTTCAAGCTGTACGGGCACGACAAGGTGAAGCTGCTCGACGGCGGCCGCAAGAAGTGGGAGCTGGACTCCCGCGAGCTGGTCGAGGACGTCCCGTCGCGTCCGCGCACCGACTACAAGGCCAAGGAGCAGGACCTCACGATCCGCGCCTTCCGCGACGAGGTCGTCGACGCGATCGGCAGCAAGAACCTGATCGACGTCCGGTCCCCGGACGAGTTCAGCGGCAAGCTGCTCGCCCCGGCGCACCTGCCGCAGGAGCAGTCGCAGCGGGCCGGCCACGTGCCGACCGCGCGCAGCATCCCGTGGTCGAAGGCGGCCAACGACGACGGCACGTTCAAGTCCGACGACGAGCTCCGCGAGCTGTACACCGAGGCCGGCGTCGACCTGAGCAAGGACACGATCGCCTACTGCCGCATCGGCGAGCGCTCGTCCCACACCTGGTTCGCGCTGCGCGAGCTGCTCGGCCTGCCGAACGTGAAGAACTACGACGGTTCGTGGACCGAGTACGGCTCGCTGGTCGGCGTGCCGATCGAGCTCGGCGAGCCCAAGTAGCACCCGAGTAACACCCCGCACGACACCCCACCGCCGCCGGCGGAACGAATCTTTCCGTGTGCACGGAGATGGAGGAGCAATGACCCAGGGCTGCGCAGCGCCGGAGCAGACGGCGCACCTTCCCGCGACCGTCGACCTGACCAACGAGGCCGTGATCCAGGGCACCGTCACCCGTGACGGCGCTCCCGTGTCCAGCGCGTACGCGCGACTGCTCGACTCGACCGGCGAGTTCACCGCCGAGGTCGTCACCGGTGACGAGGGCGTGTTCCGCTTCTTCGCCGCCGACGGCGACTGGACGGTGCGGGTGCTGGCCGCGGGCGGGGTGAGCGTCGACAACGCGGTCACCGCCAAGACCGGCGAGGTCGCCGCGCTCCAGGTGGCCATCTGACCCACCGCGCGCCCGCTCGGGGGACGACCCCGGGCGGGCACCGGCCGGGTCCGGCCTGAACCTCCGAACCCCGCCGTCCCGGTCCGTCCGGGGCGGCGGGGTTCGCCGTTTCCCGGCCGCCGCCTGGGACGGTCGCCGCAGCCCGTAGCGGTCGGTGACCTGGGGGAGGCCGGTGGCCTGGGGAGGCCGGTGGCCTGCGGAGTAGCATCGGCGCGATGTTCGCACTGTCGGGTCGGTCGCCGCTGCTGCTGCCGTGGGCCGCGCTCAAGCTCGCGGGACGGTTCGTCCTGCCGCTGACGCTGTGGTTCACCGCCGGTCGGCTGCTGCGGTACGGCGCGCTGTACGGCGGGTACCGGCTCGGCGCGATGAAGGGCACCGCCGCGACGGTCGCGCCGCTCGTCACCGTCGGCCTGCTGGTGGTGATCACTCTGGCGACGGCGGTGCTGATGGTGCACTGCGTCCGCGAGGGCCTGGACGTCGTGCACGCCCGCGCGGCGGACGGTGACCTGACGCCGTGGGCCGTCGGGAACGACGAGTCGGTGGTCGGCGCGATGGCGCGGGCCGCGCTCCCGTTCGTGATCTTCTACCTGGCGTGGGGGATGCAGACCGACGACGCCCGCGAGTTCGCCGACATGGCGGCGAGCCGCGGCTTCGCCGAGGGCGGCTTCCAGGGGCAGCTCAAGGGCATGGGCATGCTGATCTCGCTGGAGAAGCACGTCGTGCTCGCCGTCGGGATCACCGTGGGGTTCTTCGTGGTGAAGACGGCGGTGGAGTGGCTGCTGGAGGAGCGGCTCGGCCGCTCGGCGGGCGCGCTGATGGCCTTCCTGGAGATCAACTTCACGCTGTTCGGCATCTTCACGATCGACCACCTGCGCGGCGACGCGGCCGGCTGGATCACCGGGCGGCGGGCCTGGCAGTGGATCGACGGCGCCGCCGGACCCGTCCTGGACCTGTGGCCGCCGTTCAAGGACGCGGTGCTCGGCGCGCTGATCTGGCTGGTCATCGCCGGGGTGATCCTCGGCCTGGACGCGGGCGACGAGCGCGTCGTGCTCGGCCGCGGCCGGGCCGCGCGGCGGCTCGCGGCGGCCGGCGGGATCGAGCGGCAGGGCAGCGTCCGGGAGGTGCTGACCCGCGGGTTCCGGGAGATGTGGCTGCCCGCCTGGTACGGGCTGCGGCTCGTCCGCCGGTCCGGGATGATGCCGTTCGCGGTGTTCTGCCTGCTGTTCTCCGCGCTGGACGTGGGCCGGGACGCGTCCCGCCGCTGGGTGTACGAACTGCTCGGCCCGCACGAGGTGACGTGGTGGATGCCGCGGCTGCCGCTGGTGGACTTCGGGACGGGCCTGGTCTTCGAGATCCTCCGGATCTGCCTGCTCGCCGCCGCGTTCAACCTGGTGATGGCGCGGGTCACGGCGCGAAACGCAGCGAAGGCAGTGGCGTCCCCTGCTTCCGCGACGCCTTCGGCGCCTGCACCCGCAGCGCCAGGGCCGCCGCCACCGTACGGGGCACCGTCCCTCTGACGGTGACGCGGCCGACGGCGCCGGGCCGTACCGTCCCGGCGGCGAGGCCGGTCGCCGACCAGCTGCGGCCGTCGCCGTCGGTGAAGGTGTAGACGATGCCGTAGGAGCCGACCGCCTTCGCGGCGGCCGCGTCGTCCGGCCGGACGGCCAGCACCACCTGCAGCTCCGTGACGGTGCCGTCCTTCGGCTTCGTGCCGAACGACGGCGGCGCGGCGGCCTGCCGTGCGACCACCTTCCACCGCGCGCCCACCAGCGTGCCGGTCGCGCCGCGCGGAACGTCCGTCACCTTCTCCGGCGGTTTCAGGTTCTTCTCGACGCTGTCGGTCTCGTCCATCCATTTCAGGACGAGGAGGGCGGGCAGTAGCGCGGTCAGCGCGAGCGCCTGGATGACGCGCCGGTCGCGGGGACGGAGCCGCGAGCGCGGCCGCGCGGGGATCGCGGGCAGGTCGGGGTTCGTGCGCTGCGGGTCGTCGAACCCGGAACCGGCCGCGGTCGTCACGAGGCCGCCTCCGGGTCGAAGCGGTCGACGGCGCCGCGGAGCAGCGCCCGCGCCCGGTCCGCGTCGATCCCGAGGTCGATGTCGGCGGCGGCGGACAACTGGGGGAGCAGCCCGCCCGTCCCGACGACGAGATGCGCGCCGCGCAGGCGGTCCTTCGGCAGCTCGAACAGCAGCGTGCCCGGCGCCCAGATCATCGGCTGCATGTCCGGGACGGTGCTCGTCGTCCCGGACCGCGGGTCGTACCGGTAGCCGTAGCCGCCGGGCGTCTTCAGCACCGCGGTGCCGAGGCGGAGCGGCTCGCGCTCGCTCCTCGCCCGGATCCGCACCGCGAGGTAGACGCCGTCGGTGCCGATCGCCGGCTCGTTCCCGAAGCTCAGACCGGGCGCCAGTGACCGCGCCGCCTGCACGCCGTCGACGCGGACGCTGAACATGCGATTGGAGACGGTCTGCCCGATCTTCCCGTCGTTGCGGAGCGGGTCCATCTCCTTGGCGTCCACCTTCGGCCGCATCGTGTGCACCCACATCGCCGCGACGAGCAGGCCCGTCCCGACGACACCGGCACCGCCGCGCACCAGCAGTTCGCGCCCGTCCATCAGGGGCTCGCGGTCGGCCGGGGCCGCTGCGGCCGGGTGGTCCGCACGGTCGGACGCGCCGCGCCGGACGTCGGGCGGGCGGCTCGGGTCGGGCGTGCCGCCCGCGTCGGGAACAGCGTGGGGGACGGCGCGGGCGCCGCCGGGGTCGCGGCGGCCGCGACCGGGAGGGTCATCTTCGCGGCGAGCGCACCGTCCTCGGTATCGGGCAGCCAGTTGTAGCTGACGTCGGTGAAGCCCGTCCGGTACTCCCACTTCCGCAGGCCGACGGTGAACCGGCGCGGCGCGTCCGCCGGTCCCGCCTTCCATATCGCGGACGCCTCGACGGGCAGGCCCGGCTGCACCGAGTCCGTCTTCGCGCCGCCCGCGACGCCCTCGACCTGGTCGGGCTCCAGCCACTTGCCGGCCTTGGTGCGCGCGGCGAGACCGTCCTTCAGGCCGCCGTCGCCGAGCGACTCGGTCTCCTTGCCGTTGTTGACGACCCGCATCCGGACGATCAGGTACCGCTTCGGGGCCGTGTCGAACGCGCCCTTCACCAGGCCGAGCCGCGCGTCCCGGACCGTCAGCGTGAACAGGCCGACGTCCAGCGCCCTGCCCGGCCTCTCGACGGGCTGCTTCGGCGCCTCCTCGAAACCGCCCGCGACCCACGTCGCCGCCGCGACGGCGGCGACCGCGCACACCACGGCGACGGGGACCAGCCGGCGCCTCGCGGAGGCGCGGTCCCCGCCTTCGCCGGACGGCTCCCCCGGAGGCGGGGGGACGGGGGCGGTGGAGTGCACGCGCCGAATGCTAGTACGGCGACCGTTGAGTCCTTAAGGTCGCGGATGACCTGGCTCGGGGCCTTCCGGAGAGCGCCGGGGGCTACGCTTCCAGCGTGACGGAGATCATCGACTATGGGCGGTTCGCGGAACGGCTCGCCGCGCCGCGCCCGCGCTGGGACCTGCTGCGCGAATTCCAGGACGAATGGGGCTACACGGTGCCCGCCGGAGTCGACCCGTGGCCGAAGTGGTCGGAGACCGAGCACCGCGCCTACGTCCGCACGCTCCACGAGGAATGGACCGGCGAGGAGGAGGACCCCTTCGAGGGCGTCGACCGGACGCTGCCGATCCCGAAGGCGCTGGACGAATGGTGGGACCTGCCGTTCAACTCCTTCACGTACTCGTCCCGGCTGTACTGGACGAACCCCGAGTACCCGCCGACGCTGCGGCCCGACCCGTCCGGGTACGGCGTCTCGGAGGGCCTGCCGGAGCCGAACCCGTTCGTCGGAACCGGCGGTGACCTGCGGCTCTGCTGCTTCATGGCCGAGTACGAGTACTGCAACGAGTGGGCCTACCTCGCGTCCGAAGCCGGCCACGACGACCCGCGCGTGCTCGTCAGCGTCGGCGAGGACGGGTGGGTCCCGCAGGCCCGGTCGATCTCCGAGTTCTTCGTGCTGCTCGCCGCCGTCCGGCTGCCGTCCCACTTCGGCTGGTCCGTCCAGCTCGGCGACGACGACTTCCCCGACGACCCCCCGGTGCGGGAGCGCATCGAGGCGGCCTACCGGCCGATGGGCTTCCAGAACTGGCGGGAGCTCGGCGCCGACACCGCCCTGTTCGGCGGCCCCGACGTGATCGTCCGGCACGACACCGGCATGGCGGACTACGCCGTCGAGATCAGCGGCCGCAGCCGGGACGCCCTCGCCGCCACCGCCCGCACCCTCGGCTGGACGTGGGACGAGGATCTCGTGGAGCCGCCGAGCAAGGACGAGGAGCCCCAGTGAAGCGGCGAGCCTCTTGGAAGCGCGGGGAGGCCGCGTGAGGGCGGAGAGCCTTGCCGCTGAAAGGAGGCGGACCCGCGCGTCCCGATGAGGACGGGAGGCCGGGTGACGGCGGCGAATCGTCTAGAGTCATGGCGTTCGCACGGTTTCAGGAGAGATGGGAATGCGCGGAGCGGGACTCGTGGCCGGCGCCACCGGCCTGGCCCTGACCACGGCGCTCGTGTTCGCCCCGGTCGCGTCCGCCGCCCCCGGCGACCGGCCGCAGGCGGCGCCGACCACCAAGCCGCCGGCCACCAGGAAGCCGACGCCGACCAAGTCGCCGGAGCGCAAGCAGCAGCAGGCCCCGTCCGGCGGCCAGTGCAACAAGCCGAGCGGCCAGCCCGCCTCGGCGATCACCCAGCAGCCCTGGGCGCAGCGGCGGCTGGACTTCGAGCAGGCGTGGTCGATCACCCGCGGCGCCGGCGTGACCGTCGCCGTCGTCGACAGCGGCATCGAGGCCGCCCACCCGCAGCTCAAGGGCAAGATCGTCGGCAGTTTCGACGCGACGGGCACCACGCCCACCGACTGCTACGGGCACGGCACCCAGGTCTCCGGCATCATCGCCGGGTCCGACATGCGCCGCCGCAACGTCCCGTTCGTCGGGGTCGCGCCGCAGGTCAAGCTGCTCGACGCCAAGTTCACCACGGGCGAGAGCACCGACGACAACACCCTGCTGCCGAAGGCGATCAAGTGGGCCGCCGAGCACGGCGCCAAGGTCATCAACGTCTCGGCGCGCGCCCCCGACACCACGCTCCTGCAGCAGGCCGTCAAGGTCGCGCAGCAGCACGACGTGCTGATCGTCGCCGCAGCGGGCAACGTCGACAAGGACGAGCGCGGCAAGGAGAGCGCGGGCTACCCGGCCAACTATCCGGGCGTCCTGTCGGTCGCCGCGGTGGACCAGAACGGCACGATCTCCGACTTCTCCAACCACAAGACGCGCATCGACGTGTCCGCGCCGGGCCAGGACATCATCTCGACCGTCGGTACCGGCTACGCGGGCGGCCTGCAGGGCACCAGCTTCAGCGCCCCCTACGCCGCCGGAGTCGCCGCGCTCGTCCGGTCCCGGTTCCCGAAGCTGACGTACCAGCAGGTCATCAACCGGATCCTGATCACCGCCGAAGGCGGCAACGGGCAGGGCAGCGGGTACGGAATGATCAGCCCGATGCAGGCGGTGTCCGCCGTGCTGGACCCGAACGCCAAGCCCGGGCAGACGTCCGCCGCCCGCCCGCTGAGCAGCCCCGTCCCCATCGCGCACGCCGCGCCCGTCGACCACCGCACCCGGAACATCGGGCTCGGTATCGCCGGTGGCGCGCTCGGTCTCACCGTCCTCGTCGCCTTCGGCGGGGCCGTCATTCCGATGGGCCGCCGCCGAGGCTGGAAGCCGGGCCGCGTCCCCGCTCTCCCGACAGGCGAAGACCGCCACTGATCGCGGTAGCGTTTTTGGTTTTCTCTGCTCTAAGCATTTTGGAAGTTCTTGCGACGGGGCGGCGCTCTCCAAAGCCGATAGGAGTTCCGCCCCCGGGTCGCGCCACCCCACCACCCCAGGGTCTCGGCATAGTGGCGTAATGGCTTGTTTGTGACCGGGTGTCTGGTTCGCTCGCCGGGACGCGGTGCAGGCACGGTTCAAAGATCATGTGGGTGTCGAATCCAGTGACCGCGCGCTACTGTCGGGCCAGTGCCCAGGCCTGGCGGAGTACCTGGAACAGGTGCCGGACCCGCGGGATCGGCGCGGCGTCCGCCACAGCCTGACGTCGTTGTTAATGGCGGCCGCGGCGGCGGTGCTGGCCGGAGCGACATCGTTCACCGCGGTCGGCGAATGGGTCGCGGACGCGCCGCCGCAGGTCCTGGCCGCTCTGGGCGTCCGCCGTGATCCGCTGACCCGGCAGTTCGCGCCGCCCGGCCAGGCCACCATCCGGCGCGTTCTGGAAGCAACAGACGCCAGTGCTGGATGCTGACGTCGGGGCCTGGCTGGATGCGCGGCGGCGGGCCGTCGGCCAGGCAGCAGGACACGCGCGGCGCCCGGCGGGCAGTCGCGGTGGACGGCAAGGCGGTGCGAGGCACCCGTCATGCCAGCGGGGACGGCCGGCCGGTGCACCTGCTGGCCGCCCTCGATCAGCGCTGTGGTGTTGTGCTCGCCAGGTCGGCGTGGAAGACAAGACCAACGAGATCACCTGGTTCGCGCCGCTGCTGGAGCCGCTGGACCTGGCCGGGTGCCGACGCGCTGCACACCCCAGCGCGAGCACGCCGAGTTCCTTGTCACCGGCAAGGGGGCCCATTACATCCTGGTGGTCAAGAAGAACCAGCCGGGCCTGTACGCCTAGGTCAATGCCCTGGCGGCGCATCCCGGTCGTCGCCCGCCAGCACAACCGGGGCCATGGCCGCCAGGAGCATCGCACCCTCAAGGCCGCGGCCGTCGCCGCCGGGCTCGGCTTCCCGCACGCCGCCCAGGCCATCTGCCTGACCCGCCAGATCCGGCCGCTGGACGACGGGAAGCGGCGGACCGCCACCGTCTACGCCATCACCAGCCTGGACGCCCACCAGGCAACCCCCGCCCAGCTCGCCGCCTGGATCCGCGGCCACTGGCAGATCGAGGCCCTGCACCACATCCGCGACGTCGGCTACGGCGAAGACGCCTCCCAGATCCGCACCGGCAGCGGACCCGCGCCATGTCCACCCTGCGCAACCTGGCCATCGGCATCTTGAAAAAGGCCGGGCACACCGGCATCGCCGCCGCTTGCCGCCACCACGCCCGGGACGCCACCCGGACTCTCGAAACCCTCGGACCGCGCCCAGCATGAATAGAACGGACATGACGCGACCACGCCGAGGCCCTGGAGGTCGCTGTACCCCTCTGCCGTACCTTCACCGCCTGGCCCTCGAAGAGGGTGAAGTTGCCGGACGTGGCTGCGTTCGCTCAGGTGACCCGCGCAGCCACCAGGGTCTCGAAGGTATAGGGCCGCAGGCCATCGGCACGGCCGGCGAAGTACCGCTGCTGGAGGTCTGCACGTGCGGGATGGTCCACGACCTTTAGCCCGCACCGGCTGATCAGCCTCTCGATCTCGATGACCGGCCAGCCGGGCTGAAGAGGCTCGCCGGCAGAAGCCGCGATCGGCGTGTAGATCCGGGTGAATTGCGTCCCCAGGTCGTCCAGCACACAGTCCTCGGCCCGGTAGGAGAACACCACCTCAGACCCGGGAGCGGCCGCCGCGATCGTCCGCAAGGTCGACTCGATCGCCTGTGCCGTCAGATAGGGGGCGACACCCGTCCAGCAGAACATCGCCGGCTGTGCCCAGTCGAACCCGGCCGCGCCCAGAACATCCTGAAGCGGTTCGGCCTCGAGATCAACCGGCACGAACACCTGCGAGTCACTGAGCGGCAGGCCGAGCTCCCTGACCCGCTGGAGCTTCCAGGCCTGGGAAGCAGGATGATCAACCTCGAACACCGTCAGCGAGCCGAGCAGATCCGGCTGCCGCCACGCGAACGAGTCAAGCCCCGCGCCAAGAATCACGTACTGCGTGAAGGCGCCGGCAGCCAGCCGGTCCTCGGCGTACCGGCTGCGGGTGCAGACAGCCGCGCGGGACTCGCGACGGACCGGGCCGGGGAACAGCGGATCGAACCGGTCTCGCAGCTCCCGCCATACCGGGCCGACAAGCACCAGGGCCAGCACATCATCCAGTACCCACGGCGACGCCGTCTCCAGGCGAAACAATCCACGCGACACGGCCGCGAACATCGCCGTCCTGCTCGGCCCGCTCTCCATGCATTCCTCCCCGCCGGCCAGAACCCACGCGCGCCCACTCTGCGCACTTCACAGGATGCGCCTGAAGCGCCCAGACGGCCACAGCCAGATCGCCTGCCGCCACGATCTGCTCGCCATCGGGATCCTCCAAAACGGCCGGGCACACCACCGTCACAGCCCCCTTGCAGGCACCACACCCGGGACGCCACCAGGACCCTCGAGACCCTCCGACTCGACCCAGCATGAATAAAACGGACATAGCGCGACCATGTCGAGGCCTTGCCCGCCACCCCCCTCCGTCAGGTACCAAGGGACGAACTCCCCCTTCCGCGAGGTACGAACATCGATAAAGGCCACGCGGTTCAGCAGCCTTTCCCGCTCGAAAAATACCGAGAAGAATATGGCTCGAACGGCCTTGAACGGCCTCGAATGTCGGCCACGCAGGGTACTATTTACGTATGCAATCAGTGACGGTCGAGCTTGGGGCCGCGTCCACCATGGAACTGGTGAACGCGCTCTCAATCATCGCCACTGAACTCGCATCGCGAGAAGCCCCGGAATCTTCTGTGGCCTGCCTGGAACTCACCGAAACTCTTGTGGCCGCGTGCGATTTGCAGGAAAGCGTCCTCGCCGGATTCATAGGCCGAGTCGACGCCTGCGGGGAGCAGGCCCGGTGGGGATATCCCTCCACCCAAGCATGGCTGCGGTCGCGGCTGAGCATGCGCGATAACCGGGTGAAAGAGCGTCTGGTGCTGGCGCGGCAGCGTCATCGTCTCCCGCAGGTGGCCGAACGCCTCGCCGCCGGGGACCTGTCCCACGGTTACGCCGTCACCGTCGCCGACTCGGTCGCCCGCCTGGACGACACCAACTGCGCCGAGGCCGAGACAATCCTCCTCGGGTTCGTCGAGCAGGGCTTCTCGGCCGGGAAGGTCGCCGCGTTCGGCCGTCGGATCCGCGACCTCATCGCCGAACGCGACGACGCCGAAGACGCCCCCGACGAGGATTCGCGGCGCGGTTACGACAAGTCCTGGCTCACCACCACCCGATCCCTGGACGGCGGCCGCTACGTCAAAGGCTGGCTGAACCCCGAAGACGCCGCGATCTGGGACGGCACCCTCGCCCCACTGGCCAAGCCGGCCGGGCCGGACGACCATCGTGACCTCCCCGAACGGACGGCGGCGGCACTGTCGAGCGTGCTCTCAGGTGGGCACAAGGCCTCCAAGGTCACCGTCATCTGCGACCTGGACACCCTCACCGGAGGCAACGCACCCGCCCGCCTCACCGACGGCACGCCGATCCCCGCCGCCCAGGCCCGCCGCATCGCCCTCTCGGCCGGAGTCTCACCCCTGCTCCTGGGGCGCGGGAACACTCCGCTGTACCTGGGATATCGGGAACGGTTCGCCTCCGCAGCACAGCGCCAAGTCCTGGAGACGCTCTACTCCTCCTGCGCGGTACGAGGCTGCGAAGTGCCCGGGACACTGTGCGAAGTGGACCACGTGCACGGCTGGGCACTCGGGCGATCGCCCACCGACATCGACCAACTCGCACTCACCTGCGGATGGCACAACCGCTTCAAGCACAGTCACCCCGACCAGATCCAGATCAGCAAAGATCAGGACGGGCGATACGTCTACCGGCTACTCCCACCAGCCGACGCCCGAGCATCCGCAACCGGGGCCGGACCACCAGGCAGCATCGGCCCACCCGACAACCCCGCGCTCGACTGGGCCGCATAGCCGCACCACTCCAGTAACACCGGGCTCGGTCATGCCCACGCCGGTCCGCCCGCATCCACACCGATGACGGGCGGCCGCGGCATGCCCACACGCCACGCGACCGCCTCACACCGGCTGCGTATGCCCCACCACCAGACAACCCTTCAGAGACCGCCCCAACCGGCTACTACACCGCTCACCGGACCAGCCTGCCCACACCGCCCCTGGACTGGACCGTGTCACCGCCCACCCTCGGCAACACCACACCCGGCTACGCCCTGCGCCGGTCCGCCCGCATCCACCCCGATGACGGGCGGCCCCGGCGTGCCCACCTTTCCGCACTGGCTGCGCCTGTCCTCTCCAGACGGCGCTTAGCGGAGGCCCCGGCCCGCCCGTTCGCTACGCCGCCCTGCGGCATCGGCCAACCCGGCGCCCCTGGGGCTGAGCCGCATCACCGCCCCGTCGCTAGCAACATCAGCGCCCGCCACGCCCTGCGCCGGTGTCCGCCACATCCATTCCGATGACGGGCGAGCCAGTCGGGCCTGCATGCCGCATGCACCCTGACAGCGCGATATCGGGACGACTTGAGTGATACCGCCGCAGTGGTCAACGCCGCATGGCAGCCGCATCGCGCGTTCCCACAGCCCCACGGCCAGAGTGATCGGCAATGCTGTAACAGCCATGACGTGTTGTGAGCGGTCGATGCCTCCCACGAAGGAAGTTCTGGGCCTTTCCAGCGAGGGATCTGGTGATGGTGTTGGGGAACTGCTGGTGCCTCGCCCCTACCTCCTTGCTGCCCCTTGGTACCTGACGGAAGGGGGTGGTGGGGTGGCGCGACCCGGGGCGGGGCAGGCGGAGCCTGCCCCTAACGCTGCCTCAGGGGCCGCAGAGGCTCCAAAGTCAAGGGTGGACGAAGTCCATCGCGCAGCGACGCCGAAGGCGCCCTTGACTTTGGAGGGGCGGCCCCGTACGCAAGCGCCACCCCACCACCCGAACACCCTTTCTCCCTTATCGGCGCTTAGAGCACCGCTTAAAGATGGCTGCCTAACGAGCGCCCCTACAAGCACCGCCTAAATAACGCCGCCTAACGAGCACCGCCCAGAGAACACACCCCAGAAAGCGTCGTCTAACGAGCGCCGCCTAGAGAGCGCCGCCTAGAGAGCGCCGCCTAGAGAGCGCCGCCTAACGAGCACCGCCTAACGAGCACCGCCTAACGAGCGCACTCAGCGAACACCGTCTTAGAAGGCGCCAGCAGGGCCACGCATTGCCGGGCGAGCCCATCGATGACGAGCCGGTCCGAAGAAACCGGCGGACGCTCTCCAACGCCCCCCGAGCTCGCGTGCGCAGCAGCCTCAAGGGTTGGTGGCGGACGCCACGAAGAAGGGGAAGGCCACGAAGAGACGGTTCGTGCGGGCGCGTTCGCGCTGGTCGGCGAGCCAGTCGTCGGCGAGGCGGGGTTCGGCGAGGCGCGCGAGCAGCGGGAGGACCGCGCCGTCGGTGAACACGGCGGTGTGGACCTCGACGGCGACGTCCCGGAAACCGGCGTCCAGCAGGAGGCCCCGGTACTGCCGCGCGGCGCGGGGAGACGGGACCTGGTCGGCGCGGGCGTGCACGAGGGTGCGGGTGACGTCGGGGAACGCGGAGTCGACGACGAGGGTGTCCCAGTCCTGGCCGCAGAGCACGATGCGCCCGCCGGGGGCGAGGACGCGGCGGGCCTCGGTGAGCAGGCGGGCGGGGACGGGCAGGTCGTGGAGGACCTTGTCGGCCCGGTAGCCGGTGAGTTCGGCATCGCGGAACGGCAGGGCGCGGGCGTCGGCGACGCGGAGGTCGGCGTCGGGGTGGCGGGTGCGCGCCGCGCCGATCATCTCCTCGTCGACGTCGACTCCGGTGGCGCGGACGCCGCGGGCGGTGAGTTCCGCGACGGCGCGTCCGGTGCCGCAGCCGATGTCGGCGACGAATGCGCCGGGCGCGGTGCGGAGCAGGTGGTAGGTGCGGGCGCGGAGCCGGGTCGCGGCGGGGGTGGCGTCGGCGGCGTCGAGCGCGGCGATGAGGTCGGCGATGAGGTCGGCGGGCATGCGGTCATGCTGCGACCTCAAGCGAACATGAAGTCAAGCGCGCCGGAAACGCGGAGAGCCCCGAGCGCGCGCGGCTCGGGGCTCTCCGGACGTGCCCGTTACCGCGCTTCGCCGTGGAAGGCGGTCTGGATGAGGCGCTTGCCGGCGCGGCGGTCGGAGTGGGTGCCGCGGCCGACGGGCAGCGGCCCGGGGCGGACGTCGAACAGGTTGCCCTCGTCCTTGTTGCCGGACATGATCAGCGCCGGCGTGGCCATGTCCTTCAGCCGCTGCATGACCGGGTCGAACATGGCGCGGCCCGCGCCGCCCATGGTGCGGGCGAGGATCAGGTGCATGCCGATGTCGCGGGCCTGCGGCAGCAGCTCGGCGACCTGCGCGAGCGGGTTGCCGGACGGGGTGGCGACGAGGTCGTAGTCGTCCACGATGAGGAACAGCTCCGACCCGCTCCACCAGGACCGGTTCCGCAGCTGCTCGGGCGTCAGGTCGGACGGGGGGAGCCGGTTGACGAGGGCGCCGTTGACGTCCTTCATCAGCCCCGCGGCCGCCGTCGAGGACGCCGCGTACCCGATGACCTGGTCGCTCTCGGCGGAGTCCAGCAGGGCGCGCCGGTAGTCGAGCATGATGATGCGGGCCTCGTCGGGGGTGTACCGCGCCTTGACGGCGTCGACGACGACGCGCAGCAGGTTCGACTTGCCGCACTCGTTGTCGCCGATGACGACGAAGTGCGGGTCGTTCTCGAAGTCCAGCAGGACGGGCGACAGCGTGTCCTCGTCGATGCCGATCGGGATGCGCTTGCCGGTCTCGGACACCTGCGGCAGCGACGCCAGCGGCAGCACGTCCGGCAGCATCCGGACCTGCGGCGCGGGCGGGCGGCCCTGCCAGCCGGCCTGGACGGTCTGCACGAGCTGCTTGACGCCGTCGGCGAGGTCCTCGGAGGTGGGGCGGCCGTCGGTGCGGGGCAGGGCGGCGAGGAAGTGCAGGCCCTCGCGGGTGAGGCCGCGGCCGGGCCGGTTCTCGGGGACGTTCGCGGCGAGCTTGCGGTCCATCTCCGACTCGTACGGGTCGCCGAGCTTGAGCTCCAGCTTCGTCCCGAACAGGTCGCGGATGGTGAGGCGGAACTCCGACCACTTGTTGGTGGCGGCGACGACGTGGATGCCGTAGCCGAGGCCGCGGGCGGCGAGGTCGGTGATGGTGGTCTCGACCGCCTCGAACTCCTGCCGGACGGTCAGCCAGTTGTCGACGACGAGGAACACGTCGCCGAAGCCGTCGCCGGGGATCTGGCCGGCGGCGCGCAGCCGCCGGTAGGTGGCGATGGAGTCGATGCCGCGCTCGGTGAAGAACCGCTCGCGGGACTCCAGCAGGCCGGAGACCTCGGCGACGGTGCGGCGGACGCGGTCGGGGTCGAGGCGGCTGGCGACGCCGCCGACGTGCGGGAGGTCGGCGAGCGGGGCGAGGGAGCCGCCGCCGAAGTCCAGGCAGTAGAACTGCACCTCCTGCGGCGTGTGCATCAGCGCGAGGGAGGTGATGAGGGTCCGCAGCAGCGTCGACTTGCCGGCCTGCGGGGCGCCCGCGACGCCGACGTGCCCGGCGGCGCCGGACAGGTCCAGCCACATCGGGTCGCGGCGCTGGTCGAACGGCTTGTCGACGATGCCGGCGAACGCGTGCAGCTGCCCGCGGCCGTCCCAGCCGGCGGTGGTGAAGCCGAACTCGGGGGTGTGCTGCAGGTTCGGCAGGACCTGGTCCAGGGTGGACGGGTCCTCCAGCGGCGGCAGCCAGATCTGGTGCGGGGGCGGGCCGTGCCCGGCGAGCTGCTTGACGACGAGGTCGAACAGGCTGATCTGCGGGCCGTCGTCCTCCTTGCCGTCCTGGTGCTGCTGCGGCTGCTCCTGCATCCGCGGCTGCACGTAGGCGGGGGTGAACGGGACGATCTGGGCGAGCTGCCGCGGCCCCTGCCGGCCGGGCTGCGCCGCCTCGTCCTCGGGACGGTAGGCGCCGGACACGTACGCGGCGCGGAACCGGGTCAGCGACTCGGTGCCGATCTTCAGGTAGCCGTTGCCGGGCGCCTGCGGCAGCTCGTAGGCGTCGGGGGAGCCGAGGACGACCCGCGACTCCATCGCGGAGAACGTCCGCAGGCCGATCCGGTACGACAGGTGGGTGTCGAGGCCGCGGAGCTTGCCCTCCTCCAGGCGCTGCGACGCGAGCAACAGGTGGACGCCGAGGGACCGGCCGAGCCGTCCGATCATGACGAACAGCTCGGCGAAGTCGGGCTTGGCGGACAGCAGCTCGGAGAACTCGTCGAGCACCACGAACAGCGTCGGCATCGGCTTGAGCGCGGCGCCCTGCTCGCGGGCCTTCTCGTAGTCGCGCAGCGAGGCGTAGTTGCCGGCCTGCCGCAGCCATTCCTGGCGCCGCACCATCTCGCCGTGCAGCGCGTCGTACATGCGGTCGACGAGGGGGAGCTCGTCCTCCAGGTTGGTGATGATGGCGGAGACGTGCTGGAGGCCGTCCATCCCGAGGAACGTCGCGCCGCCCTTGAAGTCGACGAGGACGAAGTTCAGCACCTCCGAGGAGTGCGTCATCGCCAGGCCGAGGACGAGCGTGCGGAGCAGCTCCGACTTGCCGGAGCCGGTCGCGCCGATGCACAGGCCGTGCGGGCCGTACCCGCCCTGCGCGGCCTCCTTGATGTCGAGCTCGATGGGGCGGCCGTCGGCGTCCAGGCCGATCGGGACGCGGAGCCGGTTGCGCGGGGCGCGGGGCTGCCACGCCTGCCGCGGGTCGATGCGGGTCGGGTCGGGGACGCCCAGCAGCGTCGTCAGCGTCGTCGCGGCGGACAGCGCGTCCAGCTCGGCGCCGGCGGCGGCGCTGGCCCGCAGCGGCGCCAGCTGCCGCGCGAGGCCGTCCGCCTGGACGTAGCTGTACCGGTCGGGCTTGCCGAGGGAGCTGGCGACGTCCTTGCCGGTGCGGTCGCGGCGCAGCATCGCCATCTTGTCGGCGGCGACCCGCAGCCGGAGCATGGTGTTGTCGGCGGTCGGCGCGACGTTTCCGGTCAGGTCGATGACGCAGACGCCCTCGATGCCGTCCGAGCCGATCTGCGAGTCGGGGGTGACGGCGCCGCCGTCGACGATGACGACGTGGTACGGCAGGTCGTTCTGCGACAGGCCGGGGGTGAACCGGGCGCGGTCCTTCACCTCGGTGCCGTACATCCGCTCCAGCTCCGACAGGCTGGTCGCCATCAGCCGGACGGGCCCCGCCGCGTCCGTCAGCGTCGGGTGCATCGCGTGCGGCAGCCACTTCACCCAGTCCCAGTGCGGCATCGCCTCGGCGGACGCGCACACGCTGACCCGCATGTCGTCGGGCGAGTGGAACGCCGTCAGCTGCGCGATCATCGCGCGGACCATGCCGCGGACCGCGTCGAGGTCGCCCATCGGCAGGATCCGCGCGAACGACGGCAGCGACACCGCGACCGGCAGGTTCGGGACGGTGGAGTGCGCGCGGACGAAGCGGCGCAGCGCGCCCGCCGTCATCGGCTCCAGGTCCTCGATGGGCTTGGTCTCCGGCGGGATCAGCTGCACGGCGAGCTTCTGCGGGCCGGCGCCGATGCGCACGTTGCCGAAGTCGGCGTCGGAGGGGCGGCGCTCCCAGATGCGGGCGCTCATCACCAGCGACCACAGCGAGTCGGGGTCGGGGCTGTTCCACTCCAGCGACTCGCGCTGCTGCTCGGCGGCGCGCCGCACCCGGCGCCGCACCTGGCTCAGGTAGCGGAAGTAGTCGCGGCGGGCGCCGTTCAGTTTGAACTTGCGCTCGCCGGAGCCGCGGCCCAGCTGGCCGATCATCATGCCGCCCACGGCCAGCGCCATGCCGCCGCTGCTGATCATCATCATCGGCGACTTGGTGCCGCCGCCGACGAACATCAGACCCATCATCACCGGCATGACGGCCATCGGCAGGTAGGTGAGCACCGCCTGCATGCCGCCGCTCTGCATCTCCGGGATCTCCGGCGGGGATTCGAGGAGCAGCTCGCCCTTCGGGGCAGGGGGCGGTTTACGGCGCTCCTTGCGCTTGACGAGGATCGTGCTCACCTGGGGGTTCCCTCCGCGGGCCAACGCGTCCCGGGGGCGGCCGGACGGCGGCGGGGAGCGCGGCCGACCCGCGGGTTGGTGGAGTTCTTTGTTGATTCGGTGTTGATTTAGCCTAATCGGACGCCACATCCTAAGCTGCGCGTCGATCGGATCCGGCCCGCGATCTGACCTGGAGGACGGGAGCTCCCGTGAATTCCCCCGCCACAACCGAACTGTGCAGGGTGACCATCGTCGCGCCCCGGCGGCGCGTCGACGTGTCCCTGCCCGCCGACGTGCCGCTCGCCCACATGCTGCCCACCCTCCTGCGGGCCGCCGGGGAGAACATGGCCGATGCCGGTCTCGCGCATTCCGGGTGGGTGCTGCAACGGCTGGACGGCAGCCCCTTCGACCCGGCGCAGACGACGAGCGCGCTCGGGGTGCGGGACGGCGAGATCCTCTACTTCCGGCCGCGGATGGCGCAGCTCCCGGAGATGTCGTTCGACGACGTCGCCGACGTCATCGCCACCGGGATCCGGGAGCGCTCGGACCGCTGGCGGCCCACCACGACGCGCTCGTTCGGGCTCGGCGCGGCCGGGGCGGCGCTGGCCGTCGGCGCCGTCGTCATCGCGCTGTCCGGCCCGCCGTGGATCGTCCCGGCTGTCGCCGCCGGCCTGATCGCGCTGCTGACCCTCGTCGTCGCGGTCGCGCTGTCGCGGGCGCTCGCCGACTCCGGCGCGGGCGTCGTGCTCGGGTACGCGGCGCTGCCCTATGCCTTCCTCGCCGGCGCCCTCGCCCCCGCCCGCAAGGGCCTGGAGCTGTCCGACCTCGGCGCGCCGCACCTGCTCGCCGGGTTCGGGGTGGCCGCGCTCGCCGCGATCATCGCCGCGTTCGGGGTCGCGGACGGGCTGCCGGTCTTCCTCGGCGTCGCGTTCGCCGGCTTCGTCGGCGCGGTCGGGGCCGGCGTCGGGTTCGCGTTCGACGACCTGCCGGCCGCGGGGATCGCGGCCGTCGCCGCGGTCGTGGTGATGATGTTCATCGCGGCGGTCCCGTCGCTGTCGTTCAAGCTGGCGCGGGTGCCGCTGCCGCCCGTCCCGGCCAGCGCGGAGGAGCTGCGCAGCGACACCGAGACCGTCGACGGCCGGATGGTGCTCGCCCGGACGGCCGCCGCGGACCGCTTCTCCACCGGCCTCATCGCGTCCATCGCGCTCGTCGCGGCGGGCGCGATGCTCTTCCTGTTCGGCTCGGACGGGTGGGCCGCCCCCACGACGAGCGCGGTGATGTCGGTGTCGCTGCTGCTGCGCGCCCGCGTCTTCCGCGGCGTGTCGCAGCGCGCCTGGATGCTCGTCGTCGGGCTGTTCGGCCTGGTGCTGACCGTGATCGGGATCGCGCTGCACGGCAGCCAGGT
The DNA here is from genome assembly GCF_014706005.1 of Actinomadura sp. RB99. Lineage (NCBI taxonomy): Bacteria > Bacillati > Actinomycetota > Actinomycetes > Streptosporangiales > Thermomonosporaceae > Actinomadura > Actinomadura sp. RB99. The sequence continues at coordinate 4,196 of NZ_JABMCA010000015.1, read as the reverse complement.
CGTCGCGCTCGCCGCCGCGCTCGTCCCGCTGCTGGTGCTCGTCGGCATCGTGGTCGGGGTGACGATGTGGCTGCCGACGCACAAGCCGACCCCGTTCTGGGGACGCTGGGGCGACATCCTCGACGTCCTGGTGATGATCTCGCTGATCCCGCTGGCGCTCGCGGTGCTGGACGTCTACTCCCGCGTCCGCGGGCTGGCCGGGTGAGGCGCTGATGCAGAGCCGGCGGGATCTCTACCAGGCGCACCGGCTGATGACGCAGCGCGTCGGGCTGGCGCTGTTGCAGGGCGAGCCCGACGTCGCCGAGTCGCCGATGCGGCGGCTGTCGGCGGCCGCGTTCGGCGGCGTGATGGTCGGGCTGCTCGTCGTCGCGGTGTTCGGGATCTGGGGCGTGCTGTCGCCGGGCGGCGCGAAGGGGCTGGACCAGCCGGGCGTCCTCATCATCGAGAAGGAGACCGGCACCAAGTACATCTACGACGCCAACACGAAGAAGATGTTCCCGGTCGCCAACTACGCCTCGGCGATGCTGGCGCTGAACTCCGACAACGTGTCCCGCCGCACCGTGTCCCGCAAGTCGCTCGACGGGTTCGAGCGCGGCGCGATGATCGGCATCCAGGGCGCGCCGGACTCGCTGCCCGACAGCGGGCAGCTCATCCGCGGCCCGTGGTCGGTGTGCGTCCGCGAGACGCAGGCCGCGAACGGCGTGCCGCAGGAGCTCACCGCGCTCGCCGCCGGGCGGGACGTCGGCGGCCGCGGGCTCTCCGACGGCGAGGCGGTGGTCGTGCAGGCCGGCGGCGTCCCGTGGGTCATCTGGAAGGACCACCGGATGCAGCTGTCGCTGCCGCAGAACCAGGTGCCGGTGCTGACGAACGGACCCGAGGCCGCCGAGGTCCCGCCGAAGTGGCTGAACGCGATCCCGTCCGCCGGCGGCTTCGGTGCCCCGAACGTCCCGGGGCGCGGCAAGGCGGTGGCCGGGCCGGGCGGCGGGCAGGCGCGGGTCGGCCAGGTGTTCCGGGCGCAGACCGGCGCGGGCGGGCAGACGCTCTGGTACGTGATGCTCCAGGACGGGCTGTCGCTCATCAACGCGACGCAGGCGCAGCTCCTGCTGCTCGACCCCAACGAGAGCCAGGCGTACCCGGGCGCGAGCGTCCGCCCGGTCGACACCGATGTGTCGTCCGCGCAGCAGATCGCGTCGAAGACGCGGCTGCTGGACCAGAACCTCCCGCCGACGCTGCCGAGGTTCGTCAGGTGGGACCCGTCCACCCCGCTGTGCTCGGTGTTCCCGGTCGGGTCGCCGACGTCGCACCTGACGGTCGGCGGGTCGCTGCCCGCGCCGTCCGCGGGGGTGCTCGGGTCCGGGTCCGCCGGCGGGTCCAGCACCGTGGACCAGATGGTCCTGCCGCCGGGCGGCGCCGCGCTGATGAGCCTCGTGCCGGGCACCGGCGACTCGTCCACCGCCACCGAGGGCTCCGGCTCGCTGTCGCTCGTCAACGACCAGGGCATCCGGTTCGCGCTGCCGTCGGCGGACGTCGCGAAGAAGCTCGGCTACGACGCGAAGAAGGCGGCTCCGGTGCCGTCGAGCGTGGTGCACCTCATCCCGCAGGGCCCCGCGCTGGACCCGACACAGGCCCGAAAGCCCATTCCGACCGCGCAGGGCTGACGAAGCGACTGTCCGAAAATCGGTGTGATACAGATCACATCAACATTCTCAACCCGGGATGAACCGCTAGATCAACATTCGCGTCGACATAGGCGGGACATACGACCTATGATCGCTGACATTTCGTGCCTCAGGAGTGCTCCCCGGGCAGGCCGCGCGCCGGCTCTCTGCGGCTCCCGCGGCGCGGCGCCACAGACTCGCAAACGGAGGTGACACTGTGGGTGGACAGTCCGCAGTCGACAGAAACGCAATGCAGCAGGCGGCGACGCGGATCGAGGACTCCGCGAACATCGTCAAGGGCCTGCAGAGCCAGCTCGAGAGCCACAAGTCCTCGCTGATGTCCGGCTGGGCCGGCAACGCCGCGGTGTCCTTCGACCGGGTCTTCAACGAGTTCCAGACCGAGATGAACAAGGTGCGCACCGCCCTCGACGGCATGCACCAGAAGCTGACGCACACGAAGATCACCTACGAGTCGACCGAGCAGGAGCAGACCGAGGCGGTCAACAAGATCAACCAGCTGCTCAACGGCGGCACCTGATCGTCCCCCCACCCGCCGACCCTCTGAACGCGAAGGACTCGAGACGTGAGCGACAGTTACACCAAGGCGAACTTCGGCACCATGCAGCAGGCGCAGGCCGACTTCTCGCTGGCCTACCGCGCCCTGACCGACGAACTCCACGACCTGGAGGCGCAGCTCGAGCAGCACCTCTCCCAGTGGGAGGGCGACGCCCAGGGCGCCTACTGGGAGGCCAAGCGCACGTGGGACGCCGCCGCCGCCCACATGGGCCAGGTCCTCAACCAGCTCGGTGTCGTCATCGGCGAGGCGCACAGCAACTACAGCGCCGCCGAGCGCCGCAACCAGGGCATCTGGGGCTGAACGACCGCTGGACCGCCTACGTCGTGCCGCCCCCGCCGGGCCGCACGGCGTAGGCGCGCCCGGGGGGTCCGGAGGCCATTCGCCAGGAGGATGAGCTATGAGCAAGTACAACCTGCCGCCTGAAGCGCTCGCGAAGGTCGACTACACCTACACGACTGGTGCCGGCGAGTACACCCAGGTCCACACCCAGCACGGGCTGACCCAGCAGGAGTGGAACGACCTTCCCGAGTACGAGCAGCGGCAGCTCTACTACCAGTACGGTATTCCGGCCAAGAGCCCGACGGATCCCTCCAACTCCGTCCCGCGCAAGTCCCAGCCCGACGACGAGAAGTGGGGCATCGAGGCGGACGACGGCTACGAGGTCGACCCCAAGGAACTGCGGGCCCTGGCCAGCAAGATGCACAGCGAGTTCACCGGCTGGCAGCAGCGGCTCGCGAAGGTCCAGAAGATCGCCATCACCACCGGCAACCTCGGCGGCGTCCCGGGCAGCGAGAGCTTCGTCGACCTGGCGAACCAGTCGCGCGACGGGTTCGGCACGTACATCAAGAACATCACCGACGCCTACAACGGCGTGATCGAGAAGCTGACGGCGACCGCGGACGGCTACGAGGCCGCTCACGGCAAGACCCAGCAGCAGGTCAACGGCGTCCACCCCGGCGGCAACGCCAACTTCAAGTAACCCGCCGAACGGAGGGAGGTACAGCCCATGGGCCAGGAGTACTACGTCATCCGCGGCTCCCAGTCGTGGTCCAAGCCGACAGCCGACGGGATGAGCCTCGACGACGTCAAGAAGAAGCTGTCGAGCATCAACTCGGAGCCGGTGAAAGAGGCCGGCACCGCCTACTCCGACGCGGCGGACGCACTTGCGGAAATGAGCACCGCGCTCCGCGGGTTCGCTCAGACGCTCGTCAAGCACTGGAAGGGCGACGAGGCCAAGAAGGCGGTCGCCCAGCTGCAGCAGGTCCACGCGACCTCGATCAACCTGTCGAACAGCAGCCACACGAACGCGTCGACCTACACCTGGTACGGCACGCAGATCCTCGACTGGTACAAGCAGGCCGGCCAGGACGCCAGTGACGGTCTCATCCACACCAGCGGCGACGACAAGCACGGCCGGGAACTGATGCAGCGGTTCCTGAACCGCACCGGCGAGGCCTTCAACGCCCACCCGACGCAGATCACCAAGGACCTCCCCGAGGACCACGGTGGGCTGAGCGACAAGCCGACGTTCCCCGGTGGTCCCGGTGGCCCCGGCGCGGGTCCCGGTGGCCCCGGCGCCGGCCCCGGTGGCCTGCACGGAGGCGGTGCCGGTGGTGCCGGCAGTGGCTTCGGCAGCGACCCCGGCGGCCTCGGCAAGCACGGCGCCGGTAGCTCGAGCCCGTTCGCACCGGTCGGCGACGGAGGGCCGCACCTCCCCGGCGGGAGCGGCAGCGGCGGCTTCGGCAGCGATCCCGGCGGCCTCGGCGGCAGCCACGGCGGTGGGGGAAGCCTCGGCGGCAGCGGTGGCCTCGGCAGCGACCTGTCCAGCTTCCCCGGTGGCGGCGGTGGCGGCGGGCTTCCCGGCGGCGGTGGTGGTGGCCTCGGAGCAAGGGCGCCGGCGTGACCGTCGCAGTGGTCGACACCGGGGTCAACGCGTCCCTGCCCGACCTGAAGGACGCCGT
>NZ_JABMCA010000149.1:0-5945 GCF_014706005.1 Actinomadura sp. RB99 | reverse complement strand
CGACGGCCCAGCGCGCGGCGGTCGGCGGGTCGAGGGGCACCAGGCCCTCGGCGAGCGCCACCTCCGCCTTGGTCTATCCGCGCGCGGTGGCTCGTCTCGGACGCGCCGTTCCGGCCGGCGGGGGAGGCGTCGAGCAGCACCGCGAGCCGGGAACCCGCGCCGCGGCGCGTCGCGGCGACCCGGTGCGCCTCCTCGGCGGTCAGCGCGCCGAACACCGCCGTGATGAGGCCGTCGCCCTCCCGGCCCTGGCCGGGTGCGCCGCCCAGCGCCGCGAGGCCGGGCGTCAGCGACGCGCCCTTGGACCGCCGCGCCACCGCCAGCGCCTCCAGCAGCAGCCCCTCGAACGCCCCGTCGAACGACGCCGCCGCCGACAGCGCCTCGCCCTCGTCGGTCACGAACCGCAGGTTCATCCCGGTCCGGCCGAGATGCACCCCGATCGACGCGGCGACCGACACCGCCTGCTCGAACGAGCCGCCCGGGCCGTCGCCCCAGTGCGCGCGGCGCCGGGTGTCCAGGAACAGCGTCCCGCTGCTCTGGAAGTGCTGCTCCTCGCGCCGCACCATCAGCTCGCCGTGCCGGGCCGTCGACCGCCAGTGCACCCGCCGCAGGTCGTCGCCGTGCCGGTACTCGCGCGGCGCGACGTCGTCCTCGCCCGCCGCCGACACCGAGCGGGCCAGGCTCTCGCCGCCGCCGCCCCACGCGCCGCTCAGCCGGGTCGCCGGCAGCGGCACGATCGCCGGGGTGACGGTGAGGGTGTCGGCCATGCTGAACGAGCGGACCAGCTCCACCATCCCGAACGGGTCGGCCAGCCGGACCGTCAGCGGCCCCACCCGGAAGCGGCCGCGCACGTCGGACCGGATCCGGTAGCCGAGCTCCCGCGAGCCCTGCGACTCGATCCGGTCCAGCACGAACCGCGCCCGCCCGCCGAGCGCGTACGGCACCCGGTCCTCCACCAGCAGCAGCCCGCTCGGCAGCCGCGAGACGTTCTCCAGCCGCAGGTCGACGCGCGTCTCGTGGCCGACCGGCAGCCGCGGCGGCTCCAGCCGCCGCGCGCACGCCAGCCGGTAGCGGGTCCGCGACACCGCCAGCGTCGACAGCAGCGGCAGCACCAGCACCAGGATCCCGGCGCGCAGCAGGTCCCGCTCGCCGAGCACGAACGCGCACACGATGGCCGTCGCGCCGGCGGCCACGAAGGACCGCCCGCGCGTGGTCAGCCCGGCCAGCGCCCGCCTCAACCGGTCACTTCCCGGGTGCGGGCACCGGCAGGCGGCGCACCAGGTCGGCGACCACCTGCTCGGGGCGCCGCCGCTCCACCTGCGCCTCCGCGGTCGGCAGCAGCCGGTGCGCGAGGACCGGGACGGCCAGCTCCTGCACGTCGTCCGGCAGCACGTAGTCGCGCTCGTCCAGCGCCGCGTACGCCCGCGCCGCCCGGACCAGGTGCAGGGTGGCGCGGGGGGAGGCGCCGAGCCGCAGCTCAGGGTGCTTGCGCGTCGCGGTGACCAGGTCGATCGCGTACTGCCGCACCGACGCCGCGACGTGCTGGCGCCGCACCACCTCGATCAGGTCGCGGACGTCGGAGGCGTGCGCGACCGGGGTGAGCCGGTCCAGCGGCGACGACCCGCCGTGCGCGTCGAGCATCTCCAGCTCGGCCGCCGGGTCGGGGTACCCCATCGAGATCCGCGCGGTGAACCGGTCGCGCTGCGCCTCCGGCAGCGGGTAGGTGCCCTCCATCTCGACCGGGTTCTGCGTGGAGATCACCATGAACGGGGGCTCCAGCGCGTAGGTGGTGCCGTCGACCGTGACCTGGCGCTCCTCCATGCACTCCAGCAGCGCCGACTGCGTCTTCGGCGACGCCCGGTTGATCTCGTCGCCGACCACGATGTTGGCGAACACCGGGCCCGGCTTGAACTCGAACTCGCGCAGCTCCTGGTTGTAGGCGCTGACCCCGGTGATGTCGCTGGGCAGCAGGTCCGGCGTGAACTGCACCCGCCGCACCGAGCAGTCGACCGAGCGCGCGAGGGCCTTGGCCAGCATCGTCTTGCCGACGCCGGGCACGTCCTCGATCAGCAGGTGCCCCTCGGCGAGCAGGACGGTCAGCGCCAGCCGCACCGCCTTCGGCTTGCCCTCGATCACCGACTCGACGGCGCCCCGGATCCGGTCGGCGATCCGCGCGAGGGCGGCGAGGTCGCGGGCGGAGCCCTCACGTCCCGCCGGGCCCTCCGCCCCGCCGCCGCCCGCGCTGCCGGGCCGGGCGGGGCGCGATGCCGGGGGGTCGGTCTCCATGAACGACTCGCCGTGCGTGCCTACTGCCACCAAACCCTCCTCAGCCGTCCGGCCGCGTGGTGTTCTCGAAGGCCCCTGACGGGGCCCGCCCCCCGGGACCGGGGGCCCGTCTCCCCGCGACCGGTGCGGCGCTCTGTGCGCCCGCCCAACCGACAGTACGTCGTCGGAGGGCCCGCCGCGATGTTCATGTGGAACGCGAGCCCATTGTGCTCCACAGGGATCACCACCACAGCCCTGCCGGGCCCACCACTTCGCCCCACCGGCCGTTCCAGCCCCTCCCGCGCGCCTCCTCGTCGGCCGTCCGGAGACGGCGCCGGGGGCCGCTCCGGTGGGGGACCGCGGAGGACGGCTCGCAGGGGGCGCCCGCCGCCCCCCACTCCGCTCCACCCCGTCTGACCTGCGGATTTCTCGACGATCTTCCTGCGTGAGAGGCGTTTTCCTTGTTGACGGTGGGGAAGAGTGGAGTAGAGTGGGGCGCCGTGGGGAGCAGTAGCGCCTCATGCGGCGCGGGAGGTGGGGCCGGTGTTCCTCGGCACCCATTCACCGCGCCTCGACGACAAGGGACGACTGTTCCTGCCGGCGAAGTACCGCGAGGAGCTGTCGGGGGGATTGGTGATCACGAAGGGCCAGGAACGCTGCCTGTACGTCTTCCCCATGGCGGAGTTCCAGCGCATCACCGAGGCTCTGCGTGCCGCGCCGGTCACCGAGAAGGCGGTCCGCGCCTACAGCCGGGTCTTCTTCGCCAGCGCCTCCGACGAGGTCCCCGACAAGCAGGGCCGCGTCACGATCCCGCCGCCGCTGCGCGCCTACGCGGGGCTCACCCGCGACTGCGCGGTCATCGGCGCCAACACGCGTCTGGAGATCTGGGACGCCCAGGCCTGGGAGTCCTACCTCGAGCAGGAGGAGCAGGCGTTCTCCGACGTCTCGGAGGAGGTGTTGCCAGGGATCCTCTAGACGACCCGTCGGTCCGTTGACCGGCACCGGCCCACGTTCGGCCAGGTCTCCAGCCGCTCTCCGAGCCAGCTGGCGCAGCTTCCCCGGCGCCAGACGGCGACCCCCCGCGGTAACGCGGTGATCTTCCTCAGGGCAGCGGATGGGGACCTGGCCGGGCGAGGCCGACGCCGGGGGACGAGGTCCGGACCGGCGATGCCACACAGTCCGCGAGCGAGGTGGCAGTACCAGGGGGGTGAACCATGGACGTGGGAGACCACGCGGCCGAGGCCGGTCACGTACCGGTCATGCTCGGTCGCGTTCTGGAACTCCTCGCCCCCGCGGTCGCCGCCGCCCGCGACGCGGGGCGCGCGCCCCGCTACCTCGACGCCACCCTCGGCATGGGCGGCCACGCCGAGGCCATGCTCCGGGCCCACCCGGACCTGCGGCTCATCGGCCTCGACCGCGACACCACCGCGCTGGAGCGCTCCGCGCGCCGGCTCGCCCCCTTCGGCGACCGGGTCGCCCTGGAGCACGCCGTCTACGACGAGATCCCCGGCGTCCTCGCGCGGCTCGGCGTCCCGTCCGTGGACGCCGTCCTGTTCGACCTCGGCGTCTCCTCCCCGCAGCTGGACGAGGCCGACCGCGGCTTCGCCTACTCCTACGACGCGCCCCTCGACATGCGGATGGACCGCACCCAGACGCTAACCGCGGCGGAGGTCGTCAACGGCTACCCGCCCGCCGAGCTCGCCCGCATCCTGCGCGAGTACGGCGAGGAGCGGTTCGCCCAGCGCATCGCCGCGGCGATCGTCCGCGAGCGCGAGCGCGCCCCCCTCGACTCCACCAGGCGGCTCGCCGACCTGGTCCGCACCTCCATCCCGGCCGCGACCCGCCGCACCGGCGGCAACCCGGCCAAACGGACGTTCCAGGCGCTGCGCATCGAGGTGAACGGCGAGCTGGACATCTGGCGGCGGGCGCTGCCCGCCGCCCTGGACGCGCTCCCGGTCGGCGGCCGGGTCGCCGTCCTCAGCTACCACTCGCTCGAGGACCGCATCACCAAGCGGGTCCTCGCCGCGGAGGCGGCCGACACCACCCCGCCGGAGCTGCCCGTCCCGCTGCCCGAGCACGAGCCGAGGTTCCGGCTCCTGACGCGCGGGGCCGAGCTGCCGTCCGACGAGGAGACCACGACCAACCCAAGGGCCGGATCGGTGCGGATGCGCGCCGCCGAGCGGGTCCGGGAGGCGACATGACGACGACGAGCCGACGCCCGCCGGCCACCGCGCCCGCCAGGAACGCGCCGAAGAAGGCCGCGCCCGGGAGGAAGAGGCCCGACCCGGACCGCCCGGACGATGACGCCGCGGGCCGCGCCGCCGCGCCGCCGCGCCGCCCGGCGAAGGGCACGGCGGCCAAGAGCCCGGTGAAGAGCCCCGCCAAGAGCCCGGCGAAGGGCGCGCGGGCCGCCGCCGCTCCGGCCAAGGCCCGGCCGCGCAAGGGCGCCCCGACCGAGCCCGCCGCGCCGAAGCGCGCGCCGGCGAAGAACGCCCCGCCGAAGAAGGCGCCGGACGGGAAGGCGCAGGCGGAGGTCCGGGCGCGCCGCGAGTCCCGGCCGGTCCGGCGCTCGGCCGCCGTCCCGCCGCGCGCCCCGTTCGTGCTGCTCATCATCGCGCTGCTCGGCGGCGCCCTGGTGAGCCTGCTGCTGCTCAACACCGTCCTGGCCAAGGACGCCTTCACGCTGAGCAAGCTGGAGCAGCAGAACAAGGAGCTCGACCAGCAGGGCCAGGAGCTCCAGGCGCAGAACGAGGAGGAGAACTCCCCGCAGAACCTCGCGCGGAAGGCCGAGGCGCAGGGGATGGTCCAGAACAAGTACCCGCGGTTCTACTTCCCCGGCACCGGCAGGACGAGTGCCGGGGGCCTGCGGCCCGTTCCGGAGGCGGCCACCGCGTCGGCCGGCGCCGCGGCCGTCCTGGGCGTGCCGGGCACGGTGGTGCCCGGCGACGGCGTCCCGGAGCCGTCCGGCGCGAACGGCTCCGGCTCCGCGCGGGGCAACGGCTCGGCGCAGGGCAACGGTGCGCCGCAGGGCAACGGCGCGCCGCACGGCAACGGCGCGCCGCACGGCGGCACGGCGCCACGAGGGACCGGGGCCGCGCACGGCGCCGGGACGGGGAGCGGCCGGCCGTGACGCGGGGCAGCGGCCTCGACGGTGCCGGCGCCGAGGGGCGGGGGACGCGGTGACGAAGGGACCGGGACGCGGGGCCGCGGGGCCGCCGCCCGGCCGGAAACGCGGTCCCCGGGGATCGGCGGGGGACGACAAGAGCGGCCCGGGCGCGGCGCGCGCGTCCGGGCGTCAGACCGGCAACCCGCCGCGTCCGCCCGGGGGACGGGCGGACGCGGCGGGGCGGCCGGGCAAGAAGGGCGGTCCCGCCGCCCGCCGCCCCGCACGCGGCGGCACCGTCCCGCAGCCGCGCAAGGGGACCGGTAAGAAGGACGCGGAGAAGAAGCCGGCCGGCAAGGGCGCGACCACCAAGAGCGCCTCCGGCAAGGCGGCCTCCGGCAAAACGACCTCCGGCAAGGCGGCGTCGGGCAAGAGCGGCTCCGGGAGGGCCGGTTCCGGAAAGGGCGGGGCGTCCGCGAAGAGCCGGACGGCCGCGTTCCGCACGACCGCGCCCACCGCGCGGCCCGGCGGCCCGTCCCGGACGGGCGGGCCGGGCGGGACGCGCCGCGACGGCCCCCGC
>NZ_JABMCA010000148.1:0-6087 GCF_014706005.1 Actinomadura sp. RB99 | reverse complement strand
GGCGTTACGGTGGGGCACGAAGACCTCCGCTGTGGTGTGGACCTAGACACCTCCACCACATCGGAGGTCTTCCTCGCTCACCAGACACCCACCGGTGTCAACAACGTTCGTGATCAGTACAGCTAGAACGCTTGTTCGCTGGTCAGGGGGAAGATGTGCCGCTAGCGGGGCCGCTAGGTCTAGCGGGTAGGGGCGCTAGACCTAGCGGCGCCCGGAGCGTCGGTCAGGGCGTGCCGGAGGTCTTCCGCGCGGCCTCTAGGACGTCCTCTCGGACGATGCCTCGCCGGTTCGCCCCCTTGCCGTCGTCGTCCTGCCCCCAGACCTGCCGAGTGTTGATCCCGTAGGGCTTGAGAGCGTCGGCGAGCTGTCCGGGCGTCCATCCGGCGTACAGGCCGGGGCGGAGTTCGGCGAGGCGCCGGACGACGGTTTCCGACCAGACTTTGTCTTCGCCGGAGGCGATGACGGCGGCGACGTCGTCGACGAGCGAGATACCGGCGTCGGCGGCTGTCGTGTCCTCCCCGACCGTATAGCCGGTCAGGGTGCCGACGGCCCTCCGCAAGGCGCGGGCGCGGTCACAGATGCGGTCGGCAGTGAGGTTGTCGATGTCGTACGAGCGGCCGATCTGGGGGTCGTCGGCGTCTCCGTGCGAATTGAGAGAATGCACGGCGTGGAATGAACGTCGGTTTTTGTGCTGTCGCTTTCTGTCGACCACAGCAACGCGTTAAGCCATCTCTCGGGCTCGTTGCGGGGGCCGAGGCGGAGGTAGTCAGTCACGGGGAGGATTGGGATACGTTTTTTGCTGAGCAAGTCGGCCAACTCGTGACCGGCCTCGCATCGGATGTATCGGGGGTCAAGGTTGGGCAATGTGGCAGCGACTGCCTTCTCTGCTTCGTCCTGGCCGTCGATGGCGACGCCATCAAAAGGCGCCTTGTCGCGAGGGAGTACGTAGGTGCCCGCGCCTTGCCGTGTCGCAACAAGTCCCCGATCTCGCAGTTGGCGGACGGCGTTGCGGAGGCTCGTACGCGAGATGCCGTACTGATCAGCCAAATCAGGCTCGCTAGGGATCGTGGCGCCGACTTCGAATTCTCCGCTAAGAATCCAGTCACGGAGGCTCTCCGCTGCCCTCACGTAGGCAGGGTGCCAGTTGCGCGACTCTTGCGTGCGTACGTCGTTCATGACAGATAGCCCTTGCACGGCTCGCTGCCGGGCGCCTCGGCGTGTGGCTTGACCGTCAGCCGTGCGGCCTCTGCGACTGCGAGGCGCTCAGTAAGGCGCGTCTGTGCATCGCCGAGGAGCCGGAGTTCGCCTTCCGTCTGTGCGTCCAGCTTCTGACACGGCGCCCCGTTGGCGCTGGTAGGCGCCGAGGTTCTCATGTCGGGTCGCGACCTACGTTCGACCTTCGAGCGTGATCGTCCAATCGGTCAGCGGTGGCACGCGCAAGAGAGACATGGATTAGCTGCAGGTCGATGTAGACAACTATAGAAGCCCTTGGTGTTTACCTAGGTCAGGGGCTGTCTAGGGTGATCTACATGTCAGATGACCACGAGTACCCGATTGACTGGGATCCCACTGAGTACCGCTATATCCAGATTGCAGACCACATCAACAGATACGGGATGGTGTCCTAGCTGAGCGTGCCGCCCTGACGTCGAATCCGGATCCCGCTGAGGAGTACGGCGTTGCTCGGATGACGATCCGGACGACGACCACCAGAGCAGAGCGCTACCGATCAGGATCGGCGCGGTAAGCCACATCGCCGCGCCCAGCCACGTCGAAAACGACCAGATCCAAAGCAGCCCGAAGACGACGGCCACAGCTGCTACCGCAGATAGGCCTGCCCCGCGGCCGACAACGAACGCAAATTCTGCTTTCGTTATTTCCGCTGCTCACTGCAAATTCTGCGGGGGAAACTGAAAGGTTACCGTCAGCCCGACTGCGGCCGCGGCGTCCAGGATATTCCGGCGCAAGGCTTCAGCCTCATCCAAGGGTAGCGGATCCCGCTCGTAGGCGAGCGAAATCATCCAGTCATCGTCGGCCCAACGCCAGAGCGTCAGCTTCACATGACCTTGTTCCTTGGATCGCAACTCTCGCTGTCCGAATTCTTCATCCCAGTCATCATCAAGGCGGCCATACGGACTCAGCCCCACCTGCTCGCGAAACCTGGAGAGTTGTCCCCCGAGGTGGCCCTTCATTCGGATCCGTAGCTGGTCATTCACTGTCATCGCCTCCCGGGCGGTTGATGGTCCAGTCACTCTCACGGAAGAGCGCGAAGATTCCGTTGCCTACGTTCGTCCTGTCCGGAGGGCCGGCCGAAGGGAACAACGCCCGTGCAACCATGGGCGGTGCCGCGGATGGTTGAAGGCTTGCCGCGGGTAACGCTCGTGCGCAACGCCGCCGATGCTGCATCGCCAGGTTGAGGTGAACAACCCGGACCGGCAACATGTACACGTACTTGTCGGACCACAGAGGTCTTTCCAACTTCAGTGGGCCTGATGGGTGCAGGGCGAGGATCGCCTGTCTGATGGTGGTCAGACGGCTTGGCGAGTAGCGGGCCTTGCGCAGGATGCGCCAGCTTTTAAGTATAGCGACGCCCTGCTTGCCGGGCGCGCGGACCTGAGCGTGATCGCGCGCCCGTGCCGACATGACCCTTGTTGGCGTAGCAGGCGATCGCCCGATGACGTAAGCCTTGCGTGCCGCGATCCGCATCGCCTCCCGCAGGTCCTCCGGTGCCTGCTCGGCTAGCGGCGCGATCACCTCGGTGACGTGGCGGTGCGCGGTCGCCGGCCGACACCGAACGCGGCGGCGAGACGGGCGAAGGTCTCGTTGCAGCGCAGGTGCACCAGTACCAGCAGCGCCTGGCGGCCGGGGTTCAACGCACGCGCCAACGTGAGCCGATCCGGTCGCGGTGGCCGGCGATCAGTTCTGCCACGAAGGCACCGGTAGCGGGCGACAGATCCAGCGCAGCGCGGTAAGACGACACCAGAGGCTTCTGGCAGGGCGGTTGTTTGGTCGACTTCGCATCTACCCGGGGCCTCGTCGCGTCACCGGCCACCTCAGCCCACCGCAACCACCTTGTGACCAGCACGACCAAACTGGAAAAGGCTCAGCGGCAATGGGGATCGACCCAAGGTAGATCCAGCGAACAAGAATCGGCGTCAATCGCCTCTTGAACTTGAGGGTCTAGGTGTTGCTGGCCAGCAGGTTGTTGACGCCTGAGTATCGGTTGTACCTATCTCGCGATGATGTCGCGCCCTTGCGGGATGACGAGATCGAGGAGCCCGGGGAAGCGATTGTCGAGGTCGGTACGCCGGAGCCGATTAAGCCGCCTGGTGCCCTCGTCTCGCTGGTAGATCACTCCCGCTTCGCGGAGGGTCTTGAAGTGACCGCTTTGGGTGGACTTACTGACGGGCAGCGCGAACGTTGCGCAGGCCAATTCACCGTCGGGTTCGACGTCGGCGAGCCGCGCAACGATCGCCAATCGGACCGGGTCGCTGAGTGCTGCCATCACGGTCGTGAACTCCAGCTCACCGGCGGCTGGGTGCACGAGCTTGGTCGCAGTCCTACTGGCCATGGCTCCCACAGTACCGAACATGTTCGGCATGCGCGAACATCTGCTATGTTCGGAAACCATGAACATGGCAGGCAGTGGCAGGACAGACGACAGCGGCGCTCAGGACGTGGCTCAACCTCCCGACTCAGCAGCATCGGGTGCCGGCATTTTGCGGGCAGGTGGGGCGAGCCGGTGGAGGTTCTGGGCGACGGCGTATGCACTGCTGATTTTGCTCGCGGGAACCAACCTGCCCACCCCGCTGTATCGCAGCTACGAGACGACGTTCGGGTTCTCCCCGTTCGTCGTCACACTGATCTTCGCCGTCTACGTCGCGGTCCTCATCCCGTCCCTGCTCGTGGCCGGCCCGCTCTCCGATGCGATCGGGCGACGCCAGGTCCTGCTGCCGGCTCTCGCGCTGGCAGCCTTGGGTTCACTGGGGTTCGCGCTGGCCGGCAGCACTGGCTGGCTCTTCGCAGCTCGGATCCTGCAGGGCCTCTCGGTTGGAGCGGCATCCGGGGCTCTGACGGCTACGCTCAGCGAACTCGAACCCACCGGCAGCCGCCACAAGGCCGCGTTGGTTACCACGGTGGCCTCGGTCGGCGGCCTGGGCCTGGGACCAGTCCTGGCCGGACTGATCGCCGAATACGCGCCGGCTCCTGATGTGACGCCGTTCGTCGTCGAGATCGCGCTCCTCATCCCTGCGGCCGTAGCGGTCACGCGGATGCCCTCGACCCACCAGACGACACGATGGCGTCCTCGCCGACCGCGGATTCCGGCCGCAATGCGAACAGTGTTCATGACCAGCGGGAGCGCCAACTTCCTCGCCTTCGCGGTCATCGGGCTGTTCCTCTCCCTCATCCCGACCTACGTAGCCGCGCTGACGGGCAGCACAAACCTGCTCCTCGGCGGCGGAACCTCAGCACTCATGCTGGCCAGCTCCATCGCCGTCCAACTCCTCACCTACGGACGACCACCACGCCGCCTGCAACTCGCCGGTCTGTCAATCCTGGCGGCGGGGTTGGGACTCCTCGTACTGGTCGGGAACGCGCCCTCGCTCGCACTACTTCTGGCAGCCACCGTCCTCGCCGGGGTCGGCCATGGGCTGGTGTTCCTCGGTGGCCTCACCACGGTGAACAACAACGCCCCTTCCACCAGGCACGCCGAGGTGCTTTCCAGCTTCTACGTCATCGTCTACACCGGCGTCGGACTGCCCGTGCTCGGTGTGGGCTTCCTTGCCACCATCCTCGACCTCACCACCGCCATGACCTGGTTCGCAGGAACCGTCGCCGTCTTGTGCCTGCTCGTGCTCGCCGCACTCTCCCGCACCAACCGCGACACCACCGCAGTGCTCAGCAAATAGCCCGTATCACCCCACGCCTTGGGAAGGCCCTATGGACACCATCGAATTCGAGGCCGCCTACTGCGATCTTCTGTGGCTTGCCGAGTCGATCCAGGACACAGCGAGCTACCCAGCATCAGCGCGAGACGACATCGACCGGACACTGAGCCACATCGCGCTCAGCGACCCACTCCTCACCGAAGCGGCCCGCGATATCCTCCACGGACGCCATGCGGTCGTCGACAATCAGGGTGTGATGAACGAGGGCGCGATCGCCGAGCTCATCGCCTCCACCACCCATCGACTGCGCCCCGCCATGGTCAGCGACCATGCCCATGAACTGCGCGACGCGCTCAACGTGATCCCCAACCAGGCGGCCTATAGCCCGCTGCTCCTTCGCCGCTTCGATCGCTTAGGCGATTTTCTTCCCGAACAGCACATGCCCTGGCGGTACCTGATCGCGCTACGCGTCACCACCCGCATCCCCGGCCGCACAGCCCGGATCACGACATACGCAGCAGCGGAAGACGGGAGGCGCGATGCATAAGAACGCGCCACTGACGCCAGAGGGCCGACGTCGACTTATCGCCTGTTGCCGGACCCAGCCGATCGCCCATGTCGCGGCAGAGATGGAGAAATCGCGGGCGACCGCGTCGAAGTGGGTCAACCGATATCGCCGCCATGGAGAACTCGGCCTGTCGATAAGAAAGCTTCCACCAGCCGCGAACTGAGCCGTTCGAGCAGGTAGAGAGCGTGATCCTTACGGTGGCGAGAGTGGCTGGCAGGACGACCGAAGAGTCCCGCTCGTGATCACCGGGTGGTATGGCCGGCGAGCGCGTGCGGGCCGTTCCATGGCCTCCGCCCTGGCCACGGCTGGAGCGACGGTCGCGCTGACCGGCCGATCCGGCCGTCGTGCGAGCGAGGTCGCCGCGGGACTTCCGGGGCGGTCGGCATCGAGCTGGACGTGCAAGACGAGTCGTCGGTGGCCAAGGCGATCAGTGACGGTTCTGGTCGGGGCGGGTGTTTCGGAGGTTGTCGAGGGGGCCGTTGACGATGTGCTGCAGACCGGTGAGCAGGGTGCGGCGGTCGCTGTCGGGCAGGTCGGCGAGCAGGGCGTTCTCGATCTTGTGGAGGTCGGCGGCGACCGCGGACCTCACCTCGAGGCCGGCGGCGGTCGCTTCGACGACCCGGACGCGGC